>CAZJCR010000291.1:0-4089 GCA_964544385.1 uncultured Bacteroidales bacterium
AAAAGTGAGGTACAAAAACAAAATTACAACTGTTAAAGAATGAATTATTAAGTTGCATATATTTAAATTTTGGCAATAATTTAAGAACTGATACTGCAAAATAGATGATTACAAGAAAAACATTAAAGGATATACGATTTTGGATATTTGTATTATTCATCATCAGACTGATTGGGATCACTAATCCACCCTTGGAGGTTGGACATAATTGGCGACAGACTACCGTGACTATGGTTTCAAGAAACTTTCTGGAAGTTGATAACAATATTTTTTATCCGAGAATTGATATTGCTGGAGAAAAATCAGGTATTACCGGGATGGAATTTCCATTGCTAAATTATATGATTTACATAATATCTAAGATTTTTGGTTATCAACATTGGTATGGACGTTTAATAAATTTACTTATTTCTAGTATTGGACTTTTTTACTTTTACAAACTCACAAGAAAATATTTTACCGAGCAAGTTGCATTTTATTCTACGATACTATTAGCTGTCTCAATATGGTTTCAATTTTCGAGAAAAGTAATGCCGGATACTTTTTCAATGTCATTAATAATTGCATGTATTTATTATGGGAGCAATTATTTGGAAAATACTTTAAGCAAAAATAATTTCTTGTATTTAATTTGTTATGGAGTATTAATGTCTTTGGGAGTATTGTCAAAACTGCCCTCAGGTTTTTTACTTGTAGCTTTTGTATTCTTTATTCTCGATAAAAATATTCAAATAAAAAGAAAAGTAATTTTTTCTATTGTTTCGTTAATTGGGATTTTGCCTGTAGTAGTCTGGTATTACTATTGGGTACCTTATCTTGTTGACAAATACGGATTTTGGCATTTTTTTATGGGAAAGGGTTTTAGTCAAGGATTTAGCGAGATTTTACAGAACTTAAACGATACCTTGAGTAAATTTTATGATACTGCATTGAAATTTATAGGATTTGGTGTTTTTTTGTATGGATTAGGCTATTCAATTAAAAAGGGAGATTCGAAGATTTATTTTTTATTTATACTAACTTTTATAAGTTTCTCTATAGTTATATTCAAGGCTGGATATACATTTCCACATCATAGTTATTATGTAATCCCTTTTGTTCCAGTAATGGCTCTTATTGCAGGGTATGGCTTATCCAAAATTAAGTATTCAAAATTAGCCTTAATTTTATTGATTGCAATATCAATAGAAGGCATTGCTAATCAGCAACATGATTTTAGAATCAAAGAAAAAGACAGGCAATTGTTAAATCTTGAAAAAGACCTTGATAGTTTGTCGCTTCGGAGTGATTTAATAATAGTTAATAGTGGTAATTATCCAACGCCAATGTATTTTGCACATAGAAAGGGTTGGGTTAATACTAATGATAAAATAAGAGATGAAGAATATATTAAGTCATTGAAAGATAAAGGGCTTAAATATATTGTAATTTTAAAGAGAAGCTTTGCGACTGAAACTACATTAAATCGGTATAAAATTGTTTTGGAAAATGAAGATTATAGCATTTATGAATTATAAACTATTGCCAACAATATATATACAAAATAACCGATACAGTAGTAAAATAAAGGGTTGCAGCCCACTTCAACCTTTCTGCAACTTTTTAGGTTTGAAACCCGCAACCGCCTACTTTAAATATACTTGTACGTTGTGATCCATTAAAGTTTCACAACTCGCTAAAAAATTACTTTTAGAACTATTAAAATAATAATGGAACACAAAGAATTAAAAATTAAACTAGGAGGATTACCATTACCTTTTGTAATATTTGGTTATGTCTTAATATTAGCTGGATTAGGTATCAATTTGGAATACTGTTTTATAATGCCAATTTTAATCGTGATTGGTTTATTTTTAATAACTGTAAAAGATAGACTCTTATTCGATTTCGAAAAAAGAACAATGTTTAAATACACACTATTATTATTTATGAAAAAAGGAGAATACATTGATTTATCAGAAGTCGAGTATATTTCAATGGTAAGAGTAAAAATCTCTCAACGCATGTATGTGCAGAGTATTTCTACAACTATAGATGAAACTATGATATGGTCTAACTTAATTTACCCGAATAATAAAAGAATTCAATTATATAGAAAGAAATATCAGGAAAGTCGAAAACTTAATACAATTATCGCTAATGGACTTGGAATTAAGATATTAGACGTTTCAACTGGAGGGAAAAATTGGATTGAACCAACAGTTACTAAAAAAGTCGTTAATGTATAAAAATAACGGGCTACACACCTGCTATAAAGCATGGTGGGGCTGGATGGGCGTTTTATCAACGGATTCACGTCTGATCAACCACGGCTACATAGCACTATCGTTTAATTAAAATTTATTATTGTGAAAAGTAAATTGTTGTTTATTGTAAACCCAATATCGGGTACTGGCAAGCAAAATAACTTTACCAAAGTTATTGACCGTGAGCTTGACAAAAATATTTTCGATTATAATATTGAATACACTCAATATAAAGGCCATGCTACAACAATAGCTGCCAATGCTATATCAAATTACGATTACGTAGTTGCAGTTGGCGGCGACGGTACTGTTAACGAGGTTGCCAAAGGCCTTATTAATGGCAATGTTATTATGGGTATTATACCAGTAGGTTCGGGCAATGGTTTGGCACGCCATTTACAAATACCTATGTTTTTAAGGCCGGCAATACAAATACTTAATAAACGCGATGTAATTTGTATCGATACTGCAACAATAAACAACGAACAATTTGTTAACGTTGCAGGTATTGGTTTTGATGCGCATGTTGCACATTTATATGCCAATACTGTAAAACGCGGGCCAGTACCTTATATTGTTATGGCCACCAACGAGTTTTATAACTACAAGCCCATGCAATACCAAATTACTATCGAGGGTAAGCTTTATACCCCAAAAGCATTTTTAATAAGCTTTGCAAACTCGGCACAATTTGGTAACAACGCGTATATATCGCCACATGCATTAATTAACGACGGCCTTATTGATGTTTGCATACTTAAAGAGTTCCCTAAAGTTGAGGCACCGCAACTTGCCATAAAACTTTTTAACAAAAGGCTAGACAAATCGCGGTACATGGATATTATACGCGCTACCAAAATAACCATTGTGGCCCAAAATAATATTAAAGGACATATTGATGGCGAACCTGTTGATTTTGGAAACAATATTGATATAAAAGTTGTGCAATCGTCGTTAAATATGATTTACAACACATTGCCACCACGACAAAGGTTGCTAAACCAAATACAAAACCTTAAAAACGAAATGTTACCCATTGTGTAACAGTATATTAGTAATTATTAATTTTTAGTTTAGCTAAACAAGTTTAGTGCTATAAATGTTATTTATGTTCAGTTGTATAACTTTTCGGTTAAATTAAGTTAACCTTAAATTAACATTAGTAACAACTAATTAAAATACTTTTGCCACATAACCAAAAAACTAAAAAATGGATTATTATTTAATTATTGTTTTTATTTTGTTTGCCCTGGCAATTAGCGACTTAATAGTTGGTGTGGCAAACGATGCTGTTAATTTTTTGAATTCGGCAATTGGTTCAAAAGTTGCACCACGGTATATAATATTTATTGTAGCAAGTTTAGGTATACTGGCAGGGGCATTGTTCTCGAACGGAATGATGGAGGTTGCACGTAATGGCATTTTTCAGCCCCACAATTTCTTGTTTTCGGAGATAATGATAATATTTATGGCAGTAATGTTTGTCGATATTTTACTGCTCGATTTTTTTAATACCATAGGCCTGCCAACATCAACAACAGTATCGATAGTATTTGAATTACTTGGTGCAGCCGTGGCCGTAGCTCTTGTTAAAATTAATACCGACCCCAACGCTTTACCATTAATTGAGTACATAAACTCGGCTAAAGCCCTTACCATAATTTCGGGAATTTTAATATCGGTTATAGTGGCATTTACTGTTGGGCTTATTGTACAATGGATAAGCAGGTTAATTTTTAGTTTCGATTATAACAAAGCACTCAAATATTTTGGCTCACTTTGGGGCGGTTTAGCAATATCGGGCATAACATATTTTATTTTAATAAAAGGTATTAAAGGAGCA
>CAZJCR010000292.1:0-4060 GCA_964544385.1 uncultured Bacteroidales bacterium
TTCGCCAGTTGAAATTGAATGGGCCGTTGACCTTACACCATCAAAAAATAATTTACCAACATTTTATCTTTTACAGATAAAACCATTGGTTGGCAGCCAAATTACGCCAAATGCAAGTATCGACAATTACGATAAAAACGATATGCTGCTTTATACAAAATCGAGCCTTGGCAATGGTATTATTAACGATATTGAAGATATTATATTTGTCGACAACCAAAAATTTAGTAAACTTAGCACGCTCGAGATGATGAAAGAAATTGAATTTTTAAACAACTCGATGATAAAACAAAACCGCAAATATGTACTTATTGGCCCCGGACGTTGGGGCACCAGCGACCGCTTTTTAGGCATTCCGGTTAACTGGTCGCAAATATCGAACGCAAAAGTTATTATTGAAATAAGCCTCGAAAACTACCCGCTCGACTCGTCGCTGGGCTCTCACTTTTTTCACAACGTAACATCAATGAACATTGGTTACTTCTCAGTACAACACTCATCGGCAACCGACTTTATTCGATGGGAAATTTTGAAGCAACAACAATTAATTACACAAACAAAATATTTTAACCACATTCGGTTTAAAAAACCTTTTAAAATAATTATGGACGGAATAAACAAAACATCGGCAATTATAAACAATAACTAAAATCAAGTATGATTAATGTAGCAATTTACAACGAACATAAATTAATACTCGATGGCTTTGGGGCAATGCTCGACAATAATGCCGACATAAAAGTATCGTTTACATGTACCAACAAATTAGCATTGCCCGATAAACTTAAAAACATTTTAACCCATGTTTTAATACTAAATTTAAACGAGCTGTCGGTACGTAACATAAATTTAATTATACAACTTACAATTAGTTTTCCTAAAATAAAGCTATTAGTAGTGTCGGCTATCGAAAACGACGAAACGATTATTAAAACAATAAAATCGGGCGCAAAAGGATTTTTAGGTAAAGAGTCGAGCCGTATCGACATGATTGAGGCAATTTATACCCTTCGTAACGGTTTCGACTATTATAGCAAATCGATAACTAACTTATTGCTTAACCGGTATATTAACAATATGAAAACCGATACACCGGAGCAAAATATCGACATGTCGGGATTAAGCAACCGCCAAACCGAGATTTTAAAAATGTGGGGCGACGGGGCTACAAATCAGGAAATTGCCGATAAACTGTTTATAAGCGTGCGCACAGTTGAATCGCACAAAAACCATATTATGCAAAAACTTAACCTTAAAAATACTGTCGACTTAGTTAAATATGCCATTAAAAATAATATTATCGAAATTTAGGTCTAATTATAAACAACACACGCAAGTAAATAGCGTTAAAGTATTTTAGCACTTACCAATAAGTAATAAAAAAAACTATTTGCACAATATTTAAACAATTAATAATATTAGCCACAATAAGTTTCAATTTTAAATTTTACTAAGAGAATTTCTGAATTTATATAAGTAAAACACGTAAACCACTATATAAAGTAAAGAAATAAAGCCATAAAAAATTATTTTTACCTCCCGAAATTTTACTGCAAAAAATGCTTTTGCAAACCAATTAATTAGGCAAACAAAAGCATTTTTTAATATTTAAAACAACTAAACAATTAAAATAAAATTTTTATGGCTAACATTCTCGATGTAAAAGTAAACGAATTTATGGCAAAAGTAATTGCCAAAAACCCTGGCGAAACCGAGTTTCACCAAGCAGTTAAAGAGGTAGTTGAATCGTTAATGCCTTTTATTAACGAAAACCCTAAATACCAATATGCCAAAATATTAGAACGCATGGTTGAACCCGAACGCGTAATAATTTTCCGTGTTCCATGGATTGACGATAACGGCGAAATACAAATAAACCGTGGTTACCGCATACAAATGAGTTCGGCAATTGGCCCATACAAAGGCGGTTTAAGGTTTCACCCAACTGTTAATTTAGGCATACTAAAATTTTTAGCTTTCGAGCAAGTTTTAAAAAACAGCTTAACAACATTACCAATGGGCGGTGGTAAAGGTGGCTCCGACTTTGACCCAAAAGGAAAATCGGACAACGAAGTTATGCGTTTTTGCCAATCGTTTATGACCGAACTACAACGCCATATTGGTGCCGACACCGACGTACCCGCAGGCGACATTGGCGTTGGCGGACGCGAAATAGGTTACCTTTACGGACAATACAAACGCATACGTAACGAGTTTACAGGTGTACTTACCGGCAAAGGCATACAATGGGGCGGCAGCCTAATACGCCCCGAGGCAACTGGTTACGGAACAGTATATTTTGCACAAGAGATGCTTAAAACACGTAACCTTACTTTCGAGGGCAAAACTGTTTTAGTATCGGGCTCGGGCAACGTAGCACAGTTTGCTGTCGAAAAAGCAACACAATTGGGAGCAAAAGTTGTTACCATGAGCGACTCGAACGGTTTTATTTACGATGCCGAAGGTATTACTACCGAAAAATTACAATGGATTAAAGACCTAAAAAATATACGCCGCGGACGTATATCGGAATACGCACAACAATTTAACGCCGAATACTTTGAAGGTAAAACACCCTGGGGCATTAAATGCGATGTTGCATTACCCTGCGCTACACAAAACGAACTTAACGAAGACGATGCAAAAGTATTAGTTAAAAATGGTTGTTTTGCTATTGCCGAGGGAGCAAACATGCCATCGACAGCCGAAGCCGTTGAAGTATTTTTACAAGCCAAAATACTTTACTGCCCGGGCAAAGCATCAAACGCCGGCGGTGTGTCGGTATCGGGGCTCGAAATGACCCAAAACTCGATGCGCCTGCCATGGACTTGCGAAGAGGTTGATGCAAAACTTAACCAAATTATGGTTAACATTCATAATACCTGCGTTACTTATGGAACCGAACCCGACGGGTTTATTAACTATGTTAAAGGCGCAAATATTGGCGGTTTTATTAAAGTAGCCGATTCAATGATAGCACAAGGAGTTGTTTAAGCCAATATCAACATAATAATTTAAAGGTGGGTAAGTAATTGCTCACCTTTTTTATTTACATCAAAACACAAAACAATAGGGTTAACCCCTAAATATTTAGAAATAATACTATTGCACAGGTTATAATTTTTCGATAATTTCATACAATTATTTTAGATAAAATAACACAATACACTATGAATATTATTATAGTTGACGATAACACCGACTTTTTAGAAAGCTTGAGCTATTATATTACCTACAAACTTGGCCATAATGTAATTGCAACTTTTACCGACGGTAAATATTTTTTAGACCATCACCTTGAACTTACTGCCGACTTAGTTTTAATGGACATTTCGATGCCATTGCTCGATGGTTATGCTACAGCAAAATTTTTAAACTGGGAGTTTTACAACCTAAAAATAATTGCAATTACAATGTTTACAAACAAAGCTTATCTTGAGCAACTAATAAAAGTAGGTTTTAAAGGTTGTGTTTTTAAATCGGAAATTTATACCGACTTACCAAAAGCTATTACCGAAGTTATGAACGACCGCTTTTACTGGCCCGAAAAATTACAGTAATTTTTAACACTGTTTTTGCTTTTATAAAAACATACATTACGCATTTAAAAAAGCATAATTATTGTTTATAATTCTTTTGTAACCCTGCTTATTAGTTATTTCTGCTCCACCCCAATATTGATAGTCCAGTACAAGTTAAAAATTTTGTTAAGTACTTCAAAATAAGAGAATATCCGGCTTTTTGACGAATGCCCTAATTGAAATCTGCTTTTAGTATCAGTATTCCTCATTTCCATAAGGTTTTGATATTGATATTATTAAACACTGTATAAACAATAATTTCTTGTTGCTATATCTCAAAAATATTAAGATATGGGAAACGTTTTAACTGAAATTAACACCAGTTATATTTCCGAACTTAGATATTTTTTTTTGGTGTTTATTCAGGTACTGACACATACCTAAGTTGAGCGGTTGGAGCTATGCGAACAAACGCTTTACTTATGTATAACCCCGATGTAGAGTTTGTTGTATTTCACTAACAAAGTGTAGTGAAATAC
>CAZJCR010000293.1:0-4054 GCA_964544385.1 uncultured Bacteroidales bacterium
CACTTATTGAACAAAATCAGAAAATTATTGAACAGCTCGATAAAATTGTACAACAAATTGAACCCGAGCTGCCAATTGATAATTATAACAAGCTTTTAAAAACTATTGAACAAACTGTTAACCAAATTGGCAATAATTTTAACAACTATTGTGTTATGTTCCCCAACGATTGCATCAAACCTTAATTATTTTTTAAACCAACACAAAAAATAAGTTATTTTTAGGCAGTTTTTAATAAAATAAAAAACGTACACATTTATTATGATACTACGAACCGAAAACCTTGTAAAAAATTATGGTACCCGCACAGTTGTAAAAGGTGTATCGTTCCAGGTTGAAAAAGGCGAAATTGTTGGGTTGTTAGGCCCTAACGGTGCAGGTAAAACCACATCGTTTTACATGATAGTTGGCCTTATAACACCAAACAGCGGCCATATTTTTTTAGACGATGTTGACATTACAAAAGAACCAGTTTACAAACGTGCAAAGCGCGGAGTTGGTTACTTGGCACAAGAGGCATCGGTTTTTAGGCAACTTAGTGTTGAAGATAATATAAAAACAATACTCGAATTTTCGAAACTTAATAAACACCAACAACAAGAAAAACTTGAGTCGTTGCTCGACGAGTTTGGGCTTCAACACATTCGCAAAAGCAAAGGCATACAACTGTCGGGCGGCGAACGCCGTCGTTGCGAAATTGCGCGCTCGCTGGCAATTAACCCCGATTTTATTTTGCTCGACGAACCTTTTGCCGGGGTTGACCCCATTGCTGTTGAAGACATACAAAGCATTGTGCGTAAACTTAAAGAAAAAAACATTGGCATACTTATTACCGACCATAATGTTCACGAAACCCTGTCGATAACCGACCGCGCCTACCTGCTTTACGAAGGTAAAATACTTAAAGCCGGCACTGCCTACGATTTAAGCGAAGACGAAGAGGTTAGAAAAGTTTATTTAGGACAAAACTTTGAGTTGCGGATACCTTAAAACCTTTACCAAAATTGAGCTATTGGCTAAAACCCAATATACAATTGCCAAAAAAAAACATTCGATATATTAATTGGTTTTTAAGTAATTACAACATAGCACAAACAAAACTTTGTGTATTGCAGCAATAAATAAAACATAGCCTAACAGCTATTCAGAGCCTAAAAACAAATTATTTAACAATGATTAAATATTACCGGATAATATTTTTGTTAGTAATAATTTTGCACCAAAGCTCGTTTGGCCAGGTTACACGTATTCGTGGTACAATTACCGACCAAACTACCGGCGAGCCACTACCTTTTGTAAACATATCGGTTAAAGGCCTGCCAAACGGCACAATTACCAACATTAACGGTACATATTTTTTAGAACTACGCACTTTTTGCGATACTCTTACTGCATCGTATATTGGTTATAAACCTGCTGTAATAAAAATAACAAATGGCATATTTCAGCAGGTTAATATACAACTTGAGCCCCAAACTGTTGAACTTAACGAAGTTGTTGTACTACCAGGCAAAAACCCTGCCCACCGCCTGCTCGACAATATTGCCAGCAACAAATGGCGCAACAGCCCAACACGACAAAAACTTTTTAGCTACGAAGTTTACAACAAAATTGAAATTGATATTAACAACATTACCAACGAGTACAAAAACCAAAAAGTTTTTAAACAGTTTAAGTTTATTTTCGATTATATCGACACATCGGCAATTACCGGAAAATCGTTTTTACCGGTTTTTATTACCGAAACATTGTCAGACTATTATTATCAAAACAACCCCAAACGCCAAAAAGAGATAATAAAAGCATCAAAAATATCGGGTATCGACGACAATGTAATTAGCGAGTTTACAGGTAAAATGTACCTCGACTTTAATTTTTACGATAATTTTATACCCATAATGGGCGTAAACATGGTTAGCCCGGTTGCCAATATTGGAAAAATGTACTACAAATATTACCTTATCGACAGCGCATATCGCCAAAATAATTGGTGTTACCAAATATCGTTTAAACCAAAACGCCGCCAAGAGCCTGTGTTTACCGGGTATTTTTGGGTAAGTGCCACAACATGGGCTATCGAGAACTACAAAATACAAATGGACAACAATGTTAATATTAACTTTGTAAAAAGCTTTGTTGCCGAACAGTGGTACAGTTTGGTAAACGATTCGGTATGGTTTCCCAAAAAACAAGAACTGTTTATCGATTTTGCTATTACCAATAACGATTATGGCTTTTTTGGACGCAACACCACGTCGTACAACAACATAATTATTAACCCCGGTTTACCTGAAAGCTTTTTTTCGCCAAACATGGCCGAAGAAACTATTACACTCGACAGTGCAACCAACATTAGCCCCAACCAATGGCAAAACCTTAGGCACGAACAACTTACACAACGCGAAGATAAAATTTACCAAATGGTTGATTCAATACAGGAAGTACCACTTTATAACAACATAATTAACTTTATAAATACCTTGCTAACTGGCTATTGGGTAAAAAACAAAGTTGAGATTGGCCCCTACTACACCCTATACAGCTTTAACCCAATTGAGGGGCATCGTGTAAAACTAAGCATGCGCACAAGCAACAATTTTAGCACTAAATATATGTTTAACGCGCATTTAGCATACGGTACCCGCGACCAAAAACTAAAATACGGAATTGGCGGCACGTACATGTTTAAGGTGTCGCCACGCAGGTGCGCAAATGCCTATTATTTTTACGATAACGAACAATTAGGCATTTCGGATTACGCATTTTTATCGGACAATATTTTGTCGACAATATTTGCCCGTAAACAAAACGATAAGCTTACAACTGTAAAAGAGTACGGCGGTTACTATGAACACGAATGGTTTTTAGGCTTTAGCAACAAGCTAAAGTGGCGCAACAAAAATATTTATGCATCGCAAACCGTACCTTTTACAACAACCAACATTACCGGCGACACTGTTAGTGTTAATAAAATAAGCACTACCGAATTATTGCTTAACACCCGTTTTGCATACAACGAAAAGTTTATAATGGGCAAATTCGAACGTATGAGCCTTGGCACTCATTACCCGGTTTTTAATTTAGGTTTTACTTTTGGCCATTCAACAGTTTTAAACAATACTTTTAATTATTATAAGCTTAATTTTAGTGTTGAACAAAATGTACCACTTAGCCCTTTTGGTAATTTGCGTTATGTTATAAACGCCGGTAAAGTTTTTGGCGATGCGCCTTTTCCTTTCCACCAGTTGCACGAGGGCAACCAAACCTATGCTTACGACGATTACGCGTTTAACCTTATGAACTACTACGAGTTTGTAAGCAGCCAGTTTGCTACCGTAATTTTAGAGCACCATTTTAACGGGTTGTTTTTAAACCGTGTACCATTGTTACGCAAACTAAAATGGCGCGAGGTTGCTACTACAAAAATTTTAGCTGGCGACTTTGCCTCGCGTACCAGCAATAACTTGTTTTTTCCGGCAGGGCTTAACGTGCTTAACAAACCTTACGCCGAGACCGGAGTAGGTATCGAGAATGTTTTCAGGTTTTTCCGTATCGATGCTGTATGGCGTTTATCGTACCTCGACAACCCTAATGCTTTGCCATTCGCGGTTTTAGCAAAAATGCAGTTTAAATTTTAGCATTATTATTTTAAAACAACTTCGGTAGTGCCAATCATGTTGCCATCGCAAAAAATATCGACAACATAAATGCCGTCAAGCAGCTGGGGGCCGTTGTTTTCGTAAAAAACCACGCTGTGTACAACCTCGCCGTTGTACTCAACCTCGCGAAAAGCCGACAGGGCAATTTCCTCGCCCTGAAACGAGAACATGGGCACATCTTCTTGTACCAAAACATGTTTTTGAGGATCGGTAATACGTATATACACCTGTTTAATACCGCGAGGCGCAATCATGTTTTCGTCTAACGAAAAGCTTACTCCTAACCTTTTGGCTCGTTTAGCTTTTGTAACCTCTTTACCTTTATGATTATACGCTTTTAAGTTTACATCAACAGCTTTTATTACCGATGCTACGGCTACCTTTTCGGCAGCTTC
>CAZJCR010000294.1:0-4043 GCA_964544385.1 uncultured Bacteroidales bacterium
ATTACTTTTAAAGAACAAATAATCTTAATAAAAATTATTTAGGACAGTATTGAATACATAAAATTAGTTTTTACATTTGGCATAATTTATGATAACATATTATGATAACCAATTTAAAAGCCCAACAACAATACCAATATTAACTGTTACAAACATTATTAAACATAAATTTAATTAATTATGAATAGATTAAGCTTTGCATTAATAACAACAATGCTATGTATTACAATGGCCGGAACTTGCCAGCTAAACAATTTTGATTTAGCAAAGTACAAACTCCCCAACATGCGCACCCAACTGTTAGAGACTAATTTTAACCTCACGGGCCAAAATAATTTTGCTAAACAATTTCCGGATAACGAATTTGAATCACGAAAAACTACCGCCTTTAGAAATGATATAAATTTAAATTACTATCATTATTTAAACAATGCCAAGTACCAAAGCGAATCGAGCGCATCGTTTAATTTATCGGGCGGTTTTAATAGCTCCGAAACAAAAAACCAAAATTCAAACAGCAGTTTTAGTTTTAGCCCTTATTTAAAATTAAAAAGCAATAATCGTAAATATAATAATGAAATATTTGTGGGTTTTGGGTTAGATGCCAATTTACAAATTGGCTCAGACAACCATTCGGTAAAACTTATTACAACAAATGATGAATACAAAAATAAAGCATTCAACGCAACAAACAATATTGCTATACCTTTAAGTGCCGGCGTTGGGCGCATTGAGCAGGTACAAGATGCCCGACAGGCTGTATATATTTTTGACGAACTTACAAAAACAGGTAGTGTTACGCAAAACATAACCGATGAGCAGGTAATTGAGTTTGCGCAACTAATTTCGCAGCTCAAAAAAAAGCGTTCGTTCGATTCGCGCATTAAACGCATGGAAGACATTGAAAGCATTGACTCGTTTTTTGTTGCCAATAATTTTATTACTCCAAAACACGATGCAAAATATTTTACAACCCTTGCCGATTTTTGGGACTATGGCAATACCCCTATACGCGAAAGCGGCCAACGTTTATCGTTAATATTTTCGCCCGGCTATTATTTTTCATCGCAAACAACAAAAAGCAATAATACAACTGAATATGATAATACCTTAAATTCAGCTTTTGCCACAGTGGGGTTAGAGTTTAAATACAAAAAACCTGTTAATTTATTATGGCAAAACTCGTTCGACATTTCGGCCTTATTTGAGTATTTAAAAGGTTGGGAAGAGAATAACCTAACATTAATTGAAATAAAACATAAGACACCCGGCATAAACCTTAACTACTTGCATACTATTGGGTATTACCCTAATACCCGTACCAACCTGACATTTAGCTATATGGCCACGTATGTTAAGCTTTTTGGCGAATCAAACTACGAGGAATTAATTTACGGAATAGAGGGACAGGGTGCATTAGTTGCCGGCGATTTTAATTTTAATTATTATATATCGCCACGGTTTAGGCTAAATTTTAGTTTTGATATAAACTACCGATGGATTGATAACAAATACATTTTGACCACAACTCAAACCCATTTAATTAATTACTTATTAACAAACGCGAATAACCAATACACCAAAAACTTTTCGACTGGTTTTAATTTAAGGCTTGTTTACAGTATTTTTTAATCTTTTTTCTTTTGTACCATTGATAGCATTAGGTCGAGGAACGCATTTTTTTTGCGCCTCGACAAAAATGCTATCGAACTGTCTTCCATAACAATCTCGTTACCATAACGGTTAACTTTTTTTACATGTTTTAAATTAATAAGGTGCGATTGATGTGGCCTAAAAAACATGTAATCGCTTAGCAAATCTTCAAACTCACCAATATTTTTCGACACTACAAGTTCGGTTTGGTCGAGCATTTTTAAGGTGCTGTAATTGCCCTCGCCTTGTATTTGTACAATATTGTCAATTTTAACAAACTCAATACTCTCCGATGTTGATAGTGCAATTTTTTCGGGTTTTTCGGCCTGAATATTTTGCAACAGGTTATCAATTTTAGCTTCGGCAATACCCGGCCTGCCCAATTGCAATTCAATTTTTTTAATTGCCCGTACAAGGTCGTCAATATCAATTGGTTTAAGTATATAGTCGGTGGCACTGTATTTAAAAGCTTTTAACGCGTATTGGTTATAAGCAGTAACAAAAATTACATTAAAATTGCGTTCGGGTATGCCCTCTAAAACATCGAAACCGGTACCACTTGGCATTTCAATATCTAAAAACACTATATCGGGTTTCTCCGATATTATTAAATTGCGTGCATCGGTAACATGTTGGGCATAACCCAAAACATTTATATCAGGAAAATGCTCTTTTAAAATAAGCTTAATAGCCTCAATGGCGTCAAGCTCGTCGTCAACAATTACTGCGCTTAACATTTTTTATATTTTTTTAAAAACCTTAATAGTACCTAAATTGAGCGAACCGCTCAGCTTAGGTAGCATTTTGAAATACATGAACCCGGTATCAAATTTAACAAAATAATTTAATTGTCAAAATCGTTTTGTCCATCATCAATATCAGTGGAACAATTTTGGTTAAAATTACAACCAGCAAGTACAACAACAATTTCGCCTTTTATGGTTTTTTGGCTAAAATGTGCAATTGCCGACGAAAGCGTTCCCCTGAAATTCTCTTCGTACAGTTTTGTAAGTTCGCGGCAAACGCATACCTGGCGGTCGGTTTGTAAAATATCGAGCAGCTGCTGCAAAAGTTTTATCAACCTGTGTGGCGATTCGTAAAACACTATTGTACGTTGCTCGGTTTTAAGGTTTTCGATACGTTTTTGGCGGCCTTTTTTTTGTGGCAAAAAACCTTCGAACACGAACCTGTCGTTTGGCAGGCCTGAGTTTACAATTGCAGGTATTAAAGCAGTTGCGCCAGGCAAACATTCAACATTAATACCGGCATTAATGCAGCCTTTTACCAATAAATAACCGGGGTCCGATATGCCAGGCGTGCCGGCATCGCTAACCAAAGCTACAGTATTGCTGTTTAATATTTGTTGCACAATATGGTCGAGTTGTTTATGCTCGTTAAACTTATGAAAAGGCTGCAGCCGGGTTTTAATGTCGAGGTGTTTTAACAGGTTTCCCGACGTGCGGGTATCTTCGGCCAATACAAAATCGGCATTTGTAAGCTCTTCGATAGCCCGCAGGGTAATATCTTTAAGGTTGCCAATTGGCGTTGGCACTAAAACAAGTTTTGGCATATAATTTATGTTTATCGGGTAAACCGTCTAAAAACTAACTCTAAAAAGCTGACAGTAGCAGGTTTGGCCTGGTCCCAGTTAAAATTCTGAAAAATAATTGCTAATGCCTGGTCAAGGTTTTTACAGTTGTTAATTTTATCGACAGTAGTATTAAAAAGGACCGCATCTTTATTAAAAAGTTCGTTAATATACATAACCCTGTCGTTAAGTTTAATAGCCTTTTTAAGGTCGGTAACCGGGCGTTCAATTAGCAAAGTGGCAAGGTTTTTATCTTTACCAAAACTGGCAAGCATATCGTTAACCGATGTAAGGTTGGTATTGAACTTGTCGGCCATAATCTCGCCTTTTGATGTATTTAATGTTTCGGCATTGATGTTTTTATTGTCGGCACTTTGCTTTTTATTTTCAACAATTAACTCATTTTTGGTAGGTATTGTTACATTTTTGCTGTCGGCTTTTGTATCAATAATATTAATGTTTTGGTCGTCAATATTATTCTTATTTTCAATTTGTTCATCGATAATAATTTCGCTAACAAATTCATTTTCGGCTTTTGGTTCAGTTATAACACTATCAACATTATTTTCAACAATGCTATTTCCATGGGTTTCAGTTATTGGCTTATCACTATCAAAGCTCGATTTCAAATTTTTATCGTCAGTAGCAATGTTATCAAAACCGGAGTTTACGGTATTGGCTACCGGTGTTTGGCTTAAATTACCATCAACCTCGATATTTTTACTGTCAACATTATTATTGTTTTCGGAAATTAAACTATCGATATTTTTACTGGGTATAAACGTTGTTGGTGGGTTTGTTA
>CAZJCR010000295.1:0-2420 GCA_964544385.1 uncultured Bacteroidales bacterium
TAAAGCGGTAATCCCAAATGCCAACATCTTCTTTAGGTACTTTTGTGTTAATCTCGAGTTTTTTTGTAAAATAACCTTGTTTCCGTACCTCGAGTGTATAAATTTTGTTAAGGTCTAATCGGGTAGTGAATTTGCCCGAATTATCGACAGTATGCGAGCGAACAAATGTTTGTCCGTCGTAAATATCGATTTTTGCACCCGAAAGGGCTGTGCGGTCTAACTTAACAGTTCCTTTTACTTCGACATAATTTGTTTGCTGGGCAAATATAAATGATGATATTAGAGTAATTATTGATAATAAAAACGTTTTTTTCATGTGTAAATTACTGTTTGCGTTTGTTTGTAACGCACTATAATAAAATGTTAAAACAATTGGGTTATTATTAATGTGCGCTTTAGTTACTTTAATTGCTTAATAAGTTAGCAATTTAGGCAAAAATGGATATTTTTTTTAACTTTTTGTCAATTTTAGCAAATATAATTGCATTAACAGTAAACTGTTTTAATTCTTCCAATATCACTTAAAGTTTATAAATTTTATCTGTGGATTATACTACATAAATCTATAAAATAGTACTCTTTGAACAAACAATTATATTATTTAATTTTGCATTATTTTACCTTATATTTGTAAAATCAATGCATCATCATACATAATAAGGTTTAATCATGCTTAAAATAGGTGATAAAATAGCGCAGCTAAGAAAACAAAAGGGTTTGTCTCAAAATGAGTTAGCAAAAAAGGCTGAGATTTCTCGTGAGATTATTGGCCGTTACGAGCGTAACGAAGCAAACCCGTCAATAGACATAGCCAAAAGATTGGCTGATGTATTTGAGGTTTCTTTAGATTATTTGGCCGGAAGTGCCGAACAAGCTATTGACAAGGCTACACTTAACAGGCTAAACGACATTAACCACTTGGAACCATCTGACAAAAATCTTGTTTATGCCTTCTTGGATTCCTTTATTACAAAGGCTAAATTACAAATTGTATTACGCTAAAACGCTATAACTATGAATGCACAACATATTCAGCTAAATGTACCACTCAGTTTTAAGCAGGTAATTGATATTGTAAAACAACTATCTCCCATTGAAAAGCAGCAACTTAGCGAGGTTTTGTGGACGGAACAAAGTGTTGCCGATATTGTAATTCCCGAAGAACATAAACAAATTGTAAGACAGCGTATAAAAAAATATGAAAACCAGCCAAATAGCTATCTTTCTTGGGATGATATTGAACGTAAAATGGCTGCCAGAAAATGAAATTTACAGTTGAATATAACCCCGAGTTCTTTAACGACATTGTAGAAGCTGTAGACTGGTACAATGAAAAACAAGCCGGTTTAGGCGACAGGCTTTATAAATCCATAAAACAACAAACGGCAAAACTTTCTACTTCTGCCCTGCATTGTGCTATAAAATATGATGATATACGGTGCTTGGCTGTGGATAAATTCCCATATCTGGTGCATTACCGTGTTAATGAGCAAACCCAAACCGTAAAAGTGGAAGCGATGTTCCATACCAGCCGTGACCCTAAGATTTGGAATGAAAGAACTGAGTATTAAACAGAAAAGCCGGAGAAATCCGGCTTTTCTGTTTATCTTGTTATTCTATACCACCATAATTTACCTGCTAAAGCTTGGTCTACTACTCCAATTAAATCTTCTGAGTTACCATTGATTAATTTTAGTTCTTTCAATGTTTTTCGCACTCTTGGTTTATAAAAACTGTTAATTATCTTATTGTTCCAATCAGTACCAGGTATTATAACATGCAAAATGGCGTTTTCTGTTATTTTACCTTCTTTATACATCTTAGTACAACTATCAAAAAAAGACAAGTAATTTTTATAATTAAGATTTTGCATTGAGTAAATAGCAATAATCTTAGATTGCTCTCCTTTTGAGGGATTTGCTAAATATCTCAAAGCTTCAGCTAAATATTCGTCAGAATATGTTATTACGCTTAAAAAGTTATCGTTTCCAAGCAAATCAGAAACAGCCGTTAATTCAATTACTTTTTTGTTTATTGTATCAATAGCATTCTCATATGGCAATGAGGATTTAGGTGTGTTAAAATTCATATTATTTTCATTATTGGAGGTACTGAACCAAATTATAATTAAACTCAAGCCTATTAAAACCAATAAGCTTATTACGAAAATCTTTATTGTTAATTTCATTTTAATGTCTTTTAATATCCGGTATATCTTCTAAAAACAGTAGCATCGCCAGGATTTATAGCTCTGAATTGAATCAACATGGCATTGGTTGGCATATAATCTATAATTACCACCTTTTGCTATGCCTTTTAATGAAGTCATTTCCGATACATTCCCGAATACATCATATGCTCCATTTTTTCTTGGAGAATACATTGCCACACCCTTTAAATTGCCTTGGTTCGTATTATTA
>CAZJCR010000295.1:2430-4012 GCA_964544385.1 uncultured Bacteroidales bacterium
ATATCTTCTAAAAACAGTAGCATCGCCAGGATTAAAACCCCAACTGCTGATTGAAACACGATTGGTTATCGCACTTTGGCTAATTGTACGACCATTGTAAAAAACTATTCCAACATGGCCGGTTGCATTTAGTGAATTATGTCCAATTGCTGCTATGTCACCACTCATAGGAAATTCATTAGAACCGAGCACTCTCCAGCCGGGAATGCTATAACTTGGATTTGCCCACTGACCAGCCGAAGGAGGGTAAGGCCCATGCCCTAATAATCTAGCAAAGAAACCAGCTTGATTTGGTAATCCTGGACTTACTCCTGTTTTTGTTAAAACATCATAAACAAATAAATTACATTTAAAATCACCATGACCAAAATCTCCTTTGCTTCTACCCAACGCCCAATCACTTGAACCAACATAACCAAGTGCATTATTTGCAATATCCCAATTAGTTATGTAACCACCCCCTCCTGCTTGGGCAAACCCAAAACCAACTCCAACAAAACCATCGGTAAAATTATACATATTTACTGCTTGTTGTGCAATTACTGTTGAAGTATAAACCGAAGCAACTGTTGTGGTAACCAAATTATTTGCAATACCTTGCGTTAAATCTTTTGCTACAGTTGATAAGGCTGTATTTTTAGCAACATCGGCTAACGAACGGTATACTTTTAAATCGAAAATATAATGCCTGCCCATTTTCGAAAACAACTCACTGGGGTTAGCCGGCAGTTTACCAATTAGTGACATAATGCCTGCCGTTGTTAACGACGTTATTGCACCAGTAAAGGCTCCTATTATTGCTGATTTAGCGCAATCTTCAACCGACCCTCCATACATACGGGTATTTACTACATTAGTTAAGGTACTACATAATACGCCAGCTACTAAAAAATTTGCACCTAAACCAACTGCAACTGTTGATACTACTAATGCACCTATAAAAACTGCAATTTTTGGACCCCATTTATCAAAACAACTTGCATAGTGTTCATCGCGCCAATTATACCCGCTCGGGTCGGTATATTTTAGCGGGTTGTTAAGGCAATAGCTGTAACGGTTGTAGCTTTGGGTTAAACTGGGGGCTTGTTAACATAATTTTCTCAAAGAACTAATTGGCTAAAATAATAATTTTTATTGTATCGGTTTAGGTTTGGTATTTTTTTGCTGGTTATCTTTATAATTGTGTTATTAATGCGAATTAAGAGTTGAATTTAATATTAAAAAGAAATATAAAATGCTGAATATCAGCAAATTAAAGTACAAAAAATTTAGTTAAATCCCTGAAAATCACTATCTTAATAGATTAACATCACTCAATCTTTTAGATATGATCCCCAGGGAAAAAGCCTTACAATTAATCGCTATATATTAGTATATCAGCGAAATGTACGATTCGGAGTTAAAATTTAGATGCCAACGGTTTTCTAACAATTGCAATCCCGAGTTTACTGATCAAGAACTTATTACAATTCACTAGTGTCCCATTAAAATTGGGACGGTATTAAAAATTAAACAAATTTGGCTCACTAAGCCTAAAACGTTCTTTGTCATTTTGAAATTTAGTTCTCTCAAATAGGTCTCG
>CAZJCR010000296.1:0-3995 GCA_964544385.1 uncultured Bacteroidales bacterium
GCTACAGACCAAATGAGATCAGACAATGGAGAAGCCATATTGCGATGCCTCGTATACGGAAGATTTTCTCCATTATATGTCAAAAAAGGGTATATTACAATTTGATTTTACACTATCCCCTGGACTATGAGATAAATATTTACAGTTATAAATACAACAATATCCATTACATACCTCCAATAAATTATTCTACTACTCAAACATAACATTATTCTTGTTTATCATTTTATTACATTTATCACATTTCATTCTTGAAAATTTGTCACTGGTTATTTGAAGTTTATGTCGTTTTGAGCAGTTTGGACATACTATTGTGCAAGTTTCACTGGTATTATCACCGGTAATAATATTAGTATTCAAAGAGTCAGATATGCCTATTGTGCTATTACTGAAATTAGTGGAACCGCATTCCGGGCACTTTTTTGCATCAACATCAATAAAGGCTCCACATGTTATACACTTTTTTTCTGTATCAGATGGAGATCTTGACCCAGCTGATGTTGATACATAATTTTTCCTGCTCTCCAAAGGTGGAAGAAGCGCAAGTATTAGTAATCCAAATAATCCAAAAAAGGCTCCCCATGCTAAACCATTCCTATTTTTTTCATTTCCTATAATTACACATGCAACAATTGCAATAATATCTTGAATTAGCCAAATAATGAAAATCATATTTATTCCTCCTATTTATTCTTATCTTCAGGATATATTATCATATAATACTCAGTAATAAGCCCCCTCACTGTAATTATTAGATCTCTATATAAGCACAAGCTGTTTTATCCATTATTTTGATTCTGAAACACTTTTCTTCAAATTATAACCGACATATAAATCAACCTTATAAGAAATAAATTGAAATCCTTGTGAATTATCGAAAATGATAGCATCAAAATCAGCAGTAATATTTGATCCAAAGGTCATATTATGATAATTATACTGCATGTTGGTTTTGAAATTTCCTTTAACTGCAATAATGGGTTCAAGATGACATTTACTAATAGGGTATCCGACACCAAGGCTTAAACCAGGTGTTATTTGAAATGCACTTGAGCAATATGGAAAAACAAAACCAATCGAACAGCTCGGAATAATGAATTCTATTTTCTTTATATCCTTGAAGTCAGGATAACTATATATATCTATTTCATTTAAAACAGGTATATCCGAATTCATCTTTCTATCTGATAAGCTTGCTATAGTATAAATAATCCAAGGTGTTTTTACTGTTTGCTTTTTTGCTATATTGTTAAATAATGAGATGTTTCCCGGGCCTATTATTTTATAGTAGAAATTAAACCCATATGTTTCTAAACACATATTCTGATATTTCTCAATTACTGATAAATTACTATTATCATGATAATAGCCTTTATAGTCCTGGTAATAAAAATCAAATCCGATGGTTGAATAGTATTTAAATAATTGAAAATCTTTATATGTTGTTTTTATTCCATCAACAAGATCTCCAACAGAAACACCCCCTCCGAGATATCCTCCAAATCCCTTATAAAATAAACCTATTGAACCAGATAAGGGGTTGTTTGGCAGATAGTCTTTATTCCTTGTAGTGTCTCTATTATCAAAGATATCCATCATCAAACCAGATCCAGATAGTTTTAGTGAAAGTTGACCAATGGTATCTTGTGCATTGATCGTAGCGACAGCAATAATCAATAAAATAGAGCTGACAATTTTTTTCATAACAACCATTTCTCTCTGAAGCTAACATTAGCTCACATATTACTACTGTTCAAATTCAACACCATTTGTTGATACCTTATAAAGTATTCTACTATATGGTAATTTAAGTAGTATCTTATCATCAATTAGGTCTATAACCCTTGACATCATAATCGCCCTGCCCAAAAGACTTACGCCAGTATCTTTCTTTAGTAGCAACCCATCGGCAGATGAAATAAAAGGAAGATTTAATCCCACCCTGATATACCAAATTGTTCTACCTTCTGGGATTGCTCCAATAGGTTGAATAACAAAAAATCCTGTTAGAAAATAAAAAAATAATAAAACACATACCAGAGCAATTAACCACGTAAAATTCTTCTTTTTATGACTCATTGCAACGCCCTCTTATATTTCTCATAAATATTATCACAGCTCAATATTTTTCTTCTTTTGCTCAATCTCATATTCTCTGACTTTATTCCAAACCACATCATCAGAATATGTTATAAAAACCATGTTTGATGTTATCCGTCCAAGATTATCCACATACTCATAAGCTTCAACCATTACAGAAAAGTTCTTTGTAATGCTTATCTCAAACCAGTAATAATCACTATCAGACTTTTCTGACTCACCATAATCTGTAAACTTTCCATACTCTTCCACTACCTTTGTCATTAAAGCTAATGTAAAGGTTTCATCAACGTTTTTATACACTGTTCTTCCAGTGTAAAACTTATCGTCAAAGTAGAAAAAGACTCGATCATAATTACCAGAAGTAATCATAAAATATCTTTGATTATACTTTCTATCTTCCTTATCTGTTGTTTCGACAACTTCTGGATATTTATCCTTTAAATCTTGAACGGAAGAACCCCAAGCAAGACCGTCATATCCTTCAAAATAGTTTGATTGAGCAATAAGGATGTTAGATAACAACAACATAATTATTGAGATATAAATGAACCGTTTCATAAAAAAACCCCCTTAGTGATAACGGATATCAACAAACAACAAAGCGGTGCATATTCTATTATAAGTTGTATTCTCGTTGCATTCCATATTTTTTAGATTTAATCGAATAGTAATTACTAACAATTTGCTTTATAGATTCAATATCTGAGGAACCCCAAAGTGTAAAGCTTTGCTGAGAAGTTTCCCTTCTTTTTTTATCTAAGTACTTAGTCCACTGAGATTTATCAAGAACAGATTTATACGTTGAATATAGATATTCATACAATTCACTCTTATCTCTTTGATTTAAAATCTTTCCCCTTGAAACTAATGCTGCAATCATATCAATATCGAGTTTCTTTTTTTCTACAGATTTTAAGTAATTCATATCTATCTCTGGCATTCTCCTAATCAATGCTTCATAGAGATACTTCTTTTCTTTTTTTGATAAATAGTCATTTCTTTCAATAAGTTCCACAACAGGATAAATGTATTCATTTTGATTATCCATAATTACTATCAGTATTTTATACGCTATGGTTTTTGAAAGATACTTCTCTTTATAATATTTTGACAATGGTTGAATTGCATAATGACAGCCTCTTAATCGATCAAGTTGATTATACTTTATTAAACAATTTATAGCTTCAAACCAGTTTTCCTTTGTTGTATTTTTTGTAAGTATTTCTATAGCATTATTGCATTTAGTCTGAACTTCAATACTTCGAAAGTACTGATTGTCATTTTTACATGACAAGCTGCAATTTGAATCAATTCTAAGATGGTAGAAATGATGTTTCTTATCATAAGGAATTCTAAGGCAACATACTTTCTTACATTCAGGACAAAAATAAATCCCATATTCAGCATTGACTGCATATACAATATTATTATCCTTATCTAATGCCTTATCCATATCACTCCCCCTAAATTTCAAATTCTATATATCACTTCTTATTCGAAGCAATTTACGACTACATATTCACCTTGTTTGTGTTTCTTTACTTTTCGCTGGGTATTGTTTTTTGTATTTCTATACTGATTACATTGCTGTAATTCACGTGAATGCTCACAGTGGATCAGTTTTGTATGAGAATAAAATGATTTTCTTTTTGATTAACGTACATGAAAAAGATGTTGATTAAAGGAGCACCAAGCTACTGTCATGATAGTAATGTGAACTTATTCGAGACCTTGCTATATTGATATAATCTATTTCTCAAACTCAATAATATCGCTTACGCCTACCTTAAAAGCTTTACACAATCGCTCTAAGGTATCAAAGGAAACTGGTTGATTCTTAGCTATTTTCGCAACAGTTGAGGGAGCCAGGTTAAAAGGCTTTTCTCGTAGAT
>CAZJCR010000297.1:0-3917 GCA_964544385.1 uncultured Bacteroidales bacterium
GAACAGGCTACACGGGCCAATATTATTAAAGAGTACGAGTGGCTTATGACAAATACAACCGAAAACGACAACGTACTTATTTTTTATTCGGGACATGGCGATTACAACGACAGGCTTAACCGCGGGTTTTGGGTGCCGGTTGATGCAAGTACTAACTCGGTTTCGCTGTTAATTTCAAACTCCGATATACAGGCTTTCCTTGGCGGTATTAAATCAAAACACACGTTCCTTATTGCCGATGCCTGTTTTAGCGGCGACATTTTCCGTGGTAAAACAATTACAATACCTTATGAAAACTCGTTTAAATATTATAACCAAATTTATGCAAAACCATCGCGCACTGCCCTTACATCGGGTGGTATCGAACCGGTTATGGATGGCGGCAAAGACGGCCACTCGGTTTTTACTTATTATTTGCTTAAATCGTTAATTAATAACCAAAACCAATTTTTTGATGCCAGCCAGTTATACAACGATTTAAAAGTGGCTGTTATTAATAACTCGAACCAAACCCCGGGCTTTAGCCCAATTATTAATACCGGCGACGAGGGCGGACAATTTATATTTATTAAAAAACAAAACCCTTAAAACAAACTCAACATCGCAATTATACCTAAGTTAAGTGCTTATTTGCCACGCTTTAACCGCTTAAATTTGGTACAAAACTAAATATTGTAAAACCCTTTTGTAATAAGTTAATTAGCTTGCATATTACTTTTAAACAATTAACCAACAAATAACATAAATGAGCTGCTTTTTAAAATACCTTAATAACCTGATATTTATAAGCAAGCGTAAAACAACTTTTTTGTATTTATTTATTTGCCTGCTTAACAATGCATTTAGCCAACTTTACAATTTTACAAATTATAATATTGACAACGGGCTGCCACAATCAACAGTGTTTTGTATTTATCAAGACACCCTTGGCTATTTATGGTTAGGTACCGAAAACGGCGCGGCATGTTTCGACGGTGTTAACTTTAAAACTTTCGACCAAAATTCGGGTTTACCCGGTAACCAGGTGCGTACTATAATTAAAGGCCCCGACAATAACATTTGGTTTGGAACCAACAATGGTATAGGTATTTATAATGGCAAAACATGGTCAACAATTACCAATATTGATGGTTTACAGGGTTCGTCGGTATTAAAACTTTGCCCCGACAACCAAAACCGTGTGTGGGCAGCTACTAACGATGCCGGCATTAATGTTATTTGTACCACCGACTCGGTTTTTATAACTCATTTAAATACTAATAACGGCCTAACCGGCAATTTTGTGCTCGATATATTTTGCGATACAATTACCAACAAAACCTGGGTTGCAACAATTGGTGGTATTAACATGGTTAATTACAACAAAGGCTTTATTGTTAATAACCTTGCCGATTCGGTAATGTTTCCAGGTAACTACATTTCGTGCATCGAAAAAGATTTTGACAACAGTATTTGGTTTGGCACACTCGATGCCGGGGCTTTTAAACTAAAAATACATAACGGCAAATATATAACCGAAAGCTTTGCTGCCAATGCCGGTATAACCGACCCACGTATTTGGGATATTTTGTGCCTTAACAAGCAGGTTTTATTTGCATCGAACGACAATGGCTTTTATAGCCTTAAAAATGGAATAATACAAAACATATCGATAGAAAACGGCTTGCCCGGCAACCTTATTTTATCGATTTTTTGCGACAACAACAGTAACATTTGGTTGGGCTCAATGGGCAATGGACTAACATTATGGCACGGCCCGTTATTTGTACACTACACCCGCCAACATGGCCTGCCGGGAAATAAAGTACTGGCGGTTAAAAGCATGACTAATGGTAACATTTGCGTTGGTACCGACGAAAAAGCGCTTGCTGTGCTTAGTTTTAATAACGACAAAATGCAAGCCCGGTTTTTTAACCAACAACAAGGTTTTATTAGCAACCAGGTAACTTCGATAGATTTTGACAGTAGCCAAAATTTAATTATTGGCACACGCGGCCAAGGCATTGCACAATTTATTAACGGCCATTTTAATTATATTAACGCAACCCACGGTTTATGCGATAATAATATAAACGCGGTTTACCACGCTCCAAACTCGTCGATATACGTGGCCACAAACTTAGGGTTTAACCATATTACCAAAAATAAAATACATACTATATCGGAGCAAAACGGGCTAATTAACCCCGAGGTTCAAACAATAATATCGGACAAAAAAGGTAACCTTTGGATGGGAACAATGGGCGGCTTGGCAACGTTTGAATTTAAAACTAATACATACCGCGATTTTAATGAACATGAGGGCCTTTTCGACCTTAATGTTTTTTGCCTTGCCGCCGATACGTTCAATAACATTTGGATAGGTACAAACAACGGTATCTATAAATATATTTTTAATGCCGATACTATTATTCGTGTAGCGGGTTTAAAACTGGGTTCGAAAACAATTAACTCGTTATTATTTATTAACAATAATACACTTATTGTGGCTACCAATGTTGGGTTTAATAAAATTATTTTCGACAATAATATTGAAATTCCACTACACCAATATAATTACGACAAACAAAACGGGTTTATTTTTGGCGAAACTTACTTAAACTCAATTACCAACGACAATAATGGTAACATATGGTTTGGTACAATTAACGGGCTAACATGTTACAGACCAACGCCTAACGACACAATAATTAAAACCCCGGTTGTGTATATTACAGGTGTACGGCTAATGTTCGAACCTGTTAACTGGAACAATATGGGCTTTGCAACACCGGCTTTTATCGGGCCACCTAAAAAACTATCGCTGCCGTACAACAAAAACCATTTAACATTCGATTTTGCCGGCCTTTACTTACAAAACCCCAAAAAAGTAGTTTACCGTTATAAACTTGAACCACACGAAAAAAAATGGTCGCCGGTAACAAAAAACAGCTCAATTACTTACCCGGGTTTAGTTAATGGCCGTTATACATTATGGGTAATTGCAAGTTCCGACAGTAACAACTGGAGCAGCCCCGCAGTATACAGTTTCGAAATAAGGCCGCCTTTTTATAAAACCATTTGGTTTTACATTGCCTTGTTAATTATTGTTAGCGTATTGCTAATATTTTATATACGCTGGCGCGAAAAAAAATTAGTTAAAGAAAAAAATCATCTCGAAAATATTGTAAAACAACGCACCGCCGAAGTAGTTGCACAAAAAGAAGAAATTGAACACCAAAAACAAGAAATTACCGACAGCATAACCTATGCCCGGCGTATACAACACGCCGTTTTACCAGGTATTGAGGTGCTTAAACAAAATACTTCCGATTGTTTTATTTTGTTTAAACCACGCGATATTGTAAGTGGCGACTTTTATTGGATAGGTAAAAACAAAAACCAACTTATAGTTACTGCTGCCGATTGCACCGGACATGGTGTGCCCGGCGCATTTATGAGCATGTTGGGCGTAAGCTTTATGAACAAAATTGTTAACGAACTAAAGGTTAATTTACCAAACGAGGTTTTAAACCAAATGCGCAAAAATGTTATTACATCGCTTAAGCAGGGCGATTTTGAAGGCAGCACCAAAGATGGTATGGATATGGCTTTGTGCATTGTTAACCTTGATACTTTAGTTTTGTCGTTTGCCGGAGCCTACAACCCGGCTATTGTGATAACTAACAATACTGCCATTGAACTTAAAGCCGACCGCATGCCAGTTGCCCACCATATTGTTATGGAACCTTTTACGCCTGTTGATTTGCAACTTAATAAGGGCGATTGCGTTTACCTTTTTTCCGACGGTTACCAAGACCAAATTGGCGGCCCTGCTACACGTAAATTTATGCGCAAAAACCTGCGCGAGCTACTTGTTTCAATTAACCAAAAACCATTTGCCCAACAACGCGATATACTCGATAATACTATTGAAG
>CAZJCR010000298.1:0-3880 GCA_964544385.1 uncultured Bacteroidales bacterium
AAACCAGGTGTCGGGCGTTCGAGTCGCTCCTCCCGTGCTAATCTTTATGATGAAATGAGAAAAATTAAACTTTATTTCAAAGAGGTTTACAACGAACTGGTTCATAAAGTAACCTGGCCAACTTGGTCAGAGTTACAAAATAGCGCAATAGTTGTAATGGTTGCTTCCTTTATTATAGCCCTCATCATCTATTTAATGGATGTTTCATTTACTAAGGTAATGGAACTCGTTTACAGTATGTTTTATTAAAAATCAGAGAACGGGGAGAGATGGAAAAGAAGTGGTATGTTGTACGCGCAGTCAGCGGTAAAGAAAAGAAGGTAAAAGAACAGATCGAAAGTGAAATTGCCCACCTTAATATGCAGGAATATGTTTCCCAAGTCTTAATTCCGACAGAAAAGGTATATCAAATAAGAAATGGCAAAAAAATCAGTAAAGAGAGAAGTTTTTTTCCCGGATATGTACTTATCGAAGCTGCAATGGTGGGCGAGATACCACATATTATCCGTAACATCACTAATGTATTAGGCTTCCTTGGTACTGGTGGTGAAGCAACTCCCTTACGATTATCAGAAGTAAACCGGATACTTGGAAAAGTTGATGAGCTCGCAGTAAGCGACGAAGAGATCAGCGTTCCATTTATTGTTGGTGAAACTGTGAAAGTAATTGATGGACCTTTTAACAGCTTTAGCGGGATTATTGAAGAAGTAAACGAGGAAAAGAAAAAACTGAAAGTTTCAGTTAAAATTTTTGGGCGCAAAACACCCGTTGAGCTAAGTTTTATGCAGGTTGTAAAAGAATAATTATTAAATTATGGCAAAAGAAGTTAGTGGATTAATCAAGTTGCAGATAAAAGGGGGGGCTGCCAATCCTTCTCCGCCTGTTGGTCCAGCCCTTGGTTCAAAAGGGGTGAACATCATGGAATTCTGTAAGCAATTTAATGCCAGGACTCAAGGTGATGCAGGAAAAGTATTACCGGTAATAATTACCGTGTATTCTGATAAATCGTTTGAATTTATCATTAAGCAGCCACCTATTGCAGTCCAGATTTTGGAAACAGTGAAACTGAAAAGTGGTTCGGCTGAGCCTAACCGTAAAAAAGTAGGGTCACTGTCGTGGGATCAGGTAAAAGAAATTGCACAGAATAAAATGCCCGACTTAAATGCATTTACTATTGATGCGGCCATGAAAATGGTAGCAGGTACTGCACGCAGTATGGGCGTAACTGTAACAGGTGAATTCCCTGGTAAAAATTAATTAATAACCTCGAGTTAAAATGGCTAGACTAACGAAAAATAGAAAAAAAGTTGCAGATAAAATCGAAACAGGTAAACTGTATTCTTTATCTGAAGCTGCAAAGTTGGTTAAAGAGGTTACCACCACAAAATTTAATGCTTCGGTTGATATCGATATCCGTTTAGGTGTTGATCCCCGTAAAGCAAATCAAATGGTTCGTGGTGTAGTTTCTTTACCTCATGGGACAGGAAAAGAAACCCGTGTATTAGTGCTTTGTACTCCCGATAAAGAGGCAGAGGCTAGAGAAGCGGGTGCCGATCACGTTGGTCTCGATGATTATATCGAAAAAATTAAAGGTGGTTGGACTGATATAGATGTTATCATTACTATGCCTCCTGTAATGGCAAAAGTTGGTGCTTTAGGTAGGGTACTTGGCCCCCGTGGCTTAATGCCAAACCCAAAAAGCGGAACAGTTACCATGGCTATCGGTGATGCCGTAAAAGAGGTTAAGCAAGGTAAAATCGATTTTAAAGTTGACAAATTTGGTATTATACATGCAGGTATCGGTAAAGTATCGTTTGATGCTGACAAGATACAGGATAATGCACGCGAAATACTCAACACTATCAACAAATTGAAACCTGCTGCCGCTAAAGGTACTTATATGAAAAGTATTTACGTATCGAGTACTATGAGCCCTGGTATCCCCGTGGATGTTAAAACAATTGAAGAGTAAAAAACAGTAGAGTTATGAAGCGCGAAGAAAAAGCCGACATTATTACTGGGTTAGCTCAGAAACTTAAAGAAGCAAGCCACTTTTATATAACTGATATCTCTGATCTTAATGCAGAGGCTACCAGTTCATTACGGAGAAAATGTTTCGAAAAAGATATAGAGCTTGTAGTAGTAAAGAACACTTTGCTTAGAAAAGCTATGGAGCAAGCTGAAACTGATTATTCTGAAATATTCGGTGTTTTAAAAGGTGCTACCTCAGTTATGTTTACCGACCAGGCCAGCCTGCCGGGTAAACTTATAAAAGAGCTGAGAAAAACTAGCAAAAAACCTATAGTTAAAGCCGCTTATGTTCAAGAGTCAATATTTATTGGCGACGATCAGCTTGATGCACTTGCTACTATAAAAACTAAGGAAGAACTGGTTGCCGATATTATTGGCCTGCTACAATCACCAGCCAAAAATGTTATTTCTGCCCTTCAATCGGGTGGTCAAAAATTGACAGGTGTTTTAAAAACATTATCAGAAAAAGAGTAATATAATTTTTAGTAAACAAATAATTTTAAAATAGAGGAAAATGGCAGATTTAAAGAAATTTGCAGAAGAGTTAGTGAACTTAACTGTAAAAGAGGTGAATGAATTAGCTACCATCCTAAAGGAAGAATATGGTATTGAACCAGCTGCCGCTGCTGTTGCAGTAGCCGGTCCTGCTGCAGGTGGTGAAACTGCTGCTGCTGCAGAAAAAACTGAGTTTGATGTTATCCTTAAATCGGCCGGTGGGCAAAAACTTCAAGTTGTTAAACTTGTTAAAGACCTTACTGGTCTTGGTTTAAAAGAAGCTAAAGAAGTAGTAGATAGTGCACCTAAAGAATTGAAAACAGGAGTATCGAAAGATGAAGCTGAAGCATTAAAAGCTAAATTAGAAGAAGCTGGAGCCGAAGTTGAACTTAAATAATTCTCCGTTTATATAAGACTTACAAGGTTTAGTGCTTATTAAAATAGCACTAAGCCTTTTTGTTGTTATTTTTAAGTTCAATTTATTTTAACGATTATGGCTTCGAACACTTATAAAGAAAGGATTAGCTTTGCAACAATCAAAAATCAGCTCGAATATCCTGATTTCCTTGAAGTTCAATTAAAATCATTTACTGAATTTTTTCAGATAAATTCAACTCCTGAACAACGTAAAGCTGAAGGTTTATTCAACGTTTTTACCGAAAATTTTCCTATTACAGATACTCGTAATAATTTTGTCCTGGAGTTTTTAGACTATAGTATTGACCCGCCACGTTACACAATTCAAGAGTGTATTGAACGTGGGCTTACTTATAGTATTCCGCTTAAAGCAAAATTAAAACTTTACTGTACCGACCCAGACCACGAGGACTTCGACACCGTGGTTCAAGATGTTTATTTAGGTACTGTTCCTTACATGACACCTAAGGGCACTTTTGTTATAAATGGTGCCGAACGTGTTATTGTTTCACAATTACACCGCTCACCTGGGGTGTTTTTTGGACAAAGCGTACATGCCAACGGTACTAAATTATACTCGGCCAGGGTTATTCCTTTTAAAGGTTCCTGGATAGAGTTCGCTACCGACATTAACTCGGTTATGTATGCGTACATCGACAGAAAGAAAAAATTGCCTGTTACAACGTTATTAAGGGCAATTGGGTTCGAAAGCGATAAAGATATTCTTGAAATTTTTGGTTTAGCCGATGAGATTAAAGTATCAAAATCGGGGCTAAAAAAAGTAGTCGGCCGTAGGTTAGCGGCACGTGTATTAAAATCGTGGATTGAAGATTTTGTCGATGAAGATACAGGTGAAGTTGTTTCTATCGAACGTAACGAAATTATTATCGATAGGGAAACAATTATTGAAAATGACCATGTTGACGAAATTTTGGAA
>CAZJCR010000299.1:0-3878 GCA_964544385.1 uncultured Bacteroidales bacterium
TACAAATTATCGTTACACCATAACAAATGCTGATTATTTAAGGGCAGAGTAATAAATCCGACAAAGAGATAATAGCAAAATTCAGCTTATTACTTTTAATAATAATAAATTTAACTTTTCAGTTTATATTTTATTATAGATTTTTGAATGGCGAGTGGGTTGGTTAATAAAACAACTTATAACGCGCGGTTATAAATTATTAAGGGCAATGTAGTTATTAGAGCCTGGGTTTTGGTGCCAAAATTTATAATACCTTAAATATGTGGCTTTTGTAATGTTTAATATATACTATCGACTCAACAAATTGAACTTTATTGAAATAAGATTTTGGAAAAAAGTTTTTTTTATCTGTAAACAATTATCTTTATATTTCAATTTCAATAATTTTAAGCCCAATAAACAAATAATATTAAAACTATTAGCTGATGAAACAAATGTTATTTTTTTTCGGATTGACTTTACTTGTCAATATAAGTTTAAAAAGTCAAAATTATGTTCCATTTCCAACTCAGAATGTTAATTGGAATGTTTTTTATGCAGGAACCTGTGAAGAGACACCACCTGACACCGTTTTATTGCGTTACACAATTGACGGTAATATTACTATAAACGAAATTGAATATTCAAAACTATGCCTTGAAAGTGGCGATACGATTAATCCAAAAATTGAAACGATTGGTGGATTGCGTGAATCGGAAAAAAAAATTTATTATACGGGACAAACAATAATTGGTGGCGGATTTGAAGAAGAATATTTGCTTTATGATTTTACAAAACAAATAGGCGATACTATAAAGCATGACAAGAATGGAGGTTTTTATTCTATTGTTTTAAACATTGACTCTGTTTTAATTGATGGCAGTTATCGAAAACGATTTGAAGTTGATAATCATTGGTTTTATCATAATCCAGACTATATTATTGAAGGAATTGGAAGTGTTAAAAACGGGTTATTAGGACACATTTCAAGCATACCGACTTGCGGTACACATTACTGGGAACATATTTGTTTTAGGGATAATGGAATTGTAAAATATCTAAATCCATCATTCAGTGATTGTTTTCCAAGCAATCTATTGGCTGGAATTTCGCAAATTGATTATGAAACGGACATTGAAATTTATCCCAATCCTTTTTGTAACCAAATACAAATTAAAAATAAACTCAATTATCAAGACTTGTTTTTTAAATTGATTGACATTAATGGGAAAATCATGATTGAGAAAAGAATTAACAATAATAAAGTTACATTTGATTTAGATATCAGTTCAGGACTTTATAACGCTTTTATTGTTGACAAAAACGGATATGTTTTAACGACAAAAAAAGTATTTAAAGAGTAATTGCTACTGGCAGCACTTAGGCTCCAATATAAAGCGTATATAATTAACACTTTATTGGAGGCTAAGTGTTGAAAACAGTGCTTATGTTATTCAAAAAATTAGTTTACAATATATGTATTAGTTATAATAACTTAAATTATTGAATTTAATTTTTCAGTTATAGCCGATTCGATTATTTGAAAATTGAAAGGTTTTTGAAAATACCTTGCAATTAAACCGTTTTTTAATGCTTGATCAATTTCCGGGGTAATTTCGTAGCCTGTTAAAATGAAATAATAAATATTTGTATATAATTCTTTTGCTTTTTGAATAAACTCTATTCCGTTCATTCCTGGCATTTTCATATCGCTAATTACTACATTAATGTTAGTATTATTTTCAATTAAGTTTAAACCGGCATAGCCCGATTCTGCAGTAATTACGTTGTATTTTTCGCCAAATATCTGGCTAAAAAGGAATAGGTTAATTGGCTCATCATCAACATATAATATAGTTATTTTCGGTTTCATGGCTTTAACTATTTAAAATTATTAATTCATTATAGGGTAAATAATTTCTTTATTATGTTATTTTAACAATTGGTTATACTTATATTAATATAAGTTTTAAAATAGTATTTTTAACAGTAGCAGTTTTATTTTCATTTTTTTACGTTTACATTAAAGTAAGCTGTAATATGGCTAAGATGCCCGGCTTGACTCGAAAGTTCTTCGGCACTTGCAGTAAGCTCCTCGGCCGATGCTGCATTTTGTTGCGTTACAGTATTTAGTTGAAGTATTGCACTGTTAATTTGATTGGCACCCGATTTTTGTTCGTTGCTCGATGCCGCAATATCTTGTACCAAATGTGCTGTCTTTTCAATTGAAACCACGGCTTCAACAATTTTATTGCCCGATTGCTCCGAAAGATTATAGCTTTCGTTTGCCAGGCTAACAATTTGTTCAGCAGCTTTTTTGCTGTTCTCAGCTAACTTTCTAACTTCGGCAGCTACTACAGCAAATCCTCTTCCGTGTTCTCCTGCTCTTGCGGCTTCAACTGCAGCATTTAAAGCTAAAATATTTGTCTGGAACGCTATGTCGTTAATTATTTTGATTTTTTCAGACACTAACTTGTTTACTTCCAATGCTTTTGTTGCTCCGGTCGAGACAATTTTCATTCCTTCTAACATATCATTTGCCATGCTTTCGGCCTGTTGAGCGTATTGATAATTTTGGTCGATATTTGAAACCATTTGCTCCATCGACGACGATATTTCCTCAACTGAAGATGCTTGTTCGGTAGCACCTTCTGATATTTGCTCCGATGTGTTGCTGAACTGCTCGCTCGATTCGGCAAGACTATTTGCTCCCGAAATAACTTCAGATATAATGTTGTTTAGGTTTTCGGTTAATAGTTTTATCGAGTTATTAAGCACTCCAAGTTCATTTTCAACGGTTGTTTTTTCAATTTTGATATTTAAATTGCCCTCACTCAGAATTTTAACGTTATTGATGGCATTTTCCAATGGTTTTCGTAAAATACGATTTATATAAGCATAGAGCACAATTCCAACCCCAAAACTTACCGGGAGTGAAATTAACGACGATAAACCAATTGCTCCTTTAAGGTAAGTGGAATATCCTACAAACAATGTAAATGCAACGGTTAAAAAACTAAACCTGAACATGATAGATTTTTTAAAAATTGCCTTTAGCATAAAGTAAGCAGCAGGTATGCAGCCTAACATTATTATACCTTGTATTAATACTTCGTTCATGGTAGTATTTGTTTAAAGTTAATATTAAGTAAAGTTTAAGTTGAGATAAATCTCACTTATGATATATTAACCAATTACCGTGCCGAAGTTTGTAAATAACAGAAAATGAGGTGTATAGCCAATTTTGTTGTGTTTTGAATGGCTTTGTAAAATACGATATATCGTACATGCACGATATATCGTATTTTATTCTATTTTTTTAATGCCTAATTTTTTTATGCGTGAGTCAAGGGTGTTAGCATTTATATCGAGTAGTTCAGCTGCTCCGTTTTTGCCCCTTATTTTCCAGTTTGTAAGCTTAAGAATTTTTGTAATGTATTGTTTTTCGTTGTCGTCGAGCGATATAATAGTATTATTTTGAGTGTTTGTGTTTTTAATTGTATTAAAAGAAAAATTCACTTTAAGTTTTGTACCCGTGCTAAGTATATGCGACCGTTCGGTAATATTTTCGAGTTCCCTTATGTTTCCAGGCCAATCGTATTCTATTAACTGTTTCAAATCGGATGACGATATTGTGTTTATATTTTTTCGAGTCTTACGGTTTAACTTTTCAATAAAATAATTTATTAGTATTGGAATATCCTCTTTTCTTTCGCGCAAAGGCGGAACATGTATAGGTATAACATTTAAACGGTAGTATAAATCCGATCTGAAATTTCCATTTCGTACCTCATCATCAAGGTTCCGGTTTGTAGCGGCAATAACCCTTACATCAATTTTAAACGGATTGTTCGAACCCAGCCGTTCTACCTCTTTCTCCTGTAAAACTCTCAGTAATT
>CAZJCR010000300.1:0-3871 GCA_964544385.1 uncultured Bacteroidales bacterium
TACAAACTGTAATACAGTTATCGTATTTGTCGCGTACAACTTCGTATTCAACCTCTTTCCAGCCTTTAAGCGATTCTTCAACTAACACTTGTGGTGAGAACGAGAAGGCATTTTTACAAAGGGTTTCAAGTTCGTTGTCGTTATTGCAAAAGCCCGAACCTAAACCACCTAAAGCGTATGCTGCCCTAACAATAACCGGGTATCCCAGTTTTTCGACAGCTTTTTTAGCATCGTCAAAATTTGTAACAGCAAAACTACGTGCCGATTTAACATTTATCTGGTTAAGTTTTTGTACAAAAAGGTCGCGGTCTTCGGTATCTTTAATGGCTTGTACCGGAGTACCTAAAACTCTGACGTTATATTTTTTGAAAACGCCACTTTCGTCGAGCGCTATTCCGCAATTAAGTGCAGTTTGTCCGCCAAATGCAAGTAAAATTCCCTGTGGTTTTTCGCGTGCAATAACGCGTTCGACAAATTCAGGTGTTACAGGTAAAAAATATACTTTATCGGCAATATTCTCCGATGTTTGTACGGTTGCAATGTTAGGGTTAACTAAAACTGTTTCAACACCCTCTTCGCGTAAAGCTTTTAGGGCTTGCGACCCCGAGTAGTCAAATTCGCCAGCTTCGCCAATTTTAAGGGCTCCCGAGCCTAAAACAATTACTTTTTTTATGTCGTTTTCCATGTGTGGATATTCAATTTAATAATTAGTGTTAAGTCGAATACATATAATATATGTTTACCGCAGTTTTGTTTTTTTTATCGATTCGATAAAGTTTTCGAACAAGAACTCAGTGTCGGTTGGGCCGCCCGATGCTTCGGGGTGGAATTGTGTTGCGTAAATAGGTTTGTTTTTGTGTTTTATTCCTTCGCAAGTATTATCGTTCAAGTTAGTAAAATAAGGAAGCCAGTCGGTTTTTAATTTAGTTTGGTCAACTGCAAATCCATGGTTTTGCGAAGTAATAAAGCATCTTTTAGTACCATCTTCAATAACAGGTTGGTTATGGCTACGGTGGCCATATTTTAGTTTATATGTATTAGCACCGCTTGCAATACCAAGTAGTTGGCTGCCAAGGCAAATTCCAAAAACAGGTTGAGGTTTGTCAAATGCTTTTGTAATATTATCGATAGTAGTTTTGCACATTGCCGGGTCGCCGGGGCCGTTTGAAATGAACAGGCCGTCGTAGTTATCGTTAATAAAGTTGTAATTCCAGGGAACTCTTATAACTGTTGTATCGTATTTAAGCAAACTACGTATTATATTATATTTAACACCGCAGTCAATTAAAAGTACTTTATTAGTACCGTTCCCGTAAACTATTTTTTCTTTAATACTAACTTGGTCAACAAGGTTTTCCTGATTCGGGTCGTACCAGTCAATATTGTTGTCGTCAATTACAATTTTACCAAGCATGCAACCGCTTTCGCGTAAAATTTTTGTAAGCTCACGAGTGTCGACACCAAAAATTGCAGGTACTTTGTTTTGTACAAGCCACTGGCTAAGGCTAATTTGTGCATTCCAGTGGCTGTATTCGAACGAGTAATCGGAAATTACCAAACCACTAATGTGAATTTTGTCTGATTCAAAATGTTTTAACATTCCATCGTTGGTATCGGTAACCGGAACGCCATAGTTGCCTATAAGCGGAAAAGTTGATACCAAGATTTGTCCTTTGTACGAGGGGTCGGTTAAACTCTCGGGATAACCTGTCATGGCGGTGTTAAAAACAACCTCGCCGGCTACAGAGTGTTCAAAACCGAAAGACCGCCCCGAAAACTCTTTGCCGTTTTCTAAAATCAGTCTTGCGTTTTTTGCTTTTACCATCAAATGAAAATTTAATGAATTACTTTATCTACAATATCAGGAAACTTTTGTGTAAGCGAATCAATTACCTGTTGCCTTGTAAAACCCTCGCGCTGAACAAAAAAAATTGTATCGTTACCTGCAAGTGTACCAATAATCTCGGGTAACATTGCGTTGTCGATGCGTAGGGCTATTGTATGCGAAAAGGCTGGTATTGTACGTATTACGCCCATTGTGCCCGAAAACTCGAGCGATAAAAAGCCTTGTAATTGGTTTGACCCAGTTTCGGCCGGCGATATTTGTTCGGCAGCTAAACTATTGGCCATAATATAACGATAACCACCTAAACCATCGGGCATTTTTGCAACTTTAAGTAGTTTTAAATCGCGCGATAAGGTTGCTTGGGTGGTATTATATCCTAATAAAATTAATGATTGGAGCAATTGGTCTTGTGATGTAACCTGCTCATTCTGAATGATTTTTGTTATTTGTGCTAACCGCTGGCTTTTGTTATCCATTTATTTATTTAATGCCCATGCATTTTTATACATTCAGGATGCAAAACTATTCAAAAAAATGTTTAAAAACAATTTTTTAAGTAAATACATAAAAATATTTTGTCGGTATGCTTTAATAAAGTGTTTTACCTAAGTTGAGCGGTTGGAGCTAAACGAACAAGCGTTTTACTTAGGTATAACCCCGATATAGAGTTTGTAGTGTTTCACTAACCAAGTGTAGCTAAATACTTACAAAATCCACATCGATTGAGCAAATCGCTTAATTTTGATATTAAGTAATGTATGTTGCCATAATGGCAGCTAATTGTAATTTAAGATGTAAATATGACAGTTGTAATTTTTTTAGTATTTTTTGTAATTACTTATAAATCAATTAATAATAAAATATTGGGTTAAATAGGGCATTTAATTTGTAATTAAAGCAGTACAATCAATAAATGTTAAACTAAAAAATGGAGGATTTAGTTATGTCACTAGTACGTTTCACAAACCAGTATCCATCGTTGTTCGACCGTTTTTTTGATAACGAATTGTTTGATTGGTCGAACAGGAACTTTTCAGCTACAAATACCACATTACCTTCGGTAAATATTAGGGAAAATTCCGATGCATTTGAAGTTGAATTGGCAGCACCGGGTCTTAAAAAGGCCGATTTTAAAATTGAACTCGATGGTGATACACTAACGGTGTCGTCGGAGAAAAAAATAGAAAACGAAACTAACGATAATGAAAAATGGACTAAGCGCGAGTTTAGTTATCAATGTTTTAGTCGTTCGTTTACATTGCCACAGTTGGTTGATGGCGATAAAATTAAAGCAAAATACGATAATGGTATTTTGAATATTATTATACCAAAAAAAGATGAGGCCAAACCAAAACCAATCCGTAAAATAGCAATTTCATAGTATTTTTGCACTCATTAATTGACAGGTATTTAATAAATATCAATATTTTGTAGTTACAATGAGGAGGCCATCATTAGTCTCCTCTTTGTATTTATAACTTACTTTTAGCCTACAACAATAAACTTTTACCAAAGTTGCGCAGTTGGAACGAATTGAACAAGAGCTTTACTTAGGTATAAACCAGATTTATATTTTGTAGTCTTTCACAAACGTAGTGCAATAAAAGGTTTACAAAGTCTTTATCGATAGCTGAAATCGCTCAATTTGGGTTTTAATATTGATAATAACATCTTTTCCTACATTTATTATATATGTAACATTAACCATTAACATATTTTTTACAGTTGCAATAATAGTTTTACTGTATTAACTGGTAATTCCATCTTCAGTCTTAATTTGGTAAATTACCCGAACCCGGTGAATTTATTTTCTTTATCGATAGTCTTTCGGTAAAAATGTATTTAAGATAGCTTCAAATTTTGTGATTATTGAATCGAGTTAATTAATTATTTTGGTGTTTAATTTTGCGATAATTTGACAATAATCATAAGCAAAACAATTATTGTTGGTTAATTATACAATAATTAGTAATGCTAACCAACTGTTATTAAAAGAGATAAAAAAAAGGCAAAAAAAAAGGCAAA
>CAZJCR010000301.1:0-3828 GCA_964544385.1 uncultured Bacteroidales bacterium
CAACGGACATAATTTGCTTGCCAGTGAATTGAAACAGGCAAATTTTAATTCACGTTGGCTGCCAATTCGCGGGCTACCAAGGTTGTTTGTTCGCATTTTATAAACTTTTAAATTAATAAATTATTGATTTAAAAGTCCTTACCGAACTTCACAATACTTTGTCAAGAAAAAAATCAGAAATAGTAACCCTAACAAAATTTTTAGGAAAAAATATGCCTGACTAAGCTTTTTCGGCGAAAGCATTGTCAATCCATAAAAGGCAGGTCTCCTGGCTTGCATCATTTTTACCGCCCTTCCCAAGTTATAAAACTAAGTGGACATAATTGGCAAAAACTATTAGCGATGCTTACAGTTGCGCGACAGCCCGTGATTTGCACACGGTTCCCTATTAATCATTAGCCTCGACTAATGAACCTTTAAGGATAATTGAAATTTTAAAGAACTTTTTACGCCTGCAAATATATATTACAATTGGTGTAATTATCAAATAAAGTTAATTTTAATTGAACTTTTTATTAAAAACATATATATCTTACAATTACAAAGCCTAAAAAATAAAAATTTAAACTATTATTATCAATAATATACAAAAACCACTTGCCATAAACTATTAGTGCCGGTATAAATACCAGCACTAATAATTTTTGTTGTTTAAATAACTATCACTTTTTTACCACCAAAAAGTATAATTGATATAAGCATTACAAATATAATGAACATTTGTGCAAAACAAATTTTTTATAAAAAAAAGTTCACCATTACAACAATATCTTTAATTAAACAATTATTACCTAAGTTGTTGTATTTAACTAACCAAGTTTAGTGAAATACTTTAAAATGATTGAAATTGCGAGATTATTGTAATTTCTCGCAATTTCTTCTATCTTGCATTAAAAATATAAAAGATGATAGAATCTCCGCCTGCATATAAAGAAAATAAAAACACAATCCCTTTAGTGGTTGAATTGCAGCAAAATGGGATATTGAAAAAGATTCAAGATGACTATTTATATTGGGATAAGGTTAAGTATAAGTCTGAAAAATATAATCCCGAGGAGTTATGGAATGCTATAAAATTGCATCGATTATTAAAAGGAAATTCCGTTAATTATGGAAAGCATACCTTTAGATTTGTTGTTACTGATTATATGCAAAGGGCTTTACACAAATTTGATTTGCATATAGGTGGAACTTTAGGAAGCAATATTGGCATTGCAGAGACAGATAAAACAAAATTTATCATTAGTTCTATAATGGAAGAAGCTATTTCTAGTAGTCAAATAGAAGGTGCTAATACTACTAGAAAAAAAGCTAAAGAAATGATTCAGCAGGATAGAAAGCCAATGGATAAATCAGAATTAATGATAATGAACAATTATATTACTATGAAATATATTGTGCAACACAAGGATGATGAGTTAAATTTTGAAAACATACTATATATACATAAATTAATTTCAAATAAAACATTAGATGACCAGGAGGATGAAGGGCGGTTTAGAAAAGGAAACGATGTTCATGTTGTCAATCATGTAAATAGTGAAATTGTTCATACTCCACCATTAAGAGAAGAATTGGAAACTTTGATCAAAGGCGTTTGTGATTTTTTCAATACTGATTCCAAAGATTTTATTCACCCAATTATAAAAGGATGTATTATACATTTTATGATTGCTTGGATACACCCATTTGCTGATGGAAATGGAAGAACAGCAAGGGCTTTATTCTATTGGTATATGCTGAAAAAAGGATATTGGTTGACCGAGTATCTTTCAATATCTCGAATTATAAAAGATACAAAAAATCAGTATGAAAAGGCTTTTTTATATACGGAAATAGACAATAATGATATGAGCTATTTTATCACATATCATATAAAGACCATGGAAAAAGCTTTTGAAGCGTTAAAACAATATATTAGTCGCAAGCAAAAAGAAGTATTTCAGGCTGCAAAGTTTATGAAAATTCCTATGGTTAATGAAAGAATGGCGCAAATTCTCAAAATTGTTAATGACGATTCGGATAGAATATTAAATATAAAAGAGATAGAATCGAGATTTAATATTTCGAACTTTACAGCAAGAGCAGACTTGAAAACTTTAGTGTCGCTTGGTTTTTTGGAAGTAATACAAGTAAATAAGAAAAAGCAGAACTTTATTAAAGCAGTAGATTTTGATAAAGTTCTAAAAAAGTATCGATTGTAAAACAAACCAGTGCCCAACACTCGTTATAAAAAATTGGGGTGTAGGTGGTTATTTAAACAATATAACTCGCGCCAAAGCTTTTGCACCTTGGTAGTTAAGTAACTACGCCCACCAAACAATTTTATACTATAACTGTTTAATATAACATAAAACTATAACTATATAGAATTTAGTAATTAGGAATAATTAGTAATTAGGAATTAATAGTGTAGTTTTGACATGAAAAATAAAAACAATAATTAAATAATAATATGTTAGATATAAATCAGATAAAATTAATACTAAAAACAAACAAATTAAAAGTTACGCCCCAACGCGTTAGTTTGCTTGAAGCTTTTGTGCAAATAAAACACCCTTGCGCCGAACAAATAACTGATTATATACGACAAACTTGGCCATCGATAGCAACAAGCACTGTTTACAACATATTAGAGCAGTTTACAAAACTTGGGATAATTGAAAAAATTAAAACCGATAACGGAAAAACACGATACGATATTGTAACAAAAAAACACCATCATTTATATTGCAAAGGTTGCGATACAATTGCCGATTACCACAACAACGAGCTTAACAAAATATTAAGCGAGTATTTCGAAAACAACCCGATACCCAATTTTCATATCGATAATATTGAGTTACAAATAAACGGAGTTTTTACAAAACACCCCGAAATAAACTAATAATTAATAATAATAATAAAAATTACAGTTATGGAAGAAAAACAAGTATTTAGTATGCCACGAATTGGCGAAGCAGCTCCTGAATTTACAGCAGTTACAACACAAGGCACAATTAATTTTCCGGCCGATTATAAAGGTAGTTGGGTAATATTGTTCAGCCACCCGGCCGATTTTACGCCAGTTTGCACATCGGAATTTATGACATTTGCAAGTATGGAAGAACAATTTGCTGCATATAACTGCAAACTTGTAGGGTTATCGGTTGACGGACTTTACAGCCACATTGCCTGGTTACGTACAATTAAAGAAAAAATTGAATATAAAGGCATGAAAAACGTTGAAGTTAAATTTCCGTTAATTGAAGATATTACAATGGAAGTTGCTAACAAATATGGTATGTTAATGCCCGGCGAAAGCAATACAAAAGCGGTACGTGCAGTATTTGTTATCGACCCCAAAGGTATAATACGCACAATTATTTACTACCCGCTTAGCCTTGGTCGTAACTTTGACGAATTATTGCGCGTGGTAATTGCTCTAAAAACCGCCGATGAATTTAATATTGCCACCCCTGCCGACTGGCGTCCGGGCGACGAGGTAATTGTGCCAACAGCAGGTTCGTGCGGAGTTGCTAAAGAACGTATGGAAAGCAAAGACCAAATGAAATGCTACGACTGGTTCTTCTGCACTAAAGAGCTTGATAAAGATAAGATTATGGGGAAAATTAAAAACAAATAACCAGTTGTTGTTTAACTTAGTATTAATGCGAAACCTAAAATTTTAGGTTTCGCTTTTTTTTGAATATTGTTAATTAACACTATACAAATAATAAAAATTTGTTGTTTTTATTGTTATCAATATTATAACCTAAGTTAAGCTGTTAAATCGCAGCAAATAAACGCTTTACTTAGGTATAATCCCGATGTAGAGTTTGTTGTGTT
>CAZJCR010000302.1:0-3821 GCA_964544385.1 uncultured Bacteroidales bacterium
AATATATAAAAGCAAGTTATAAAATTATTAAAAAGGAGCAAATGGCTCAATTTGGATGTTACCTAAGTTGAGCGATTGGAGCTATGCGAACAAACGCTTTACTTAGGTATAATCCCGATTTAGATTTTGTAAGTATTTCACTAACCAAGTTTAGTGAAATACTTACAAAATCTAAATCGATTGAGCAAATCGCTCAATTTAGGTGTTAATCAATAATGCCCATTTTTTTCATTAAAAACGACGCGTTCATGTTTTGGGTAATACCGTTGTGTAGTTTGTAGTTAAAAAGCAGGGTGTTGTTTTTTATTTCAACCTCAAAGCATACAGTATTAAATATGTTTGTATATTTTTGAGATAGCATAGCAAGTTGCAAGTCGTGTGTTGCAATAAGCCCGTAAGCGTTTGTTTTTGCAATTTTTTCGACAAAACCTATTGAGCCTTTTTGTTTGTCGGTACTGTTGGTGCCGCGCAAAATTTCGTCGAGTATAATAAAAACCGGTTTGTTGTTTTGTAGTTGTAGTGCAATGTTTTGCAGGCGTTTAAGTTCGGCAAAAAAGTACGATTCGTTTTTTTGAAGCGAGTCTTCGTTGCGCATACTTGTAAAAAGTTCGACAGGCATAAAAATAAACTCTGAAGCGCAAACAGGGGCACCAATACCACCTAAAATTATGTTTATTGCAACGGTGCGTAAAAATGTGCTTTTGCCGGCCATGTTTGCGCCTGTAACAATTGCAAATCGCGAGTTTTGTTTTAAGCAAAAACTATTTGTTACTCTTTTGTTGGCATGTATAAGCGGATGTCCAAGACTATTGGCCTCAAAAACGGGTAGGTTGCTTAATTGCGGGTAACAATAACCCGGGTTATTAAAAGCATAATTGGCAAGGCTAATTAAAGCATCGAGTTCGCCAATTGATAATAACCATTTATTGTAATCGAACTGGTGGGTTTGTTTCCATTTATCGGCTTTGTGCATGTATTGCCAATCCCATAAAAACAGTGCATTTAAAACAATGGCAAGTAAAAAATTATTACGGGTATCGAGCTGCCCTAAAATTTTTGTCAGGCTTTTTATTTGCATGCTTGACGGTGTTTTATTGCTAAAAAGGTTATTTTGTATGCTGTTTAGTTTTTGCGATTCGAATTTTTGCTGTTCGGTAATTACAAGCAGTTGCCCCATTTTTTTTAGATTAACATGGCAACTGCTTAAAACCTGATACCGGTAATTAAATTGTTTATTGCGCAGGCCTGTAATTGCCAAATTAAACATGGCCATTAACCAAAAAACCGATGGTTGAACAAAACCTGTAATAGCAAAAGCCCCTATACCTATAGTAATAAACGGTAAGGCAATTAAAACCATGGTTAATAGTTTTTGGTTTTTAAAAAACGGGGTCATTTTTAGCCAGGCGTTTATTTGAGCCTCTTCGTCAACCGACGAGTCGAACATTTGTCCGCGAACCATAAAACCATTCCTGAAATTTACAAGTGGGTTAAGTTCGTTTATGGCTTTTTGGTTTTGTAAAATTTGGTCATTACTTAACGGCGAACCGTTTAGCATTTGTGCAAGTTTATTGTTGCCAAACCTTGTCGACGTGCGGTTTAAATACTGAAATAACGAGCCCGTGCCAAACAAATCGATATCGTATGAATAATTATGTGCCGGGTTAATATGTTGGTTGCCAGGTTCAAAATTGCTAAAATTTCCATTACAACATTCGGCTTCGTTTTTATTAATATTAATAAGCAGTTTGGTTTCATGTATTTTATTCTCGAGCTTTTTATGATATTTAAGAAGAATAAAAAAAAATAAAAACATAATTATCGATAATATAATACCGGTTGGCTGATGCTTAGGGTAAATTATAAACCACGATAAAAGAAAAATCAGTGCCGAGAAAAGCCTTGCAAAGCTTACAATAGTATGTGTTTTTTTTAACGATTTGCTTTTTAATAAAAGCTGGTTTACGTTTTGGGTGTAAAAATCTAATTTACTTATATCCATTTATACTGTTTTTAAAAAGTGCAATATAGTTACTAATAAGGATTGTAAAAACACAAATAAAAAATCACAAATAAAATTGTTAAACAAAAAATAATTTTAACACTAAAAATGCTGATTACTATTGTATTTTTACACGCAAAAACTAAAATAGTGACAAAAAACAATTTACAGGTTGTATTTATAATAATATTGATAACATACCTTAACACAATTACAGCCCAAAGTGTAATAATAGGAGCCAGTAGAACCGAGTGCTATTTTGAATTGCTCAAAAACAACAAAGTAGTTTTGGTTGCTAATCAAACAAGCCTTATTGGTAATGTTCATTTAGCCGATAGCATGTTAACTTATGGCATTAATATAGTAAAAGTTTTTGTTCCCGAGCACGGTTTCAGGGGTACGGCCGATGCCGGCCAGTTAATATCATCGGGCGTTGACAAAAAAACGGGTTTGCCAATAGTATCGCTTTATGGAAAAAACAAAAAACCGTTGCCGGCCCAACTTCAAAATATCGATATCGTGGTATTCGACATTCAGGATGTTGGCGTGCGTTTTTACACCTATATTAGTACATTACATTATGTAATGGAGGCTTGCGCCGAACAACATATACCACTTTTAGTTCTCGACCGCCCTAACCCCAATGGTTTTTATATCGACGGCCCTGTTCTCGACACCTCGGCAAGTTCGTTTGTGGGCATGCACCCAGTACCTTTGGTACATGGCCTTACAATTGCCGAGTATGCCCTTATGATTAATGGCCAAAAATGGCTTGCAAATGGTGTTCAGTGTCAATTAATGGTTTTACCATGCGTAAACTATACGCATAATACAAAATACGAGCTGCCGGTTAAGCCATCGCCAAACCTGCCAAATTATTTATCGGTATTATTATACCCGTCGCTTGGCTTGTTCGAAGGTACAATAATGAGCGTTGGCCGGGGTACAAAATTTCCGTTTCAGGTTTACGGGCATCCCGATTTTAAAAAAGGTAACTTCAGTTTTGTGCCCCAACCTGTTACAGGTGCCAGTTATCCACCTTTTAATGGCAAAAAATGCACAGGCTTTAACTTGCAAAACACTAACCCCGACAGTATTATTAACACAGCATCAATAAATTTAAATTACCTTATTGAGGCGTACAATTATTTTAAAAAAAACGACGATTTTTTTAACAACTATTTTTACCGGCTGGCTGGCACAAAAAAGCTCGAACAGCAAATAAAGGCAGGCTTGTCGGCAAACCAAATAAGCGATAGCTGGAAACCTGGAATTGCTGAATTTTTGCTTACGCGACAAAAGTACCTGTTGTACGAGTAACCAACAATTGATATGTTGCAATTTCAAATTAATATTTAATAGGCTTAAAAGGTTATAAATTAAAATTAAGTACGTTACTTAAATTTAAAAAAATCAGTAATAATAGTTAAAATATACTTTTAATAATGCCATTAAATTGTATTTTTGCCAGCTAAATTAACAGACAACCTATATGCCGGGAATTTCAGATAAAGGGAAGCGCATGCCAGCCTCCCGGAGGCGGTATTGAGCGGGCAGCAAGCAGAAGTGCCGATGGAAAATCGTTTTTAGGATTCCCCGCTTTCCACCTTCCGCACCGAATACAGGCTGGTCAGCGCTAAATAGGCGGGTAAGAAGAAATTCCCAATGGTCCAATAGCTAACGCCCGCAAGACCATATTGTTCCACCAACCGCAGCCTTGCCAAATCACTTCTTGCATCCTCAAACCAAACGATATGCTCCCTGCCTTGTTCATCATAATAAGTAAATTTACCAGCTTCTTGTGTAACATCAAATTCTA
>CAZJCR010000303.1:0-3787 GCA_964544385.1 uncultured Bacteroidales bacterium
GAAATTTATTAAATTTGCAGGCATCAGTGATGGTGTTTGTAATTATTATAATTAGATACCCGTTTTGTTTTAACAATTTTAGCGATTCGACAACCTGATGGTTTAAAACAAAATCGTTGGGTTTAAATACATAATAATGACCGGTATCGTTGTTAATTACGCCATCGCGGTCAATAAATGCAGCCTTATTTGACATAAATAATTAAAAATCGAAAAGTTTAGTAAAAAATGTTTTTAGCAAATCGGGGCGTAATATTACAGGATAAAAAAAGCCATAAACTGCCCCCCAAAAATGGGCGTCGTGGCCAATATTATCGATATTTTTTTTACCCATGTAATACGAATAGGCTAAATACAACACACCAAATATTATTGCTGGTATAGGTATAACACCAAAAAAATAAATTTTATTTAGCGGTTCAAAAAATATGCATGCAAATGTAACTGCCGATACAGCTCCCGATGCGCCTACAGCATTGTAATAATGGTTATTACGTTGCGTAATTAACGAGTATACCGACGAAACAATAATGCCACCTACGTAAATACCTAAGTATAAAACCCATATATTTTGACCAAAATATATGTAAAAATATTTGTTTAGTGCCGTGCCAAACGACAACAAAACAAGCATATTTACTATAAGATGCTCCCAATTGGCATGTAAAAAAGCATGGGTTATTAGCCGATACCACTGTTTACGATGAACTATTTGGTATGCATTAAAGTTATAACGCCACATTATCTCGCCGCGTTTAAATGCCATAACCGACACCAATGCAGTAATTATTATTATAAAAAGTGTCATTTAATATTAGTTACGTGGGCAAAACTCGAATGGTATATCAAGTATCGATGCAAAATCTAACCCTAACCTTAGCATATCGTCGTCAATTTTTTCGTATGCCCACTCAACCGATAATTTACGGTTTTGGCTAAATAACTCGTTTAACTTACTAAGCACATAAAACACCATATGGTGCGACGATGTGCTCAAATACCTGAAAAAAAGTTTACATTGGCAATGGTCGAGTTTTTTACCCTCGCTTTCGAGCCAATCAATAACTGGTTTGTAAACCTGGTTAACGTCCTCGGGTGTTGAGTTGCCTGATATTTGAAAAACCGACAAATCAGCATCAAGTAAAATATCGGGACAATCTTCGGTCCCTTCTTTTTTAAAATAACCCAATTTTCGAAATTTTTAATGACTAAAAGCCGAATTGTTTAATATATACCCTATAGTTTTCATCATCAAAGATAACAAAAATTACATTTTTTAAAAGATTGTTTTCTTTTAGTGCTAAAATTGTTTCGGTATGGGCAATTATTACAGCCTCGTCTTTTGGAAACCTGTATACTCCGGTTGATATTGCTGGTATCGACAGTGTTTGGACTTTTAATTGTTTTGCTATTAAAAATATATTTTTATAGCAACTTGTAAGCACGGCATGCTCATTATGCATACCTCCGCGCCAAACAGGCCCAACTGTATGTATTACAAATTTTGCCGGTAAATTATAGGCTTTGGTGTATTTGGCAAAACCAGTATTACAACCATTTAAGCTTTTGCACTCATTAACCAACTCGGGGCCGGCGGCTTTATGAATAGCACCATCGACTCCACCACCGCCAAGTAAAGTTATGTTGGCAGCATTAACAATTGCATCAACAGGAATTGTGGTAATGTTGGCACGTATTATTTTTACCTGTTGTTGCAATTGTGTGGTTTGCAATATTTTATCTGATTTGTGCTCCAAATTGTTGCTCAAATGTTTTTATAAGGCTGGCCATTATTTTGTCTATTTGTTTGTCCTCAAGGGTTTTTTCTTTGTCTTGTAAAATAAAACTCAAGGCATACGACTTTTTGTTTTGTCCAAGTTTTTCGCCCTCAAAAACATCAAACAGCGACACCTCTTTTAAATATTTGCGCTCGGCTTTTTGGGCGGCATCTTTAAGACTGCCAAAGGTTATGTTTTTATCTAACAAAAGTGCCAAATCGCGCCTAACTTCAGGGAATTTTGATATTTCTGTAAAACCTACTTTATTTTTGCTGGTAAGTTTAACTAAACTTGTAAACTCAATCTCGGCAAAAAATACTGTTTGTTTTACATCGGCTAATTTTAATAATTTGCGGTTAACCTGCCCCATGTTAACTATCACTTTGTTTTGCAATGTGTATTGTAAACCTTCAACAAAAATATCGTTCGATTTTTGCTGAACATTAACCTGCGACAAATTAACCCCTAATCGTTCTAATATATTATCGACATTGGCTTTTAAAAAATAAAAGCTTACAGGTTCGGTTTTCGATGTCCAAATCTCGTCGGTACGGTTACCCGATACTGTTAACGATAATTTTTCGGATTCATAGTATTTATCGAGCGGGTTATTGGTTTGTTTTGTTTTATCGATACCATAGCAATTGCCAAATTCGAATAATTTTATGTTATTATTTTGGCGGTTAGCATTAAACGCAACAGTTTCAATGGCTCCAAATATTAAACTTTGCCTTAAACTGTTTAAATCCTGGCTTAGCGGGTTAACTATTGATACGGTATTATCGGCATTAAACGTTTGCAAACCAATATAGTACCCCGATTTTGTGAGCGAGTTTGCCATCATCTCGGTAAAACCTGCACCAATAAGCTGCCCTGCAAGTGTATTGCGAATAGAATTAGGGTCGGGTTTTGGGGCGTAGGCAAGTGTCGAGTTTAGTTTGCTTTGTACTTGTATATTATTATAACCATAAATTCTTAAAATATCTTCAATAACATCGGCCTCGCGTTTAACATCGACACGGTATGGTGGCACCTTAATGTTAACACCGCTATTGGTTTCGCTAACAATTACCATCTCAAGTGCGTTTAATATCGACTTTACTTTTTCGGGTTCGATATTTTGGCCTATTAACCTGTTTACCTGGTTATAATTAACTGTAACATCAAAATGGTTGATTGGCGACGGGTAAATATCAACAATATCGGAACTTATTTGTGCGCCACATAATTCTTTAATTAACAATGCGGCTCGTTTTAATGCAATAATAGTAATATTAGGGTCGATACCACGTTCGAACCTGAACGATGCATCGGTGTTTAATCCGTGCCTGCGTGCTGTTTTACGTACATAAACCGGGTTAAAATACGCGCTCTCGATAAATACTGATGTTGTATTTGCAGTAACACCCGATTTTTGTCCGCCAAATACCCCGGCAATGCACATTCCCCCAGCTTGGTCGCAAATCATTAAATCGTTACAATTTAATTTACGTTCAACACCATCGAGTGTTGTAAATAAGCTATTATCGGGCAGGGTTTTAACAATTACCTGGTTGCCTCTTGCATGTTCCGTTTCAATCAGCTCCGCAACATTGGTAACATCAACAACATTGTTAATCGGGTTTAAACCTATTGCCTTTAACCTGTTTTTTAACCAGTTTGGCGATTCGGCCACATTTACATTTGTTAAAGTAACACCGGCATATCGTGGGCAGGCTTCGGCATTTTCAACACTCACCAATATTTCAAGGTTACGATTATCGGTTTTAAAATTATCAACCGATGGCCACTTGTAAAAAGCCTCGGTAACCGATTGTTTTAAATATGCTGTAATATCGCGGGCAATACCAATATGCGAACCTGCATCGATGCGGTTAGGTGTAAGGTCAACCTCAAGTATTGTATCGTTTTCAATTTTAAAGTAATCAGACGCTTTTGTTCCAACAACTGCGTTTTCGGGCAAAACCATTATACCGTCGTGCGATGCTCCAAGGCCAATTTCGTCTTCG
>CAZJCR010000304.1:0-3780 GCA_964544385.1 uncultured Bacteroidales bacterium
GGGCAATAAAGCGTATGTGCCGGTAGTGTCGCCAGTTATACGGCTAATAAAACCTTTAATAGTGTCGTTAGGCAGTAATTGACCATTAGTAATATTTAGTGTAAAAGTGGGGTCGGGGGTACCATAAGTTTTTTGGTTGCCAACAAGTTCTATTGTTAAAGGTATCGGGTTAATGTTAAAAACGCCATTTATAAAATTAAGGTTGTAAATAGTGGTGTCAAGCGCAAGCGTGTTTTGTACAATGTTATATGCGCCAATATTTTCGCCTTGGGCGCGGGCAATATTGCCGGTAAAAACACTATTATTAATTAACGAACCCGATATTATTGAGTAGGTAAGTTCGGGGTCGTGAGCGGCGTATATTTTGTCGATATTATTTGCTTGTACTTTAATTAACCGTTTGTTTACAATAAGTGTTTGTTGAACAGGCTGCGCGCTGTTGTATATATTATTGCCCGGTTGAGTGGCAGTAATTATTGTTGAGCCAATGCCAGTAATAGTAACAGTTGTTCCCGAAACTGTTGCAACTTGGTTGTTCGAGCTCGAAAAACTAACCTCGAGCCCCGATGAGCTTGTGGCTAAAAGTTGAAAAGGGCTGTCGCCAATTTGCTTGGGTACAATTGGGTTAAAGGTTATATTTTGGTCAGTTATAAATGCAAATTGTTGTGCGGGGGCAAATGCCGATGCTGCAAAACCATTGTCGATAGTTTGCACGCTCCATACATACTGGCCGTTATCTAAATTATTTATTGTAACCAATTTATTAAATTGCATGTTACCGTTTTGCACTACTGTTAGTTTGCCCGATGTTTTAATTGCTAACGGGTTAATAATTGTGTCGCCTGTAGTTTGGTTGTAAAGGTAAAGGTTGTACGACAAAGCATTAGCAGGGGTTTCGGTGTCGGTTGCGCTTTGCCAGCTTAGGGTTACATTGTTTTGGTTAGTTTGTGCACTAAGCTGTATCGGATACCCGGGGGTATTGTTGCTTTGGGTGCTTATGTTTTTATAAAGTTGCAAAACAGCATCACCATTTTCGGTTTGCCCCGATAAAAGTATGTCGGGTTTATTGTCGTTGTTGTAATCGGCCCAAATGGCAGCACCACCTGCAACACCTGTAAAGGCATTGTTTTCGACAAGGGTAAAAGTGTTGTCGCCATTATTTTTGTATAAAGCTGTTGTTGCAATCCAGTTTGAATTATTGCCTGTTATCAATAAGTCTGAAAACCCGTCGTTATTGTAATCGCACCAGTTAATACTGCCGAACATGTATCCTGGAATACCGTGGTTTGAATTATTTGTAAAAGTATTGTTGCCATTGTTTTTATAAATATTAACTGTTGCGTAATATGTGTTGGTGTGGCCTATAATAGCAAAATCGATAAATCCGTCGTTGTCGTAGTCGGCACACGATGCGGCACCGGTTGATACATGGGGCAGGTTTGTTGCCTGTAACTGTGTAAACGATGAGCCGTTGTTATTAATAAAAATATGAGTTATGTACCCGGTACTGCTGTAACCGTTAATAAGCAGGTCGGCAAAGGTGTCGTTGTTAAAATCGGCCCAAATGGTACTACCATTAAAAACCCCTGTAAACGTTGTGCCCTCGAATAAAGTAAAGTTTATGCCGTTGTTATTTTTGTAAAGTTTTGTTATACCGTTAGCATTGTCGGGTGTCCCCGAAATAATTACATCGGTAAAGCCATCGTTGTCAAAATCGGCCCACGACACCGAGCTCGACACAACTCCGATAAACGTTGTGTTATCGAAAACACTAAAACTAAAGTTGCCATTGTTTTTATATAATATGGTGTAAAAATTCTCGTTAAGATCCATGCCCGATAATAAAATATCTACAAGGCCGTCGTTGTTAAAGTCGGCACAGCCTATGTTACCAAAATAAACATTTTGGAACGGGGTATTATAAACAATATTAAATGAAAGCCCCAGATTGTTTTTGTACAATTTAGTAATGGGGCTGTTTTGCCCCGACATTCCAATGGTTATAATATCGAGATAACCATCGTTATCAAAATCGGCCCAACATTGTTTTGAATAGTAAATGCCATTTAATGCAGTGGCCGATACTGTTTCAAAGTTTTGTGCTTTTGCTCCGGTTAATATAATTAATAATAATGCAATAATGTAAAGTTTTTTCATACACTCTTTAAATTGACAATTGGTTTGTTTACAAGTTTGGTTTTATTCTGTTACTCAATTTTACAAAGATTGCAAAAAAAAGAAAAAATCCTAATAATTGGTGCAGTAACTATTGATAAAATTACCTGTTGTTTTGTTTTGGTAATTTACAGGATATTAAGCTTATAGCCGGTTTGCGAAAAATGAATATCAAAAAAACAACAAAAATTAATTCGAAAACAGAGCTCGTCGGCAACAAATATATCCGGGTTAAAGTGTATAAAAATATAACCCTTGAAATTGTATTTAATTTAATAATTAATAAAACAAGAATGATTATGAAGAGAAAACTCAATTATTTTGTTGCTGCAGGTATTTTATTTGCCAGCTTATTTAATGTTTCGTGTTCGGGCGACGATAAAGAGGGGAATTTATTTCCGGCCGCACCAACCAATGTAACTGCTACTGTTGATGCCGATGTTGCATCGACAATAAAATTAGAGTGGAATGAGGTTGAAACCGACGATTATGGAGCTACCATACTTGCTTATAACGTATTTAGGTCGACCAGTGCTGATGGTGATTTTGAAAAAATTAAAAGCGAAATAAAAACTTCAAAAACCGACGATAAAGGTTTAAGTTTTAGTACTACATATTATTATAAAGTACAGGTTGTTACAGTATATCCCGACAAAAAAGAGGGCAATACATCGGGGGTTGTTAATGTTACAACCGGCGAGGCGTCGTTAAACCCTGTTGTTAATGCTGTAGCAATAAGCGAGGGCGAGGGTGCGACCGCAATTTTAAAATATGTGCGTGTTGATTTTGAGGTTGCCGAAGTAACCAATTTAAGCAGCTTTAAAGTTTTCCGCGATGGTAAACAAATTGGTACTGTTACAGCTACTACCGAAGACTCTTACCACTATAACGATATTAATGTAAGTTATGGAATTGAATATACTTATACTGTTACAGCAGTGGGTAGTGATGGTACCGAATATGCAGGGAACGAAGATAAAATTACGCCCGAACGCCCTGCTGCAATTGAAAGGCCTGTGCCCGAGATATTGAAAATATCAAGCTCGCGTAACCCGCAAAAAATTGATGTTACATTTAAAGATGTAAAGGGCAGTAAATACGAAATTATTGGCGAGATTGAAGGAATAACCGACCCTACTACATGGACAATGTCGAGTAGCGAATTAGGCACCGATAGCGATGGTAACCGTACATTTACTATAAATTGTTCGGAATTAACCTTACCAACCGACAGGACAATATGGGCCAACATAAAAATTAAAGCTTATATAAGTAATGGTTGGAGCGACTACGCTACAAAACGTATGTTTGTTTTTTAGTTTTCATTTTAAAAGTAGTTTTAATTGCGGGGCAGCCATTTGGCTGCCCCGCTTGTTTTATACGCATTTATAATGCAATAATTAACCTGTTAATTTTAGTATTATTGTTATAATAATGTTATAATCTAAAATCGGCAAGTAAAATACTACAAACCGCATTGAATAAAGAGAACCGCAAAGTTTCACTCATTTAAAACAATGATGTTTTTCTCTGCGAACTCTGTGCTCTATGTGGTTAGAAAAATATGCTTGCGGGTTTTAGTACCTTATCTTTCAAATTCGTGTT
>CAZJCR010000305.1:0-2614 GCA_964544385.1 uncultured Bacteroidales bacterium
TGGCCAATTCCGTTAAAATCGTCGAAAGCCCCGGCCATTGCAAGCGATTCGAGTGTTTTGCGGTTACATGTGCGTAAGTCGACACGTTCGATAAAATTGAATAGCGATAAAAAGGGGCCATTTTTGTCGCGTTCGTCAATTATATTTTCAACAGCGGCCTCGCCAACATTTTTTATAGCGGCAAGCCCAAAGCGTATATCTCCGTTTTTATCGACAGTAAATTTTTTATGCGAATAGTTTAAATGCGGCCCAAAAACTTTTATTCCCATTCGCTTACATTCTTCCATAAGTTTTGTAACCTCGGTAATGTTCGACAGGTTACGGCTAAGGTTAGCCGCCATAAACTCGGCCGGGTAATGGGCTTTTAGGTAACCTGTTTGGTAAGCTACATAAGCATAACAAACCGAGTGCGATTTATTAAAAGCATAACTGGCAAAGGCTTCCCAGTCTTTCCAAATTTTGTCGATAAGGATATCGACATTTTTACCTTGAGGAATGTTATCAATAAACTGTGGGTTTGCCTTACAGCCCGAAATAAATTTAGCTTTAAGCTCTTCCATCATTTTTGCTATTTTTTTACCCATTGCTTTACGCAGGGCATCGGAGTCGCCCCTTGTAAAACCTGCCAATGCGCGGCTTTGTAACATTACCTGCTCCTGGTAAACTGTAATACCGTAAGTATCTTTAAGATAAGTTTCCATAAGCGGGTGGTCGTATTCAACCTTTTCGACACCGTGTTTACGGGCAATAAACGACGGAATATACTCCATTGGTCCTGGACGGTAAAGGGCGTTCATAGCAACAAGGTCTTCAAAACGGTCGGGTTTAAGGTTTTGAAGGTGTTTTTTCATTCCTGGGCTTTCAAACTGGAAAATGGCGGTGGTTTCGCCTTTCATAAACAGTTCGTAAGTTAATTTGTCGTCAATTGGAATATTGTCGATGTCGATAGAAAAGTTTTTCGATAGTTTTATATTATCGATAGTCTCCTTAAAAATTGACAGGGTTTTCAGGCCCAGAAAGTCCATTTTTAAAAGGCCGATATTTTCAACAAAATGGCCGTCGTATTGTGTCAGCAGTAAGTTATCGTCTTTACTTGGCATTACGGGCAAAAACTCGTCGAGTGGGTCGCGGCTAATAAGTATGCCGCAAGCGTGAACGCCAATTTGCCTAACCGAGCCCTCGAGCTTAAAGGCGTTTGTAAGTGTTTTAACAATAAGTTTATTGGCCGATTGTTTTTCGGCCTCGAGCTCGGGGTTTTCGGCAAAAGCTTTTGCCAATGTAATTTTAGGGGCTTCGGGTACCATTTTTGCAAGCCTTAACGACTCCGAAAGCTCAAGTTTAAGTACCCTTGCCACATCTTTAATACTCGATTTGGCGGCCATTGTACCAAAAGTTACAATATGAGCAACTTTGTTATGTCCATATTTTTTTTGTACCCACTCAAGTACCATTGCTCGTCCATCGTCGTCAAAATCAATATCAACGTCGGGCATCGAAATACGGTCGGGGTTAAGAAAACGTTCGAAAAGCAGGTTGTACTTAATTGGGTCGATATTTGTAATGCCCACGCAATACGAAACTGCCGCGCCAGCAGCCGAGCCCCTGCCCGGTCCTACCAAAACGCCCATTTCACGTGCGGCGGCAATAAAATCTTGAACAATAAGAAAGTACCCCGGGAAACCCATTGTTTTTATTGTGTTCAACTCAAAATCGATACGTTCTTTTATTTCGTCGTTCAGGTTATTTCCGTACCGTTTTTGTGCACCAATATATGTTAAATGCTCAAGGTAATCGGCCTCGAGTTTAATTTGCAATGCTTTTTCGTAACTTCCAATACGGTTAAATGCAGCCTCGCCAAACTCGTTGATAAGGTTTTGTTGGGTAAATTTTTGGGCATAACTTTCAAAAGTACCAAATTGCTCTGGAATGCTAAACTTAGGCATTACCGGTTGCTTATCGAGCTTGTACTGTTCAACCTTGTTTGCTATTTCAATTGTGTTTTCGAGTGCTTGTGGCAAATCGGCAAAAAGCTGGTTCATTTCGGCTGTAGTTTTAAACCACTCTTGTCCGGTGTATTTAAGGCGTGTAGGGTCGTCGTACTCGCGTTGTGTGCTAAGGCAAACCAAAAGGTCGTGAGCTTCGGCGTCTTCGGCATCGGCAAAATGCACGTCGTTTGTTGCAATAATTTTAATACCCAGCTTAAGCGATAAGTCGACAATTACTTTGTTTATTAAAAGTTGCTTTTCCCAAACATTGGCGCGCTGTTGCGGTTCGTTGGTCGGGTGGCGCATAATTTCGAGATAATAGTCGTCGCCAAAAATATTTTTATACCAAAGGGCAGCCTCTTCGGCGGCCTCAACGTTGCCGTTATCAATATTTTTTGCAATCTCGCCACCAATACATGCTGAGCATGCAATAAGCCCTTCGCTGTATTTTTCAATAAGTTCTTTGTCGATACGTGGTTTATAATAATAACCGTCGATAAACGATATTGATGTAAGTTTTAAAAGGTTTTTGTACCCGGTAAGGTTTTTTGCAAGTAAAATAAGATGGTAGCGTTTTTCGTCGCGGGCTTTAATACCGTTTGCTGCCACGTAAGCCTCGATACCAATAA
>CAZJCR010000305.1:2624-3763 GCA_964544385.1 uncultured Bacteroidales bacterium
CCAGTTTTTAAGCATTGCTCATGAAACTCTTTTACCCCGTACATAACGCCGTGGTCGGTAATTGCAACGGCAGGCATTGCGTCGTCTTTGGCTTTTTTTGCCATTACCGCTGTTGGTAAAGCTCCGTCGAGTATTGAGTATTGCGAGTGCACGTGTAAATGTACAAATGGCGATTTGGCAGGGTTTTTCGATGCCTCTTTTATGCGTTGTTCTTCATCGGTAATTGAAAACGATTGGTACGAACTGGTTTTAAACGACTCGTACTCAACCCCCGCGGGCTGAATTTGCGCTGGGTTTGCAGCCACAAATGCATTTAACTGGGTATCGGTAATATTTAGTATTGCAGGCGACAAAACTTTTAAGCGCACCAATTCTAAAAAACAGCGGGTCGTGGCCTCAACGTCGGCGGCAGCATTATGAGCCTCTTTAAAGGGAACACCAAAAAGTTTAAGGTGCAACTCGGTAAGCGTTGGCCATTTATAGGTACCTTTTTTGTTAACAATGGCACAAAAATTTGTCGATTCATTTTTTGTGCACAACTGTGGGGCGGTTGTCATTATCTCGTCCATGCCGGCGCGAATAAGCTCGGCACCAACAATTGCAATATCGAACTCGATATTATGACCTACAATTAGGCGCGATTTTTTAACATCGGCAACAAAATCGGCCAGGGCAGTTTCAACAGGTACTCCTTTTTGGTTGGCAATCTCGTTCGATATGCCATGCACATCAATAACCTCGCGTGGTATAACAAAGCCATTTGGTTTTATTACATGGTTTTTGGCAAATAAAAATTTACCGTCAATGTCGTGGCATTGCCATGCAAGTTGCACCATACGGGGCCAGTTGTCAATGTCGGTAACAGGTGCTTTCCAACTTTTGGGCAAACCGGTTGTTTCGGTATCGAAAACTAAAAACATTATATTGCTGATTATTAATTTTTTACAGATATGGTACTGCATTATTAATACAGTGTTGTAAAAATAGCGATTGGACAACCAAAAAAAAACTATTGTTGAAAACTATGTAAAAGTTTGTATCATTTTAATTACTACCCAAATTGAGTGATTCGTTCAATACATAACAATAGCGTCCTAAACGAATAAAAAAAGTGAGAAGAAATTTAAGTATCTCAAATT
>CAZJCR010000306.1:0-3754 GCA_964544385.1 uncultured Bacteroidales bacterium
TACTTTAACAGCTCAACTTAGGTTATATTTATTTAAGCATCAGCAATAAATTTTTATTATATATTTATAAAACTTTAGCCAAAATAATTTAACCATTTAAAAAAAAATTAAATTATGATTAAAAAATACTTATCAATAATATGTTTAATATGCCTTTTAGTTTTAGCAATAGTATTTTTTAAAACTAACAATACAATAAATAGTAAAGGCTATTATAACAGTTCAGTTAAACTTAAACCTTACGAGCTGTGGCATATAATGCGTAACTACCCCTACACAACTAACAACCAAAACCAATACATGCTACACATGCAGCAAGTAGCACAACAGGTACAAAATAAACAAAAACAAAATAATACTGATATTACCGAATGGAAAACACAAGGCCCCTACAATATTGGCGGGCGAATAAACACAATAGCACACAACCCCCAAAACCACCAAGTTATTTATGTTGGCAGCGTTTGTGGCGGTATTCATAAAACAACCAATGGCGGACAAACGTGGCACCCGGTTTTCGACTCGCAACCATACCTTGCTATTGGCCATATAGCTGTAAGCCCGCACGACACTAACACAATTTTTGCAGGAACCGGCGACCCTAACATTGGTGGCTACTCGTTTATTGGTAACGGTATTTATAAAAGTACCGATGCAGGACAAACATGGCAACATTTAGGTTTAGAAAATACCGGTATTGTATCGAAAATAATTGTACACCCAAACAATAAAAATATAATTTATGCTGCAACCATGGGTATAACTTTTATTCGCGACAATAACCGTGGCCTTTACAAATCGGCCGACGGTGGTAAAACATGGCAAAACATACTATTTTTAAGCAATAACGCCGGCATAATTGATATGGTTATGTTACAAAACTCGCCCGACACCATCTTTGTATCGGGCTGGAACCGAACCCGCAATTATAACGAGAGCATTTTGTCGGGGCCTGAATGTAAAATTTACCGAACATTTAACGGAGGCAGTACTTGGGACACAATTATCGCAAACCTGCCCTATCAAAACACGTCGCGTATAAATTTAGAATGTACATCAACAAACGATAGTACAAGTATTTATGCCCATTTTATCGACAATGAACTTTACGAGTCGAACGGTATTTACACAACTAATGACTTAGGACAAACATGGCAAAAACAACCTGCACAAGGTATCGAAATAGGTACACTTGGCGGATTTGGCTGGTATTTTGGCCGAATAAAAATAAACCCTTACAACCCAAAACAATCGTTTTTGCTGGCTGTCGATTTATTTAAAAGCACCGACAACATGCAAACATTCAACATGTCGGCGCCACCATGGGACGAGTATATTGTACACGCCGACAAACACGACCTGGTATTTATCGACAGCCTGAATATTTTACTGGCTACCGATGGCGGCCTTTATAAAAGCTCCGATGGCGGTAACAACTGGACCGATATTGAGAACATTGCAAACACGCAATTTTACCGAGTAAACACCGACCCGCATTACCTGGGTTTTTACTGCGGGGGTGCACAAGACAATGGTACTACTTATGGTAATATTAGCAACAGCCAAAACTGGCAACGCCTTTTAGGTGGCGATGGTTTTCAAACCCTTTTCGACATTTATAACCCTGAAATTATTTATGCCGAAACTCAAAACGGTAATTTATATTATGGCACCCGCACCCCATATTACATCGATTGGCAAAGCTTTAATACAGGTTTTGAAAGCGATGTTCGCCGTTCGTGGGACATGCCCGTTTGCATAAGCTCAAATTACCCTACTGTAATGTATACAGGCACATACCGCGTTTATTGTAACACAAGCCCGCCAAACGGTAAATGGCTACCTGTAAGTAACGACCTTACAAACGGCACCGACAATAAATATCATGTTATTACTGCTTTGTGCATATCGCCAACCGATAATAATGTTGTTGCAGCTGGTACCAGCGACGGTTTGGTTCATATTGGACAGTATAGTACATGGCAAAACATTACCAACAACCTGCCCAACCGATATGTTACCGATATTTTTATTAGCCCAAATTGCCCACAAAAATTATTTGTGTCGCACTCGGGATATAAAAACAATGTTAATTTACCACACATACATTTTTCGGGCAACTTAGGAAAAAACTGGGTCAACATATCGGGCAACCTGCCACAACTGGCAATAAACAGCATTTATGTAATGAATGGCTATAACGATTCGGTTATTTTTGTAGCTACCGACGGCGGTGTTTACCACACCCTTAACCACGGGCAAACATGGGAACGTACCGGCCAAAATATGCCAGTTGTACCTGTTTACGACCTTGTGTACGATAATTTTAACCACATACTTGTAGCCGGTACTTTTGGCCGTTCAATTATGACTATTGAACTTAACAATATTATTAAACAATACAACAATGTAAATATCGATGGTAATACTGTTAATAATTTAAAAATATGGCCAAACCCTGCTAATAGTTTTATTAACATAAACACTACACTTATTAATTACAAAAGTATTATACACATATACAATTACAACGGGCAGGTTGTTAAAAGCATTAATAACCTAAACAGTACTAAAACAAATATCGACATAAGTAATTTACTGCCTGGCACTTATATTATTATTGTAAAAAGCGGCAACAATAATTTTTACACATCAAAATTAATAAAACTTTAGTTTTTGTTTTAAACAATATTTTTTCACTTGCAAGCAATAAAAACGACAATGCAAATTTGAAGATATTGTCTTGCGTTCTTTTCAATAAAATAAAGTTTGTATTTTTGCACTTAAATAAGACGGAGAAAATAAAAAAGATGGCTAAAAAGAATCAATCAAATAGATTAACGAGTCAACATAAAGGTTCACAAGGTGTAGTAGGGATATTTGGGCTTGATGCAAAATCGCATGACATAACAGTTGGGAAAATCTCTCATTTTGTGAAAGAACAGCTTGAAAAGGATTACCCTCAATTATCTTTTCAATACAGAACAAGCATAAAAAAAGAAGAAATAAACGAAGCCTTAAAAAAAGTTGACCCTGAATTGGGGCAAACTCTTTTTGTTTCAAACTCAAGTATTATACCTGACGGTGGAATTATTGAAGTAAAAGACGACAACGATAATTGGAGGGTCGTTTTAGTATCGGAAGCTAAACATCAGGGTAAAGATATTGAAAATATCAAAAAGGGTCTACTCGTAGGAAAGGCTAACAATCAAGACTTAATGGCTGCAGGTAATGCAATAGAAAGGTCGCATAAAAACATATCTGAAATCGCTAATTTTATGTTATCTGAATCTCATTTCCCTTATGTCTTATTTCTTGAAGGCTCAAACTTTTTAACAGAAACTATTTCAATTACAAGACCAGATGGTAGGGTTGTTACGCTGGAATACAATTCAGGGATGTTAAACAGATTAGATAGATTGACCGCTGCAAATTATGGAATGCCAATTAACACCAATTTATGTAAAAACAAATTTATCAAGCATAAAGATAAAACGATAATGCTTCAAGCAACATCCATTTACTCACAAGGGAATGGCGAAAAATGGGATGTCAAAAATATGTTCGATATTATGCTTGAAATTTCAAAAACTTCACTTCAAGTATTAGGCAGTGAGGTTTTTAATCAGATAACGAAAAGTAAATAAAAACAATGTTTTTTAAAATCAATAGAGGTTGAAAATGGCAAGAAATGCAACAAATGAATTATTACAGAAAGCTAAAAAATCAAAAAGTGACGAGTTTTATACTCAAC
>CAZJCR010000307.1:0-3730 GCA_964544385.1 uncultured Bacteroidales bacterium
TTAAACCTTTCGAAGCCCTGAATGATTCAACAACCTGCAACCTTTTAAGTGCCTCGTTTTTACGCTGTTGCGATGTTTCGGTATTTGCTTTGTGGCGTAATGAGTATGACAGTTCATCAAGATCTAACCTTCCTAACAGCTCATAAAGTGCTTCGGCACCCATTTTAGCAACAAACTTATTCGGGTCTAAATCTTCAAGATATTGATTTTCTTTTGGGAGTTTTTCAAGTATATCAAGATACTCCTCTTCGGTTAAAAAATCGAGATACTCTGCACCATAATCAGCAGCTACACCTGCGTTAATTATAACATATCGTTCGTAGTAGATTATTGAATCGAGTTTTTTTGTTGGTAAACCAAGCAAATAACCTATTTTATTAGGTAACGATTTAAAATACCAAATATGTGCAACCGGCACAACTAATTGTATGTGCCCCATTCGCTCGCGACGTACTTTTTTTTCGGTAACTTCAACCCCGCAGCGGTCACAAACGATTCCTTTATAGCGAATGCGCTTATACTTTCCACAGTGACATTCGTAATCTTTTACCGGACCAAAAATACGTTCGCAAAATAAACCGTCACGTTCGGGTTTATAGGTGCGATAGTTAATTGTTTCAGGTTTCAAAACCTCACCACTTGAGCGTTCAAGTATTTCTTCGGGCGATGCTAAACCAATGGTAATTCGCGAAAAATCACTTTTCGTTTTATTTTCCTTTCTAAAGGCCATAAATAGAAAGTTTTAAAAGATTATATATAGGGTACAACCATATTGGTTGTACCCAAAAAATTTACTCTAAATTAATGCTCAAACCTAACCCCCGTAACTCGTGTAATAACACGTTAAGCGACTCGGGTATACCTGGATTAGGCATTGGTTCTCCTTTAACAATAGCCTCGTATGCTTTTGCCCTTCCTATTACATCGTCTGATTTAATTGTCAAAATTTCTTGTAATATATTCGAGGCACCAAAAGCTTCGAGTGCCCATACCTCCATCTCACCAAAACGTTGTCCACCAAATTGGGCTTTACCACCAAGTGGTTGTTGTGTAATTAGAGAGTAAGGGCCAATAGAACGTGCGTGCATTTTATCGTCGACCATGTGGCCGAGTTTGAGCATGTATATAACGCCAACTGTTGCAGGCTGATGGAATTTTTCGCCGGTATTGCCATCGTACAAGTATGTTCTACCGTAGGCCGGTATTCCTGCTTTATCGGTATAATCGGTAATTTCGTCAAGAGTTGCACCATTTCAAACCCATCTCCATACCTGCCCAACCTAAAACTGTTTCGTATATTTGTCCAAGGTTCATACGCGATGGCACGCCAAGCGGGTTAAGTACAATGTCGACAGGAGTGCCGTTTTCAAGGAAAGGCATATCTTCTAACCTGACAACTTTTGCAACAATACCTTTATTACCATGTCGGCCTGCCATTTTATCACCAACTTTTATTTTGCGTTTTTTGGCAATATAAACTTTAGCTAATTGTACAATTCCATTTGGTAATTCATCGCCTACAGTTATGTTAAATTTCTTACGTTTAACTTCACCCTCAATTTCACGATGTTTAATGATATAATTATGTAATAAACTGCTAATTATGTCATTTTTATCCTTGTCGGTAGTCCATTTATTAGGGTTAATCGATAAGAAATCAACCTCTTGAAGTATTCTTTGGGTAAATTTGGTACCTTTTGCAATTACATCAGCACCGTAATAATCTTTAACTCCTTGCGATACTTTACCATTAACAATAACAAAAAGTTTATCGATAAGCTTAGCTTTTAAATCGTTATGCTTACGTTCTTGTTCATCGTCAAGTTTTTGCAATAAAGGTTTCTCGGCGGTTTTTATTTTTTTGTCTTTAATTGTCCGCGAGAATAGTTTTTTGTCGATGACCACACCCGATAATGATGGTGATGCTTTTAACGAAGCATCTTTAACATCACCGGCTTTATCACCAAAAATAGCGCGTAATAATTTTTCTTCGGGCGATGGGTCCGATTCACCTTTAGGTGTAATTTTACCTATAAGTATATCGCCAGGTTTAACATGCGCACCAATTCTGATTAAACCGTTTTCGTCAAGGTTTTTAGTTGCCTCTTCGCTAACGTTAGGTATATCGGCAGTAAGTTCTTCTAAACCTCGTTTGGTATCGCGAACTTCGAGCATATATTCGTCGATATGTAACGATGTAAATATGTCTTCGCGTACAACACGTTCCGATATAACAATAGCATCTTCAAAGTTGTAACCTTTCCAGGGCATAAAAGCTACTTTAAGGTTTCGCCCTAAAGCCAGCTCTCCACCTTGGGTGGCATACCCTTCGGTAAGAACAGTACCTTTAACCACTTTATCGCCTTTTTTTACAATGGGGCGTTGGTTTACGCTGGTGTTTTGGTTGGTTTTTTGGAACTTTGTAAGTTTGTATCGTACAACATCATCGTCAAAACTAACAAACCTTTCATCTTCGGTACGGTTGTATTTAATTACAATTTCTTCAGCATCAACAAATGTAACAACTCCCTCGCCTTCGGCACTAATCATGTTACGCGAGTCTTCGGCCACTTTCTTTTCAATACCTGTACCAACAATTGGCGATTCGGGTACTAATAAAGGAACGGCCTGGCGCATCATGTTCGATCCCATCAGGGCGCGGTTAGCATCGTCGTGCTCAAGGAAAGGTATTAATGATGCAGCTATTGATGCAATTTGGTTAGGTGCCACGTCCATTAAATGAACCTCAGTTGGTTCGGCTAATGGGTAATCGGCTTCTAACCTCGATTTTACTCTTGGGTTAACAAAAGCCCCTTTTTCGTTTAGGGGTGCATTTGCCTGAGCTATTATTTTATCTTCCTCTTCTTCGGCACTTAAATAAATAACATTTTCGGGCTGTAAATCAACTACACCGTTATCAACTTTACGGTAAGGTGTTTCAATAAATCCCAGGTTATTAATTTTTGCAAACACACATAAACTCGAAATTAGTCCGATGTTAGGTCCTTCAGGTGTTTCAATCGGGCATAAACGTCCGTAGTGTGTGTAGTGAACGTCGCGCACTTCGAAACCTGCACGTTCGCGTGATAAACCACCGGGTCCTAATGCCGACATACGACGTTTATGCGTCATTTCGGCCAAAGGATTTGTTTGGTCCATAAACTGCGAAAGGGCATTTGTACCAAAGAATGAGTTTATAACACTCGATAATGTTTTTGAGTTTATAAGGTCGACAGGTGTAAATACTTCGTTATCGCGCACGTTCATACGTTCGCGAATTGTACGTGCCATACGTGCCAAACCTACACCAAACTGACCCATTAGTTGTTCGCCTACAGTACGTACGCGACGGTTGCTAAGGTGGTCAATATCGTCGACAATGGTTTTGCTGTTAATAAGTTCTATAAGATATTTAATAATTTCAATAATATCTCCTTTAGTCAGCACTTTAACGTCCATTTCGGAGTTTAGGTTGAGCTTTTTATTAAGCCTGTACCGTCCAACTTCACCCAAATCGTAACGTTTATCGCTAAAAAATAATTTGTCGATAACGTCGCGTGCAGTAGCTTCATCGGGTGGTTCGGCGTTACGTAACTGACGGTAAATATGTAAAACGGCTTCTTTTTCCGAGTTACATGGGTCTTTTTGTAATGTATTATAAATAATTCCGTAATCAGACAAACTAGCGTTTTCTTTGTGTAAAAGGATAGTTTTTGCGCCTGATTCCAAA
>CAZJCR010000308.1:0-3682 GCA_964544385.1 uncultured Bacteroidales bacterium
TCAACCGGGAACAATCGCTGGGTTTTGCAAACCGCTCATGTTCCTATGTATTGTGCCCTGGGCTTTATTATCGCTATTTATGTTGATTAGAAATACAGTGTTAGCCTTGTGTGTGGTAAATTGCAGGCTCTTTGCCAAATATAGGTCGCGGGATGTTGGCGGGATTTGGCAATGTGCCTGCAATGTGTGTAGGCTAGCTACGAACCATCAATCCAAGCGATTCTAATAATTGGGGATTATCTTCCATTGCAATCCGGGCAACAGCATAGAAATCTCTCATCCAAGCATCGATTTTGGCGAAGGCTGAATCTTTGGCTTTTGTGGCATCTTGGGATTCTCCAACTTCCTTTAAATATAAAGTCCTTGCATTTTCTAAATCTGTGATTGCTGCAATTGATGCTGTAATATGTTCTGCTGTAATTTTTAAAGTCAATAATTTGGTTTGAATTGCAGAATCGGCCTGAACACCGCTGTAAAAGGTTTTCATTGTTTCAAGCCATTTGATATAAGCTTGAGGTACTGAACCAGTAAGTCCAAGTTTTTTAAGGACAACTTCATCATTACGAAAAACTACCTTAGCTTTCTTACGGTCGAGAGCATATATCTTTTCTAAATCCATTTTTTTACTATCGAAACCGGCACGGGCAGCAATGGTTTCGTTGTCTTCTTGACTGTTAAAGTCATACGCCGAACGGGTTCCTTCTAAAAGTTGTTTACCTTCGGTAATTTTTGCTTCATCGTATCCGAATTCAGCCATAGTATTCGATACCTCGGATTGATTGATTACATTTTCTAACGCGACACGGTAATTTTCCAGTGCTTGAGCGTCGGTTACGTGTTTTGTTTTCGGCATTTTTCTCTGTTTTTATGGTTAAACATTAAATAAATCAGCAAAAACGTAGTTCATTTGGTCATTTTATTGATGTTTGACGGATTATACCGCTTGTTCGAACAAAAATATCTACTGTTCTATCATTTATACCTTTCGTTGGAGTATTTATACCTTTTGTTTGACCATTTATACCTGTTCTTTTGGCATTTATACCCATTGAAAAGTAATTTATACCTTTTGCTTTACCTCTTATACCCGATGAAATGGCAATAATACCTTTTCGCGATTGAGTTTAATTGGTTTGGTTTATTGAACAGATGCTAATTTAGGACATATTCAATAAAAAATCAAAAAAAAACAGACATATCCGAGGACATAACAATTCGAAAAAGAATAATAGTATATTACAATAAGTATATTTTTACTGAATTAAATAAGTTGAACACGAATGCATAATTTCATTACAATAATTACTTATCTATTGCTGATTGTACTCATAAGTTACTTTGGGACGACAAATAAATTTAAAGATGTATTTAGCTCTGTTAAAAAGCTCCCTTGGTGGATTTTGGGTATTTCATATTTTATTATCAGTAACGATAATTTAAACTCAATGCCCAAAATGGGTATACTGCTTGAAAAAGGCTATTCTGGTTTATGGATTTACTTTACAGGGATTTTTGCTGCAGGTTTTGTTCCTATCATTTTTGCGCCCTTATGGGGCAAATTAAAATTTTTAACCGATAATCAATTTATTCTTTTTAGGTTTTCTGGTATTTCGTCAAAAATACTACATGGTTTTAGAGCTGTTTATGTAGGTTACTTTGTAGTTGCCTTATCGGCTGCAATGCTTGTAATTGCCATGATTAAACTAACCTGCATCTTTTGGACATTTACGCATGGACAGAGTGTTGCAATAATTACAGTTTTACTTTTAGGTGTTATTGCAAAAAATTCTTTTGCTGTTAAAGTTAGAACTGATTTATTTAACGGCTTGCTATTTGTTTTGGTGTATATTATTGGTGCATTGTACATAGTAAAATATGGCGGTGGTTTTAAACATGTGTATAGTGAATTAATATCAAATTATCCGAACCAAATTAGCTTATTTGCAAGAACTGATATTTCAGGATTTACAGAAACAATACCGAATATACTGGTATTTTTTGGCATACAATGGTGGTCAATTTTTGTTTTAGACGGCGGCGGTGCAGAGGCACAGCGCTTTATGAGTGCAAAAAGCAGTTTAAATGCATTTAAGGTAGCTATTTTACCTACTGTTATATTAACTATTTTATTTGTTTTCAGAAGCTTTGTTTATGATGCCGGTATAGTTTTAGCAAAACAAACACCGGAGCTTATTCCAGTTTTAAACGGGCGTCTTGATTTTGAAGCCTATTTTGTGCAACTATTTATTTACGCAGTACCATCAGGTATTAAAACTTTAGTATTTATAGCTTTCATAATAGGTTTTATTGCCACCTTCGAAGCCATATTAAATTGGGGCAGCGGTTTTGTAATGGTTGATTTTGTAAGTACTTATTTGCTTAAAAATATAAATGAAAAGCAAAAAGTGCGAAGCTCATATTTTGTGATGGCCTTTATTACTATTACTGCTATTTGCATAGCCTATTTTAATACCCATATGTTGGGTTTGCAAAAATTCATTTTTAGCATGGGGGCTGGTGTTGGTCCCGTATTTATTTTACGCTGGTTTTGGTGGCGTATTAATGCATGGAGTCAATTTACGGCAATGGTAAGCAGTTTAGTATATACGGTCGCTTTTGATTTGTTCTATAATAATCTTTCGGTTTTTCATATCTACTTTGACACATTGCTAATGCAGTGGAATTTTGATTATTATCCTTTAAAGCTACTAATACTAACTGTTGCTGTAAGTATTACCTGGCTATTGGTTACTTTTTTAACAGCCCCCGACGATAAACAAACGCTTAAAAATTATTTTAATACCATTAAACCGGGTGGATGGTGGCCTAAGGAATTTGGCAATAATATTCATTTTGATTTAAGAAAAGTTCTTTTAGTTATAGTATATGCTATTATGGCTATACTGCCTTTCTTTTTCGTTTGGTTTTTTAAATTTTACAGTATCGGTATTGGTGTTTTACTATTTTTAAGCTGGTTGCTATGTTTTTATGTTATTGTACGTTTTATGACGAAGAATTTAAAATAGAAATGATAGTTAATAAGTAAAATATTTTTCGAAGAACTTGTAATCAGTAACTCTTAATAAGTTTACGCCTTCTGAATTAAAATAATCAGCTTGTTTTTTGTTACCCAATTGCATAAACCATTCTTTTAAAAATGATGCAACCATTAATTGATGTTGAAAGTCATCGGTACCTGCTACCGGATTATCCAAAAAGGCTTTCCATTTGTTTAAAGTATAATTGCTAACTGTATTTTTTATTTTACTTAGTGCATATTGATTATAGATTGTGAGCAAGAGTTTATGGAATTCGTAAGCATCGGTGTTTATACTATTTTTTCTATCAAAGTCAGCTATGGCTAGTTTTGTAAGTTCAACAACTTCATGGTATTTTTTTGAAATTATTAAAGGAATCATTACAGCTATTTCAAAAACAAATTCAAAACCTAACCACCGAGCCTCATGGGTATTTTGATACGCTAAATTCCTCTTATCAATTAAATAGTTCATTAAATCGGGAATGGGTGCATTTTGTACAAAAAGTTTTTCGAATAAAATAACAGATGTTTGACGACTTATGAGCCAAGGATGGGAATTTACAGGTTTGATTTTTTCGATTTCTAAAAACAATTTAGTGCCACTTTTTGCATTCAAATTGTAAAATGCCGCCAGATATAAAA
>CAZJCR010000309.1:0-3677 GCA_964544385.1 uncultured Bacteroidales bacterium
ACGGACCTGTAAGCGCGCCTTCTTCGCCGCCCGAAACGCCGGCTCCGATATAGTAAAGGCCTTTGCTTTGTGCTAAAGCAACGCGGCGGTTAGTGTCGGGGTAATGCGTGTTGCCGCCATCAATAATAATATCGCCAGGTTCAAGTTTAGGTATAAGTTGTTCTATCATTTGGTCGACAGCATTGCCGGCTTTAATCATTAACATAATTTTGCGTGGTTTCGACAATGAGTTTACCATTTGGTCAATGTTTTGGGCACCACGTATATTTTTGCCTTTTGCGCGGCTGTTTAAAAAGCTTTCAACTTTGTCGTAAGTGCGGTTGTAGGCTGTAACAGTAAAGCCTTTACTTTCCATGTTTAAAATAAGGTTTTCGCCCATAACTGCCAGTCCAACAACTGCTATATCCGATAACTGTTTCATATGTAAATAATTTAGTTTTTATTATACTTAATTAGTAAATGTGCAATTTACTTTGTAAAGTTACTTTTTGTTTAATTAAGTATTTTAATTTTTCGATATTCATATAGTAAAAATCTATCGGGTTTTAATTGTAATTCTCAAGGTTTTCGTTAGTAACAATATCAACAGCACTAAAATTTATGCGGTTAACAGGTGTTTTTAATGTTATGTAACTAAATAATGCATTAATGGCTTTATATGCCTGTTGTTCGGGTTTTTGACATAAAAGATATGTGATATTTTGGTTAACTAAGTGTTTTTGGTTTTGCGCAATAAGGTCGTAACCAATTACTAATTTAAATTTCAGGTTGTTTTTTACAAAATAATTGGCAAGTAAATATGCGCGCGAGTTTGGTACAAAAATGCAATGGTATGTTTTATTTTGTTCAAATGTTTTTGAAAGTGTTTTATCGGGTTCGTTTGTATTTAGCAGGTCAATTTCAACAATATCGGTATTAACGTTAATATTGTTATCGGTAAAATAGTTATTAAACCCATTAATACGCGATTCAATGTGTTGCGAAAATATTTTATTGTTAGTTTGTTTAACAATTAAAATATCAATTATATTGCTTGTTGCCAACCATACTAATTTAGCTGCAACCCGTCCGCTTTGTAATGCGTTTTGTCCAAAATATCCAAGTGTGCTGGTGTTTTCAATGTTGTTGTCGATAAAAACATAAGGTATGTTTTGTGAGTCGAGTTTTTGCAAAAAACTAACCGATTGATTAACAAATACCGGGTTAATTACAACGCCGTCGGGGTTTAAAGTTATTACATGGTTTAAAATATTGCTAAAGCTAAGCGGGTCCGACGCGTTAAAGTGTTCGTAAACAATTTCGACGTTATAGTTTTTTAGCTCGGTTGATGCTTGTTTTATACCCATTACAGGTTTTTCCCAGTAGGGGTTGTTGTCGCTCGAGTCGGGTATTACAATAGCAATTGTTGTTGTTTTTTTTGATGAAAGCGATTTTGCAAAAAGGTTAGGAGTATAGCCCGATTGTTTAACAATGTCGAGAATTTTTTGGCGTGTATCCTGGTTAACGTGGCCACGGTTATGCAACACACGGTCAACAGTACCTATCGATACTCCGGCCATTGTGGCAATGTCTTTAATACCAGCTTTTTTTGTGTTTTGCATTGTGTTTGCGTGTACGTTAACGCAAACAAAAATATAAAAAATAATTAAACTTGTACTATGGTGTTTTACAAACCTAAATATTATTAATTAATTGGTGTTGTTATTAATATGTACTAAAAAAGTATAACAGTTTAATATTTGGTATTAATATATACTTGTAAATCTTGGGTTAGTTGGTTTTGTGTTTTGTCGAAATTTTTAAGGTGATGCGATAAATTATTAATATGTACAAGTAAAAAATCGATAGTTGTTGAGTCGGTGTTTTTGTATTTTAAAAATGCCATAAGTTCATCAATAAAATTATTTTCTAAATCTTCAATTGCTTTTTGTTTTTCGTAGTTTTCAACAATTCGCGATGTAATATTATAATCAATATCTTTTAAAATGTTGGTGTATTTGGCGGTTTCGTAACCAACGCTTTGCGAGCTTAAGCCTTCGTAATTTATTTCAAGTGTGTCGCCTAAAGCATTTTTACTTTTTATGTTTGAGTAAATAATGTGCAGTTTATCAAGGCTTTTAATTGAGTTTATTGTGTTGTTATGGTTTTCGTTAATCTCGTTAATTATTGTGTTTAGCACTTGTTTTTGTGCTTTGCGTTGGTTGTGGTTTGTGCCTATATTGCTTACCCAAAAAGCTATTAGTATACCCAGTATTACAATGCTAAGTTGTTTAAAGTATTCTTTTATATCCATAATATTGGTTAATTATTGGGTTATTAAAAAAATGTAAGTTATATGTTTTTTTGATAAATACAGTATCTTTTGTACAGTACCGAGCCATCGAGCCTTTCAATTTCGGCACGCATGCGCAGGTTGGTTTCCATTATTAAATGGCTGTCTAAATGTTTAAGCCCCATTTTTAGTGCATTGTTAATTAAGCTGCCGCCCATTAATGCATCAATACCTTTGTTACGATAGTTATTGTCGACCGAGCCAAGTACCAGCATAACTGTTTTGCTGGTTTTCATGCTTTTTAAAATGTGGAACCAGCCAGTTGGGAAAAGCCTTCCGCCCGATTTTTTAAGCCCGTGGCTAAAGTCGGTAATTGCAATTAAAAAGCCAATTACATTGTTGTTATTATCGGTAACTACTTTAAAAAGTTTTGGGCTAATAAAAGGCAAAAAACGGTTTGCAAAATCATCGGCTTCTTTGTCGGTAAGGCTCGAGTAACCATAAATATCGGTATAAGTACGGTTCATAAGCCCAAAAATTGGACGTATATATGGTTTTATCTGAAAAATATTGTTAAAATGTTTTAACCTAAAAGTTGTGTTGTTTTGTGCTCTGATTACAAATGGTTCAAAGCGGTTTTGCAGTTGTGCCGATATGTTTAATTTATATTCAACCAGCTTAGTGTGCGGGGTAAATCCCATTTGTTCAACAAATTGTTTCATATATTCAAAGCTGCAATTTGTCATAAACATTGTTTGTTGGTCAAAGCCTTGGGTTAAAAATCCTTGTGGGTCTTTGTCGGAAAAACCCAACGGACCAATTACTTTTTTGCAACCTTTTTGTTTTGCCCAATCAATAACAGCGTTTACCAATGCCTCAAAAACCTGGTAGTTGTTATATGTTTCGATAAAAGCAAACCTGGCATTTTGCTCGTTATTGGTATTATTGTAATGATGGTGTATAATGCCCATTACCCGTCCAACTACTTTGTTGTCGAGCCTGGCTAATAATTGTATTGTATCGCAATATGTAAAAGCTTTGTTACGCTTTGGCGAAAAAACGGTACGGTCGTCGTTAATTAAGTTTGGTACCCATTGCGCGTGGTTTTTATGTATTTTATAGGGTAACAATATAAATTGGTTAAAATCGGTCTTTGTTTTTACTTCGCTTATAATTAATGCCATGTGCCTTGTTTTATATTGAAATATTTTATTGATAATAAATTAACATAAAAGTAATTGTTTTTACTAACAACAATTATCAATAAAATAAAAATATTGATAGATAATGTAGCTGTGTTTTTGGTTGTTCATATATTAGTTTAGTAAAATATAAGACAAATTGAGCTATTAGCTCAATCGATGTAGATTTTGTAAGTATTTCACTATACTTGGTTTGTGAAATA
>CAZJCR010000310.1:0-1078 GCA_964544385.1 uncultured Bacteroidales bacterium
ATAAAAAAGCACAACCACAACCATCAAACAGCGAGTGGGCCGAAATGCGCGAGGCTCAGGCATTGGCTCTTAACCTGCCAAATACCGGTATGGCCTGCATTACCGACATTGGCGACCCCAACAACATTCACCCAATTAACAAACAAGAGGTTGCCCGCAGGCTTGCCCTTATTGCTAAAAAACAAGTTTACAATATTAATTGCGTAGCTTATGGGCCTATTTACTCGGGTTTTGTTATCGATAACAATAAAATACATATACATTTTAAACAAACAAACCCAAAGCTGGCTATACGCGATAGCCAAACTTTAAATGGGTTTGCAATTGCCGGCAATGACCAAATATTTTACTGGGCCAAAGCTGTAATTATTGATAATAAAATAACTGTAAGTTGCGATAAAGTTGAAAACCCCGTGGCTGTACGCTATAACTGGGCCGATAACCCCGACGGGAACCTTATTAATACCGATGGGCTGCCTGCATTACCTTTCCGTACCGATAACTGGAAAGGTATTACACAATAATAAACCATTATATTTTTACAGGCTCGTTTCATTATATTTGTTAAACATTAAAATCACCTGCCGACTCGGGCTGGTATACCAATTCGTCAATACGTAATTTTGTTATGCCGCCAGGCACTATCCACTCTATTTCGTCGCCAACACGGTAACCTATTAAAGCTGTTGCTATTGGCGAAAATATCGAAATAAGGTTTTGTTTAAAATTAGCCTTGTCGGGATAAACAATTTGAAACTCTATTTGCTTATTATTGTTCAAAAAACTCACCTTTACAATCGAGTTCATTGTTACAACATTACCAGGAACCGCCTGTGGTTCAACTATTTTTGCCGAATTTAGTTCGGCAATAAGCTTTTCGGCCTCAGCATTGTTAATCGACCTAAACTGCTTTGCATCGCTTATACACTTTTTTATGCGCGCATAATCTAAACTGTTTAAAATAATCCCACTCATAATAATTCATATTAAGTTTTTTAATTTCCGATAAAGATACCCTTTCTTTTTGGTTAAAAATAATTTTAACATTAATGCTATTTGTATATTTGAGCTTATGAAA
>CAZJCR010000310.1:1178-3663 GCA_964544385.1 uncultured Bacteroidales bacterium
TTTTTGCAAACAATAATTTTGGTAATATTTACAACAAAGCTTTACACGATACGGTTAAAACAATATTTAACAATAACAACAATAATTACAAACATTTCAAATATTATAACCAGCTTAAAAAACTATACCAAAAAAATAATTTCGAACCTTTTTGGAACAACCAAAATACTATTGAACAAGCAATTAGTTTACTACAAAACTCAAAAAACCACGGACTAAACCCTTCACATTACGCCGTACCACAAATAATTGCCACATACACCGACATTATCGAAGGAATAAACAACTCGTTTAACAACTACTTAAAACTCGAACTACAGCTTACCATATCGGTTATCGAATACACTAACAACTTGCTTTACGGTCGATTAAACCCAAGCAAGTATCATTATTCGTGGAATTATAACCAACAACAAACTGCACCCAACGACTCCGTTTTGCTAAACTTAATTTTATTAAACAAAATAAAAAATGCCGACACCATTTTTGAACCTCATACTACCGAATACCAAGCACTTAAAAAACTTTTACAATTTTATACAAACTTACAAAACACCAACAAAGCCCCGGCACCTGTGTATTGCCCCGGCAACGGCCTGCAAATTGGCGACACTGGTAAACATGTTGTTGAACTAAAAAAACGCCTTTTACAATTAGGCTATTTTTTCTCCGACAGCCTTACTCCTGTTTTCGACAGCACTTTACTGGCTGCAGTTAAAAAATTTCAGGCTACACACAGCCTTTTCCCCGACGGTGTTGCAGGCAAAAATACATACAACTTTTTAGCATGGCCGGTTACTAAATACATAAACATTATTAAAGCTAACCTCGAGCGTAACCGCTGGTTTGTACCCGACACTATTAACCCTGCTATTTATATAAACCTTGCCGCTTTTCAAGCTACTTTCAAAAAACACGATACAACCTATTTTTTCGACAAAATAATTATTGGTAAACCCGATAATGCAACACCGGTTTTTCAATCAATTATCGATATTTTGGTTTTTAACCCCTGCTGGACAATACCAAACTCAATTGCCACAAAAAAAATATTGCCCAAACTTAAAACCGACACATCATACCTTAGCCGCAATAACATGTTTTTAGCATTAAATGGTGTCGAACAAAATGTTTCATGTATCGACTTTTCGCAATACAACGAATCGAATTTCCCATACAAAATATTCCAATATGCAGGCACTTACAATGCGTTGGGCAATGTCAAATTTTTGTTTAATAACCCATACAATATTTACATGCACGACACTCCCGGTAAAAATCTTTTTTACCCTAAAATTCGCGCTTTTAGCCACGGTTGCATAAGGCTTAACAATCCGTTAAAACTGGCATCAATAATTTTACAAATGCAACCCAACAGCTACAAAACTGTTGAAACGTACCTTAACCACGGCTATCCCGTTAAGGTTAACCTTAAACAAACCATACCTGTTTACATGCAATACATTACTGTAAAAGCCGCCAACAACGCGTTTTTTTACCACGATGTGTACAATTTAGATAACCAAATTATTATCGATTTACAAAAGTAATTTTTACTTTATTTATTTGTTTTGTGATTTTACCTTTGTATTTTGCACTTTGTAAATAAAACCCAAATTGAGCGATTTGCTCATCAATAAATTACATTAACATATTAAAATGAAAAAAAACAAACTAATTTTATTACTAATTACACTTGCATTAATTAGTAACTATACAATAATTGCACAAAACAGCCACCGACAGCGTGTTAATATCGATAACAATTGGCGGTTTGCACTTGGTCATTTTTACGACACCGAAAATGATTTTAACAACCGTACATCATACTTCTCGTACTTTGCCAAAGCCGGTTATGGCGACGGCGCAGCCGCTCCCGGTTTCGACGACCGCGCCTGGCGTGTACTTAACCTGCCGCACGACTGGTGCGTTGAGCTGCCTTTTGCAGCTAATGGCAGCCATAGCCACGGATATAAAGCAATGGGGCTTAACTACCCGCAAAACAGCGTGGGCTGGTATCGAAAAAATATTTTTATACCCGAAACCGATTTAGGCAGCCAAATTACTATCGAGTTCGATGGCGCTTTTCGAAACTCAATTGTTTGGGTTAACGGCTTTTACTGTGGAACCGCAATTAGCGGCTACACACCATTTACATACAATATTACCGACTATATTAATTACGGCGGCCAAAATACAATAGCAGTACGCTGCGATGCATTTATGGAAGAAGGCTGGTACTACGAAGGCGCCGGTATTTACCGGCACGTTTGGCTTAACAAAACAATGCCTTTACACGTTGCCCAATACGGAACTTTTGTTACAACTACTATAAACCAAAACCAAGCTAATATTGAAGTACGAACCACAGTTAATAACAACTACAACAAACCGGTTACTTTTAATATTACCGAAAATATTATTGATGCCAATGGCAAAACCATTGCTACCGCAACAACTAAAAACCTTAAAATAGGCGCGCTTG
>CAZJCR010000311.1:0-2200 GCA_964544385.1 uncultured Bacteroidales bacterium
AAAAACTTGTATTGCAATTTTAAAACCACCGAAAACTGCAAATACACAACAAAGGTCGATTTTACAAAAAGTATCTTTTTTGCCAAACACTATTATCACTACCGTATTGCCGAATATTTCAGGGACGTTGCCAACGTAGTGCATCCAAATTTCATCAATGCAGCAACAATATGGTTTGAAAGTGAAAGTGAATCAACAACAGTTTTCAAGCTTTATTACAAATTTACCCTGTCGGTTCGTTTGGCAACAGTCACCAAACAACCCGAACTAATTGTTTCTTTCGATGGAAAATCAAAAGTCTTAAAAAAGAGCCTAATGCAGTTGGTCTCCGACGATATTGCTACTGAAAATCTAAACTGGTTAGTTAGAAACGGTGTGCTTGTAAATTATGAAGACTTTACCGATGAAGACAACAACTTTCTCGACGAATATTATCCCGTTCTCAACTACGACTTAGCCGATGCATTGAAATTTGCCCCCACCCCACGAAAAAAGAATAAAGATAAATATGCAAACTACTTCATAAACATTAACGGATTATTAACCAAATACCTTAACACCGAAGAATTTAAAAAGGTAATCCCCCACTCTGGCACATGGCATCAAATGGAAACTGTTTCTCTAACATCAAAAGGAACAAACCTGCTTAAATTTGGCCGTGGCACCCATACCGACCCTTATGAAGGGTTGAAAGCATTTAAACCATGTGTCCCAGCTCCCAAAGGCCATTACCGTTTTTTCTTCATTTGTCACGAATCGGATAAGGAAACAGCCAATTTGTTTCATAAGTATTCAAAAAAAGAAAAAGGATTCATCAACTTTGCAGAATTTTTATCACTTCCTGTTACTTATGATGAAAACTTACACATCATTTTTAGCAATATAGATAATCCGATTACTGAAATTCAAGAAAAACTTTCAAACACCAGCTTAGTTCCTAACACCAATTATTTAGCGGTTTACATTAGTCCGTATAGTAAGTACGAACCCGACCCGGTTAAACGGAATTTTTACTACAAGATTAAACAACTGTTGCTACAATACAACATCAGCTCCCAAGTTATTTATAATGAAAGAATTAATAGTAGTGACTTTAAGTGGAGTGTATCCAATATTGCAGTAGCAATATTGGCAAAATTAGGCGGAATTCCCTGGCGTTTAGACCGTGAAGTAAACAACGAGCTTATAGTGGGAATTGGCGCATTTAAAACAAAAAAATACAACACCCGCTACATTGGCAGCACTTTCTGTTTTGCCAACGATGGTCATTTTAAAGGCTTCAATGTACTCCCAGCCGACAATCACAGACTACTGGCTGGTGCCATTCGTGAAGCTGTTGAGGAATATAGGAATCAACATCAGGATACTGAACGGCTTATTATTCACTTCTACAAAAGGATGAACAACAGAGAAATTGTACCAATAATAAAGCAATTAAAATCAATTGATAAAGATATCCCCATTGTGATTGTAACAGTGAATAAAACGGAATCGAGCGACCTTGTTTTATTTGATGATGAATATAAACACAAGATGCCTTATAGCGGAACATACATCCCTATTGGAATGAATAGTTACATACTTTGCAACAATACGCGTTACAGGCCAACATTAATCGACGAACATACAGATGAAGAAAGAGAAGCAGAAAGGATACAGTTAGCTAAACAATTAAAGTCGTTCCAGTTGCCTGTAAAGCTGCATCTACAATCAACCGATGAAAGCATCATCAAAGACCCCGAAGAAGTACGAAAATTAATCGACCAGGTATATCAATTTAGCCGCATGTATTGGAAATCCGTTTCACAGCAAAGCATACCTGTAACAACCAAATACCCCGAAATGGTAGCCGAAATCTTCCCCCACTTCGAAGGCGGCAAACTCTACGACTTTGGTAAAAAGAATTTATGGTTTTTGTAAAAAAAATTAATAATAGTTCGCAATATTGCAATTAATCATTGCTATACTTATATTTACTTTTTACTTTTAATCTAAATCATTAACATTTTAATTAACACTATGAAATACACATACATAACCGTTTTAATATGTCTTTTACCGTTTTTTTCAAACGCTCAATCAATAGAGGACACAAAAGAATGGATTATTTCTGCAATTGAAAAATATCCTTCTTCTAGCTCAAGTAGTTATTTAAATGTCACCAACTTTGTTGAAACAAAGTTTATCCATGTTGGTCGAG
>CAZJCR010000311.1:2210-3652 GCA_964544385.1 uncultured Bacteroidales bacterium
CATATTGTTTTTATAACCACAGCTAACGGTACATCAAAAAATTTTCAAGGCGTAATTACTGAGGGTGATATTTTTCAAATGAAGTGTATGGCAGCCTTAGACGATATTTCAAATATTAGGTGTACAATTAAATCCCCAGAAAAAGTTTGGATTGAATTATTTTCAAAACCGGGTACTACTTTCTTTATGGACGGCAAAGAGGTCGGCAAACTAGAAATAATGATTGGTGGTGAATGCATTCAGGATGATATTCCCAAAAGATTAGAGAAAGCATTTAAACATCTTCTTAAATTATATGGAAATAACATTGAACTAAATAATACCTTTTAAAGCACATATAAATAAAAATGTTTTGCTTTGTTATGTTTATTTCAGCTAATACCCTTTTAGGTCAGTCAAATTTAGATACTGAAAATTGAATTATTGAGAAATATAATACTTACGAGAGAACTTTTAAACGCTATAATAATATATAAATACTTGATGGTTATTTATACTATCATCATTTTCTTATTAAAATGACTTAGCGTGTAAAATTTAAGATATTACTGAAATTGAAATAAAAGAAATTTTTTGGTCTGATGGTGATAAATGGGTCAATGTTAATATTTATTAAAATCAAGGTTTATTGGAATCAAAAAGCTTTAGCTGCTATAATCCAGACCAATTCTATAAAAAACAAAAGAAACATCATTTTCTATATTGTTAAGTTATAATTTTATTGAAGATGCTATACAACCCCTTATGGAAAAGCCATTAAGCACTTAGTTAATCTTAAGGTAGGTAATGCTTCTACAAAAAAAGAACCGTTCAAAAAAACAAAATGAAGTACAAAGAAATTAGTCAGCAAATTGCAGATAAATTAAAAATATCTAATAAAATATTCAACCTAATTAATGTTGAATATTCGTCAATTAATTCAATTGGGTTACACAAATCATGTCGTTATTCTCTGAAAAACAATTATAGTAAAATTAAATATGAATATTCATATCACGATATTGATGGTTGGAAGAGTATTACCCTCTTTTTTCCTACAAAAGTTTTTCAAATACACTTAGTCGATATTAACAAAATTTTATCTGAATTTAATGAAGAAATTATTGACTTGAGTAATAATAAAAAATCATACATTTATCTTGACAATTATTTTGCTGTTTTATCTGTTTTTATAAAACCCAATTTAATTGAATTTCATCTAGCTGATAATAGTCCTTTTTTATTACCTTAAGATAGCATAATTTCACAATAGTCTCTAAATCACAACACATAAACCAATAACTCCATATAAAACAAACAATCATGTCTGGAATAAACATTGACAACTTTGAAGACGGTCAATACGATGCCGATGACAGCATGTACACCGATGAAGACAATGCATTCTTGGAAGAAGCGATGAAGAAAGCGATGCACAGTGAAGAAGATGATACTGCGAATGA
>CAZJCR010000312.1:0-1172 GCA_964544385.1 uncultured Bacteroidales bacterium
GGCTTTTAAAACAATTTTTTCGTTGTGGGAGTCGATATAATATGATGGTTGTACCCAATTGTTTTTTGAACAAAAGTTTTCGTTAAACAATACTGAATTTTTATTTTCTCTGGTAATTTTAATTTTTATAACCAAATTAGCTGGCAAATCGGCTTTTGAAATTTTTAACCAATATCAACCGCAACTGTCAAACATAAACTCGTTATTATAAACTTTATCTCCAATTGTTATTTCAAATAAACTGCTATTAATAAACGAACGACCAACAGGGAACATAAAATAATTACCTGTAGGTTTATAATTTTCATTTTCGCAACTTGTTATAACAGTTAAAAATAAAAAAATTGTTACAAGCCATTTGCATAATTTTATCGAACTATTAACCATCGGTAGTTTATGTATTTATTTTATTTTCAAAATTGTTAACTATTTTATCAAAATTATCGCCAAAAATAGCCTTTGCATTATCATAAGTTTGATTGTTATAAAACTCAATGAACTTGTCTTTGCCAAAATTTTCAATCAAATATTTAACAAATATTCCCGACAAAGGATATGTCAATTGTTCAGGGTAAGCGTTCCAATTTGTCCAAACTTCAATAATCGATATTTTTTTGTTATGTGCTTTTAACCAATCTTTTACAATCGTTTCTTTATTTTGGTTTGTTTGGTCAAAACATACAGCAACACCTTCGGTTATTAATTCTGTTTTATAAATTATTTTGGTTGAATAATGTGAAATAACATGAGCAATTTCATGACCTTTTGTTTGCTGATAATGTGAGTGTACAATACAAAACCTGGGGTGCGCAAATCCTAAACTGGTTTTTAATAATTTTTTTGCATCATTATTCGAATCCCAAACAAAAAAGTCGATCTTTTTTGGCAAATTGCTATTAAAAAAATTATTAATGTTAACAAAAGCTTCTTCTCTTGTCGATATAAACTTTTCGATACTATTACTGTCCATTTTTTGAAAGTGAAATATCATGTTATCTGTCTCAACTGTTTTCCAATTGTTATAAAACTTATTGTACCCAAAAAGCGAAATTTGTTTGTAAGCACTATTTGTAACATTTTTTGTTGCTTTGAGTTTAATACACTCATTTAACGATGATTTTGAATTACAATAATTTTTCATTATAAAATAACATGTTCCAAGGTAGTTTAAT
>CAZJCR010000312.1:1182-3612 GCA_964544385.1 uncultured Bacteroidales bacterium
CAGTTCAGCAGAAGCCGTTACAATAGAATTTGATTGTGGCACAGATGAAACAAAGTTCTTCAGGTCTTCCAAAAGAAGCGTCAATTCTAAAGCAAGTTTTTTGCAGCGATTCTTTTCATAAACTTTAAAACACCCTATTCCCTCCATATGTTGAACAATATTGGAAATGGTAATCATGACTTTTTCATCATAAAATAACATGTTCCAAGGTAGTTTAATGCCCATGCCTTTCGCCATGAATTGCTTTTGTCGTTTTTTACAGTAAGCTCAAGATAAGGAATGGCAGTTTTAAAATCATTTTTATCGGTTAATGCGCGGCCTAATATTAAATTAAAATCAATATTATTTGGTTCATTTTTTAAAAACTCATTTGCTCGAAATATAGTTTCTTCATAATCGCCCGACATATATAGCTTATTAAGCTCATCAACTTGCGGGTTTTGCCCAAATGAGATAATACTAATGAGTAAAAAAAATATTGTAATAAAAGCTTTCATAAAATTTTGTTTTGCATAACACTATAAGCAGTCTAAAAAACTAAAATATTTTTATAATTCTTTTTTAAGATAAATCATATCAACAAGTTGTATGTCGCCATCGAACATAAGATGGTCATAATTATCGGTAAAAAAATTTTTTATTCGATGCGATTCATTAAACCCACAACTTTTATAAAACGACAAAATTGCAGGAGTTTCGCCTGTACCTACAAGCATTGTTTTGTATTTGTTTTTATAGTAACCCGAAATGTATTTTATTAGTGCCCTTCCATAACCATTACCCTGATATTCTGGATATGTAGCTATGTTTTTCAATTCGCAGGTATCGTTATTTACCTTAGCTACAACGCAAACACTTTTCAAATCATGGTTATACAAAGCAAACATATCGCCGTTTGGTAAATACTTGTCAATCATATCTTCCTGCTCGTCGGCCAACAATAATAGGTCAATAAACTGTTTCTTGTTTTCTGTAATTTTTTCAATTTTCATCTGTTAATAATTTTAAATTTAAGGTATTAGTCTGCTATGGTTTGTTATATTCCGAATTATGTAATTTTTGTAAGCATTTTTACAATAATTAATGGTAATTACTTTTAATATTGTATTAGGTAATTAATTTTTTAATGGTAATTAATCTATCAGTAATTTTTTCAACTGTCAAACAAAAATTTTTCTCAATATATTCTAAAGTTTTCAAGGTATAAATAAACACATGAGTAATATCGTTACGGTAATACCAATTCGAAAAATTTATTTCAACATTATATAAATGTGTCATTATATATAATTTTGCATCAGGTTTTAAAATGCTTAATAATTTTTCAATTTCGTGTTTTGGATTATGAAAATGCTCAAACACTTCGCAACAAAAAATATAATCAAACTGGTGTAATAGGTTCTCTTGTTTAGGATAAAAATATGGGTCGAATAGTTTTACATTATAACCTTTGGTTTCAAGTTGTTTTGTAATTACCGGTCCTGTTCCGCACCCATAATCTAAGCCTAATTGTTCTTTTGTATGATTTTTTAAAACAGCATTTGTAATTGGCGATGTGAATTTTTGATAACCTTCATTGTTTACATCATTATTATGTTCTTCATATCTACGTTTCTCATCACTACTACTCAAATAGTATTTTTTATCCAATACATACGCACCGCAAGTGTTACATATATAATAGTAATTATCAGCTCTATTTTTTAATTCGGTGTTACATAAAGTACAGTTCATTTTTTCAATGCTATTAATTAACTTTTTTACAATAACAATTAGTGTGTTTTAATATATTATTTGTAATAAACAATAATATTATTTTAATTGGTTACTAATTATAATAATAATTTTTGGTACAAATATTAATAAACCAATAGTAAGAGCAGCCAACGAACCAAATAAAACGCCAGCTGCCGCTAAGTCTTTAGTTTTTTTAATTAAATAATGCTTTTCATTCGTTGTAAAATTCGACAAATTTTCGATTGCCGAATTTATAAGTTCTAAGGCAATTACAAGTCCTATACATAATATTATCCCAATCCATTCAAAGATTTCAATTTTTAAAATAAACCCTAAAATTACAGCTAAAACCATTGCAATTAAATGAATTCTCGAGTTATGTTCTTCTTTCAACATAATTTTAAGGCCATTAATTGCATATTTAATACTTTTAAGCCTTTTACATATTGTAAAGTTATTGTTTTTCATTTTTTAAACTACATTAATTGAATACTATATTGTGTGGTTTTAAACCGTTTAAATACAATGTTTTATACAATATTTATTTATGGTTATTTGCTAATATTTGCATAATTGGTAACCAAGTTATTTTTGCTAAATAGAGGTTTTATAATTAATACCCAAATTGAGCGAATCGTTCAATCGATTTATATTTTGTAAGTATTTCACTACACTTGGTTAGTGAAACACAAC
>CAZJCR010000313.1:0-3605 GCA_964544385.1 uncultured Bacteroidales bacterium
AACGTAACCGTAACCGGTAGCGGAACAACTGTAAACCCTTATGTGGTAAATGCAAACGGAGTGCCAACTCTTACTATTGGACAAGCTTACCAAGGAGGCATTATATTCTGGTTAGATGCCACTGGTCAGCATGGTTTAATTGCAGCCACTGAAGACCAAGGAGGAGAACGATGGTGGAATGGAACAGATCGTTTCACTGGTACTGATGGCGATGGATTATATGCAGGTGCAATGAATACAGCAATGATAATAGCTACACAAATGGCAGATAACCAAAGAGGAAATTTTGCCGCAAAAGTTTGTGCAGATTATTCAGTAACAGATGGGGGTATTATCTATGGCGACTGGTACTTGCCATCAAAATATGAGCTGAATTTATTATACCAACAAAAAACTGCGGTTGGCGGTTTTGCTAGTGGCAGTTTTGAAAGTGCCACCTATTGGAGTTCTACCGAGACCTATAGCAGCAGCGCTTGGATACAGTACTTCGATGATGGCAGCCAGTCCATCAGCACCAATAAGGTCTACCCATTCAGAGTACGTGCTGTTCGAGCTTTTTAACTATTTATCGCGAAGCGGTCGAATTTTTGAAAATATACATTTTTATTTAGCTAATATGCAGCTAAGTAATTAAAAATGAAAGAAAATTGTGGGTGTGAGTTAAAATTATGAAAATTTATTTTTAAGTTTGCAAAATGAAAAAACTACGGATGTAAAGTTGACCGGATTGTCTGATACTGATGCGTGTAAAGGGTACTTTCTCTTGGGTTGCGCGTGGGGTGATGGTTGTTGACTTATCAAACTCGCACGATAGATATGATATATAGGCTTAATGACAGCTTTAAGCTGACGAAATAGTTACTAGAAATAAAACATCAATAAACAGCTTTAATCACAGTGTCTCATTAAAATTGGGACACTAGTGGTATTGAGCATGCTTACTTGGTCGTCCACGAGATGTGTTGAAAACTTTTTTTATAAATTTGATTGAGGAGTAAAGTAAATTTTATACTTTTGACACAAAATGTCAACAAAGAATATGTCAACAGGATCTATAGGAGAAAAACTTAGACAGATTAGAGAAAGCAATGGATTTCCCTTGCGGAAAGTATCTGCTTTAATCGACATTGATGTTGCTATTTTAAGTAAAATGGAACGTGGAGAACGTAAATTGACAAAAGAGATAATTTTAAAACTTGCGGATATTTACAAACAAAATTCTGACGATTTGTTAGTTTTATTTCTTAGTGATAAAATAATGTATGAAATTCAAGATGAAGCTTTAGCAGAAAAAGCACTAAAAGTAACTGAGCAAAGAGTAAAATATTTAAAAGCAACTCCCAACCAATGACCATAGTACAACTAATAGAAAAATATCAGTCGGATAGGGATTATTATCTTACAAGCAAGTATAATGAAACACTGCTTCGCAGTGATTTCTTAGACCCGTTTTTCGAGTTGCTTGGTTGGGACATTAAAAACAATGCAGGCAAAACAACCAACGAACGAGAAGTAATTTTGGAAGAAGCACTGAAAGCAAATGCTTCAGAACATTCTAAAAAACCAGATTACACTTTCCGACTTTTTTCTGAAAGAAAATTCTTTTTGGAAGCTAAGAAACCATTTGTCAAAATTGAAACAGACAATGAAACAGCTAAACAGGTAAGACGTTACGGATTTACAGCCAAACTAAAAATATCTGTTCTTTCCAACTTTGAATATCTTATCATTTACGATACATCGGTAAAAGTTGAAAAAGATGATACTTTTCAAAAAGCACTTGTAAAAAAATATCACTATACCGAATATGAAGACAAGTTTGATGAAATCAAACGAATATTAGGAAAAGACGCCGTTTATTCAAGTGCTTTTGATAATGAATGGAAAGAGATTGAAAACAAAATCAATCAATATTCCATTGATAATCTTTTCTTGAAACAAATCAATGAATGGCGAAAAGCGTTAGGTTCTGAAATTCACAAATACGAACCAAAAATGGATGAGCAACAACTCAACGATGTTGTGCAGAGCTATTTAAACCGTGTGTTGTTCTTGCGTGTTTGCGAAGACCGAAATTTAGAAGATTATCAGACACTTTTAAAGTTTGCTAACGCAAGCGATTTCAAAGCTTTTATCAAAAAATTTGAAGAAGCCGACAAACACTACAACTCCGGTTTGTTTGACCAATTATTGAAAGACAAAATCATTGAAAATATTAGTTCCGTATTTTGGACGATTATTGAGCATCTTTACTATCCTGAAAGCCCTTATTCATTCAGCGTATTTTCTTCTGACATTTTGGGACGGATTTACGAAATTTTCCTCTCGGAAAAATTAGTCGTTCAAAATGGCACAATTGAGTTAGTAAAGAAACCTGAAAATATAGATAGGGATATTGTTACCACGCCAACATTTATCATCAACGACATTTTAAGAAATACAGTTTTACCAAAATGCCAAGACAAAACCGACAAAGAAATTTTACAATTAAAATTTGCTGATATTGCTTGTGGTTCAGGAGCGTTTTTATTGGAACTGTTTCAATTATTGAATGATATTCTGATTGACTATTATTTGAAGAATGATAAATCGAAACTCATTCAAACCAATATCAACACTTACAAACTTCCGTTTGAAACGAAGCGAGAAGTTTTAATGAATTGTATTTTCGGAATTGATAAAGATTACAATGCCGTTGAAGCAGCAAAATTTGGTTTGCTATTGAAATTGTTGGAAAGTGAAGATATTAATTCTACAAACAAGACAAAACCAGTATTACCAAATCTTTCTGGAAACATTTTCTTTGGGAACAGTTTATTAAACCCTGAACAGGTTGAAACGAAAAATCAAACAGAGGTAAATCCTTTTGATTTTTCAAAACTTCGTTTTGATGTCATTGTCGGTAATCCGCCTTATATGAAGTCGGAGGATATGAAAAATATTACACCGCTTGAATTACCACTTTATAAAACTAATTTCGTTTCGGCTTATAAACAGTTTGATAAATACTTTTTGTTCCTTGAACAAGGATTGAATTTGCTGAATAATGATGGAATTTTAGGTTATATTGTACCGAGCAAGTTTACTAAAGTTGGTGCAGGTAAGAAACTTCGTGAGTTACTATCAGAAAAAGAGTTTTTACACTCTATCGTTTCATTTGGAGCAAATCAGGTTTTTGCTGACAAAACCACTTATACTTGCTTACTTATCTTAAATAAAAAAACGCAAAAGAATTTTCAATATTCAGAAGTAAGAAATTTGAACAATTGGAAAATTCGTGAAACCGAAGCCGTAAAATTTGCGACTAAAGAAACAAAAGAATTAGACAGTGAAGTATGGGTATTAGTTCCACCTGAATTAACTGAGGCATACAATAAAATTGTTTCACAAAGCGCGAAATTAATTGATTTAGTTGGAGCAGAGAATATTTTCAACGGCATTCAGACAAGTGCAAATGACACTTATATTTTCACTCCGACCAAGGAGGATAAAAAACATTATTTCTTTACTAAAAAGGATATTGAATACAAAATCGAAAAAGGAATAACCAAATCATATTTCAAAACATCTTCGGGCGAAGATAATTTATATACTTACAGAACTTT
>CAZJCR010000314.1:0-3504 GCA_964544385.1 uncultured Bacteroidales bacterium
ATTTGAAGTAGGGAAAGGCACATATTCATATTCCTGTGCATTTAGCATTGAAAACAAAGAGATAGTTAAACTAAACAGTAGTAATTTTTTCATCATAATAAAAATTATCGATTAGAATGATAGCTTGCTCTGATACATCGGTGAGAACATCCTTGAACCTTGTATGAAATTTTATTGAAATAGTGTTTGTGTTTTTCTAAACATGGGTGTTTCATAATGCTAAAAGTTTAAAGGTTGGCTAAAGTGGCAGTAAAAAAACAAAAAACACAAACATACAAAGGAGTTTAAGGTTTTTTACCCCCCCAATTTAACATTAATATTGTTGTTATTGGCTAATTGTAACATTTGGTTATTTAATTTGTTTAGCTAATGTATAAATAATTTTATAACAGAATAATATATTTTGTTATAAAAAATATTTTTTTAAGTTATTTAAATTATGTAAACTGTTTTGTGGCATGTATTAACTTGTGCAGGGTAATGCAGGGTGGGGCAATGGTTTTGGTTATATAATCAAAATGAGCGATTCCCGCTCGCGATAAAAACTTTGTAAACCTTTTGCTGCACTACATTTATGAAAGGCCACAAGTTCTAAATCGGGGTTAACCCTAAGTTAAGCAGTTGTTCGCATAGCTCCAATCGCTCAACTTAGGTACCAATTGAGCGAATCGCTAAATCGGTAATTCGTTTTTTAAGTTAATGTTTTTATAGCTTAGTCGTTACAATTTTGGTTAAAAACCGGGAAACCATTTTTGTCCCACCCAATTGCACGTGCACGAGTATTCCTGTTAGGGTCGTGTAGTGGTTCGCCATTTATTTGTTTATAATCGCGGGCATGGTAAACCATAATATCGGTTACGCCATCTTCGGCAATAGTAAAGCAGTTGTGGCCTGGGCCAAAGCGTTTTAAACTGTCGTTGGTATAAAAAACAGGAGTAGCCATTTTGTTCCACGAAACCGGGTTTAGCAAATCGTCGCCAATATTAGCCCAAAGCATACCAATTGCATAGTTATGGTCGGTTGCGCTTGCCGAGTAAGTAACAAATATTTTACCATTGCGCATTAAAACAGCGGGGCCTTCGTTAACCCGGTGGCCTTTTATTTCCCAGTCAAGTTCGGGTTGCGAAATAACAATTTGCGAGTCGTGCAGTGTAACCGGGTTTTTTAGTTTAGCAATAATAAGCCCTGTGTTAGTAACAGTTTGCGATGCGCGTTCGGCCCAAATAAGGTAACGTTGGTTGTTAATTTCAAAAGTTGTGGCATCAAGTGCAAAATCGTTACGTTGGGTAACAACTTGTCCTTCTTCAACCCATTCGCCTTGGGTGGGGTCGGGGTTATTGTTCGATAGTACCCATATACGTATTTTCCAAATTTCGTCAGCATTACCGGCGGCAAAATAAATGTACCATTTATTATTTATGTAGTGCAGTTCGGGTGCCCATATATGGTGCCCCATTGTGCCGGTTTTGTGCTTGCGCCATATAATTACTGGCTTTGCAAGCTTAAGCCCGTTAATATTTTCCGAACTTCGTATTTCAATACGGTCGTACTCGGGTGCAGTAGCCACATAATAATAAATACCGTTAGTGTGTTTATAAACCCACGGGTCGGCGCGTTGCTCAACTAAAGGGTTGTTGTAGCTAAGTTTTTTTTGTTTTGGCGAGCATGCAAAAAAGCTGCTGCCAACATAAAATGCCAAAACTAAAAAGAGCAAAAAATTATAGGTTTTCATTTATAGTAGTTATTAGTTAATAGGTAATTAACAATTTATTAAATTAACTATAATATTGTTATCAAATAAACTAAGTTTTAAAAGTAAGTGCAATATAATGCAATTGTATGCTTTGCTTAAACTGCTCAATTGCGCATTTTATAATATTGTAAGATGGGTTTAATATAATGTTTTATCAATCTTCGACTTTATTGCATAATAGTTCATCTCCCAGCAAGCACGTCCTAATATAATTGCAGGATGAATTCTATTTTTCGCACTAAACTCAAAAATCTTATCATCATTTAATGGGGTATAAAAATCTACTAATTCATTCCATTGAGAGTCTGATATTAAAGACTTTTGAGCATATTCATCTGCCTGTAATTCAAATACGTCTTTATCTTTTGAACCAATAATATCAACAAAACGCCGTTCTTTATTCTCTTTCAAGTGAAGCTCAATGTGTCCAATTTCATGTAAAATGGTAAAAGCATAATTATCAATTCTTTTATGCCTAACCGATAATGCAATTGTAGGATTATTTCCACTCCAAAATGAAAATCCATCTATTGGCGTTTTATCAAACTTGTCAAGATAAACCAACTTAATCCCAAAATTCTCAAGTAATTTTCTTGTTCTATCCTTTACATCGAAATTTTCAAAAAATAATATTTGCAACTCACTTTTTAATTGCTCTATTTTCGATGCCTCAAAATCGGTAACCGTAATTTTATCAGACTCAAATTCTGCAATCTTGCTCCACGCTAACATATTCACTTGGTTTATCTGAAGTTTTTCGGATTTGCGATAAAATGAAAGCGTTCTATGTTCTGCTACAGTATTAACTAGATTGTCAATAGTTTCTACCTTATAAATATTCTTTATTTTTATTATATCCTCTTCAAGGGTACCTATCAGATATCCTAATTTTTTCAATTGATTCACAGGAACATACTCCTTAATTATATTCCATGTTTCAATAAGTTCTATTTTACGGACATTTTTCTCTTTTAACCTTGCCTTATCAATATCATATTGAGTTTGAAATCTCATCCAATAATCAGCTGAAATTCCTAATGACTTTTCCAATATAATTGCAAAATCGGCAGTAATAGCACGCTTGCCTTTTAAAATTTCGTTCAAAAATGTTGGCAATACGCCTAACTCATGAGCAAGTTCTTTTTGAGAAATATTTCGAGCATTTATCTCATCCAAAATAACGGTTCCTGGATGCGTAGCTTCAAATGGTATAATATTTTTTGTTGTCATAACTTGTTTTATTTGTAATGATTACTCAACTCAACTATTGAACAAATTGTAATAATATCGGGCTCTTCTCCTGTAATCCTGCTATAGAATTCAATTCTGTATTGTTGGTTAACTCTTACAGATTCAAGTCCAGCTTTATCTCCAAATAATTTTTCATAGTTTAAACTTTTAAATGGAAACAAATCTTCAATTCTATTGGCATTTCGCAGTTTATCAATTGTGTTTTTAAATTGCTTTGTTACTGATGGTTGAAAACGATACTTTTTATTACTCGTTTTTCCAACCTCATACAACTCTCTCAAATAGTCTTTTTCAAATTCAATTTTCACAAATTCAATTTTTTACAAATATACAATATTTTTCAAATAAATTCACTAAATAAGTGAACATATTAGTTGACGTAATTTGTTACTATTTAATACAACAATTTTATTTATGTATTTCCTAAAATCTGCAAGTAAAATACTACAAACCGCCGAGAATAAAGATAACAGCAAAGTTTGACTCATTTAAAACAGTGA
>CAZJCR010000315.1:0-3487 GCA_964544385.1 uncultured Bacteroidales bacterium
CAGCAACTCCCATTTGGCCTGGTTTTTCTGATAATCAATATCCTGGTTCATGCCGTGCATCGATATTAGCAATGCACTGTTAGGCTCGATGCCCGATGGCGCATAAACAAGCATTTTGCGGTTTGTGTTACCAACCAATAAATCTTCAATTTGGGCTTGTGTTTCGAATGTTGTTATAAAACAACATACTACAAATAATGCCCTTAGTAAGGTTTTGTTTACATTCATAACATAAAGTTTAGTTTATAGTTTAGTGATATTAAAGTTTTACTTAACCTGCCACCAGTCGAAGTTAAAAAGGTCTTTTTCGCCTTTAAAAACAAAATACACGTTGTGTACCCCGCTTACTTTCGAAACTGGTACCGATAGTGTTTTCCATTTACCCCCTTGGCCTTGTGGCTCAACTTTTACAGTTGCAATTAAAGGCCCGTCGGTTTTATCGGTATGTATTTCAATTGTTCCTCCATAAAGTGCCGAAACACAAACATCAATTATATTAGCACCCTCAGCAAAATCGACACCTTTAACCAAAATATAATCGCCATTATTTATTGAAGTTACATACAAACGGTCGGCAATTTTTTTGCCCCTTGCCCACTCAAAATCGCCCTCCCACTCTGTTTCAAAATTTGTTTTCACGCCCTCGCTCCAAGCCATGGTTTCGGACTCAACCCGGTTAAACGGGTTCAGGGTTCCTACCTGCTCAGGGCCTTCAACCAAAAAGTAGTGTTGGTTTTTAATGGTACCATCAGTATTGTAAACCATTTCGTCCATATCAACCGAGCGTCGTTCGTAAAATTTCGATGTTGTTTGTTTTAGTACGTCGTAGCTATGCCCAAAGCAGTACCATTTTCCTTTGTACTCTATAATGCCTGGGTGGTTTCCACGTGTTAGTTCCGATGCATCTACAATCATACCTTTGTACTCCCAGGGGCCGGTAATCGATTTGCTCATGGCATAACCAATGCCTTCGGGGCAACAGGTAGAGGCATAAGCCAAATAGTAATGTTCGTCGCGTTTCCAAACCCACGGGCCTTCCTGATAATTTTTTGGTTTCGTGGGTTCTTTAACAATTTGACCTGACAACGAAATCATGTCTTTGTTAAGTTTCACGTAATACACATCGGGGTTACCCCAAAATAAGTATGCCTGCCCATCGGTGTCGATAAAAGGCGACGGGTCGATATCGTTCCATGTATGTTCAGTTTCGATTAAGCGTTTGCCAATTGGGTCGGTAAAAGGGCCATAAGGCGAGTTAGCCATTAATACGCCTATACCACCGCCATGAACCGGGCAATAAAGGTAAAACTTTCCGTCGCGCTCAATACACTGCACTGCCCACGCGCCATTATCCTGGTTAGCCCATTTAAAATTTTTTAACGAAGCTACAGCACCATGCTCGGTCCAATTTACCATATCGGTTGATGTGTACAATAACCAATCAACCATTTTAAAACCCTGCGCATCGTCTTCGTCGTGCGATGTGTAAAGGTAAACGGTATCGTTGTAAACCATTGGAGCCGGGTCGGCTGTGAATTTGGTTTGCACAACCGGGCGTTGTGGCGGAACATTGCTTTGCGCCATTACTAAAAACGGAACAACTAAAAGCAAAAATGTTACTGTTTTTATTTTATTGATTATGTAGTTATTGTTCATTTTTAAATTGTACTAAAGTTTTGCTACCATTGTATTTCACCTTTTTACTGTACTCATTTGCAAATCTTTCGGTTTTTTTACCTGTTATTTTTATGATATTGAATACCCGGTTATCAAGCATTCCTTCAAAATTACCTACCCTATCGTCAATAGTTAAGGTTTTAGATTCATCATTCCAAACAAAAGCGATTGTAGAAAACTTACCATTTTCGTAGTTGTAGTTATCGCCTTCGTCTTCGTAAAGCGTAAAATTGCCATTGGCACCTTCGTAAATGCGCAGCTCAAGGGTTTCGTTTGTATTTTGATTAACATACTGTACTACCGGCCCTACAGGAATAATTGAACCAGCTTTTACAAACACCGGAATTTGGTCAATTGGAGCGTCGGCCGTTATGGTTTGTCCGCCGGCAAAGCGTTCATCTGTCCAAAAGTTGTACCATTGGGCGGCTTTGGGCAAATAAACAGGGCGTTGTGTAGTTCCGGCTTCGGTAATTGGCGCAACCAAAAATGCTTTTCCAAACATAAACTCGTAAGCTTGTTTCACAGCCTCGGCATCGTTAGCAAAATCAAAAACTAACGGGCGCATAATTGTTGACCCGTTTGAAGTAATTTGCCACGCTTGCGAATAAATGTATGGTAAAAGTTGGTATCGCAAGTTCAGCATCTTGCGCATGTTGTTTTCAACTTTTTGCCCGTATTTCCAAGGTTCGGTTTCGCTCATGTAGCCATGAATACGGAAAATTGGATTAAACGCACCCCACTGAAACCAGCGCAGTAACAATTCGTGGTAATTTTGGTTTGTATATTGAGCAGGCCCCGGACGAAAAAAACCTCCAATATCGGTAGTCCAGTAGGGCAAGCCACTAATTGTAAAATTCAAACCGGCAACAATTTGCCGACGGTAAGTATCCCAATCGCCACCAATATCGCCCGACCAGTTTATAACACCATAACGTTGCTGCCCTGCAAAGGCCGACCGGGTAAGAATGCAAACCCGCTTATCGTTTGTCGCAGCGCGTTGGCCATCGTACACGGCTTTGCTCACCATGAGCGGGTATGTTAAACGGTAAAAATCGCCTGGACCAATATGAGTTCGGGTGCCGGTTAAGGCATCGTTTTCGGGCTCCACGGCATCCATCCACCACGAATCAACACCATTGTCGAACATATTTACTTTCAGGGTATTCCAGTACTCCCTGCGCGTTTCGGGGTTAAAATAATCTAACCATTTGGTTTGGCCAATAAAGCGGTTATTGGCAACATATTGTTTGCCAATTTCCGAATTTTTATCGGGGTTGCTCCAAATGGAGATGTTAAAATGAACGTTTAAATCGTGAATTTTATTGATAAATTCCGAAGGGTTAGGGTAATTTGTTTCGTCGAACTGCGGAACGCCCCAGCCACGGCTGCCCCAGTATTGCCAATCCTGCACAATAACATCAACTGGCAGTTGCCGTTGGCGGAACTCTTTCACGGTTTCAACCAAATGGTTTGCCGATGTATAACGCTCGCGACATTGCCAAAAGCCATAAGCCCATTTTGGGAACAATGGCGCATTGCCCGACAATTTGCGGTACGAGGCAATAACCTCGTCGGCCGAACCGGCAAACACCACATAATCGAGCATTTGTGCATGAGGCGAACGGAATGTTGTGGTATTCTCATTAAGTTTCCACGAAAGTTGAGGATTGTTATCGGCTTTGCAAACCAATTGTACAATATGCTCGCCGGCAGTAAGGTTAAGTAAGGTTCCGGCAGTTGGCGGCAGCCACATGTTACTTTGGTCAATACAGGGTTCACTGTCGATTACAACGTAATGACGGTTGCCCAT
>CAZJCR010000316.1:0-750 GCA_964544385.1 uncultured Bacteroidales bacterium
AGCGTAACCTTTAAATTCGAGCCTGTCGGCAGTTATGCCTTCGCTAACCAAAAAATCGACTACCGATTTAGCCCTCGATTCGGATAATTTTTGGTTCGATGCTTTTGAGCCTTGGTTGTCGGTATGTCCCGATATTTCGATACGTACTTTTGGATAATCGGTCAACAATTTCGATAATCGTCCAAGCTCGGCGTATGATGTTGGTTTTAACGTTGCACTGCCGGTTTCGAAGAACACGTTTTTTAATATTATTTTAACATCTTTTTTCACATTATTAAGAGCAATTTCTTTTAATACTTCCTGGTACTCGGTAGCTTCGGGTATATCAAAGTTCTCGGAGTGGAACAGGTAGCTATCGGCTTTAACCGCTATACCGTAGTTTTTGCCCGATGGCAGCGATACTAAAAACTTACCGGTTGCCGAGTTTGTTTGCGATGTAAAAATAATTTCGTTTTTATCGTTGTCGGTAATATCTATTTGAGCCGAAACAGGTTGTTGGCTAATGGCATCAATTACAGTTCCTTTAACAATGGTAAGCCTAATGGTTTTAAGTTCAACCGACTCTTCCATAACCATATCCGACACCGGTGTAAGACGCGCCGATATTAGGTTATCTTCGCTACTAAGTGTCATTGGTTTTTCGGGACCTAAAAACGTCATCCGGTAAACGTCAAAACCTCCAATGCCATCGGGCCTTACGCTGCTACAGTAGCCGTGGCGGCCGTTTGCCGATATTACAAAGCATAAATC
>CAZJCR010000316.1:760-3395 GCA_964544385.1 uncultured Bacteroidales bacterium
CATTTGCCGTCCTCAGTTGCTTTGGAAAGGAAGATGTCGTAACCGCCCATTCCCTTTAACCCATTCGAGCTATAGTAAAGTGTACGTCCGTCGGGGTGCATGTAAACGGTTTCTTCGTCGCCTGCCGAGTTTATTACCGGCCCAAGGTTAACTGCCGGTCCCCATTTACCTTTAAGGTTTTGCACGCACATGTATATATCTTTTCCGCCATAACCGCCGGGGCGGTCGCTAATAAAGTAAATTTTAAGGCCGTCGGGGCTAAAACATGCCGACGATTCGTGGCTGTCGGAGTTTATTGGTTTAGGAAGTGCTTCGGGGTAGTTCCATTTGTTGCCGTCGAGCCAGCATATTTCAATATCGCCATTACCGCGTTTACCATTGTAAATAAGTAGTTTTTGGCCGTCGGGCGACAAACCAACGGTAGCGTCGTTAAACTGGGTGTTTATTGGTTCGCCCATCGATACGGGCATTGTCCAGTTTTTGTTGTTTTGGTAACTAATGTAAATATCTTCGTCGTATTGGCCATCGGGTTGCAGGTCGCGCCCGTTGTTGCGTGTCGATGTAAATATCATCATCGACTCGTCGGCCGAAATAAGGGGGCTGTGGTCGTTACTTACCGAGTTTATAATATTACCAACATTATCGACAAAAGTGCGTGCCGGGTTTTGTATAAATTCTTTACTGGTTTCACATTCTAATATTTTTTGTTCAATAAGGGGTTTCATTGTAGCCATATCCGACGGTTTTAAAAAAGTAAGTTCAAGTTTATACTCTTTAATAGCCTCGTCGAAACGCGAGTTTAGGTGATACCCGCGTGCAAGCATAAAGTGAATATCGGCTGCAACATTTTGGTTAAGTTCAAGGGCTTTTTCGAAATATGGAAGGCATTTGTACCTAAGGTCGGTATTTAAATAACAAACGCCAATACGGTAGTTTAAAACCGAGTAATTTGGGTTAAAGTTTGAGGCATCTAAAAAATAATTCAGGGCTTCGTAATAGTATCCGCTCTCGAATTGGTAGTTCCCTTCTTTAAAATTACTGTTAGCGGTTTTAAAGCCGTCGCGGTCGTATGCAAAAATATTTTTATCGAAAGGAGTGTCTTGCGCTGTACAAATATTTATAATTAATAGCAATAATGCTGGTAATAGTATATGTTTCATCATAATATATTTAATTTTCAATTTGTTAATTGAGCGGTTTTATTGTAGCCTGTTTTTATGTAAAGCTGTAAAAATTTGTATTAAGCATGGTTTATTCGTAAAAGCTTATGTAGTTTTTTGCTTTTGCGATGCCCATGCTTAGGGCTTTGCGCCAGTCGTTTACTGCCTCGGCGGGTTTTCGTTGCATCTCGAGGCAGATGCCGCGGTTTAAATAGGCTTCGGCAAAATTGGCATTAAGTTCAATAGCTTTGTCGTACTCTTTAAGTTTCATTTGGGCAGTTCCCATGTTGTTATAGGCGTACGAGTAAGCGGGGTTAATTTCGATAGCTTTTTTGCAATCGTCGATAGTGCCTTTATAGTCGGCTTTTTCGAATTTTGCCCTGGCTCTGTTATTGTAGGCAATATGGTTTTGGGGGTCGTTAACAATAGCCATTCCGTAATCGGTAATTGCCCCGTCGATATTGCCTGTTTTTAGTTTTGCACTGGCGCGGTTACTGTAAGCAATTGCCATTTTTGGGTTAATATTTATGGCCAGGGTGTAATCGTCAATTGCGCCGTTGTAGTTTTGGTTAACGCGTTTTGCGCTGCCGCGGTCGTTGTAGGCTTGTGCATTAGCGGGGTCTAATTGTAACGACATGTTAAAGTAATCGATACTGGTATTATAGTCGGCCAGTTCAAAGCTCGAAACGCCTGCAAAGTAATAAACTTTAGGTTCGTTAAAACCAAGTTTTACCGATGTTTCGAAATTTGCTAAAGCCTCGGCGGGTTTGTTTTGGTTAAAAAACGCCAATCCACGTCCATAAAAAGCCTGTGGTTGGTTTTGGTCAATCTCTAAAGCCATCGAAAAATCGGCAACAGCACCGTTGTAATCAAATATCTCGGCTTTAGCAAATGCCCTGTTTATTAATGCTTTAGTAAAGTCGGGTTTGTGTACCAATGCTTGTGTAAAACTTTTTATAGCCTCAATATAGTTTTGTTGGACTACCCAGGTGTTGCCTTGGTTAAAAGCAACTTCGGCATCTTGATTGCCTGCCAGTATTAATGTTGAGTCGTTGTTTACAATGTTTTGGGCTGTAGCCTCAAACGTTATAAACAATAATAGTGTTACAATAATTTTATGTTTCATCTGTTTATAATTTTTATTTTTAAAGGCCAAATTGCTTGCCCCGGTTTATAAGGGTTCGCGTGTGATAAATTTCCTTATCATGGTTGTTTCATGTGTTCAGTTTTAATAAAATACTTAGGGTTTGTTTAATAATTTAACCTCACATTTTACTGGTATTAATTATGTTTATTTATCCGGGCAATAAAATGCTAAAATATGAAAATACTGGTTAACGAATACTAAATGTTTATAAAAATAATGCTATTTGTTATATGGTTAAACAAAGTAGTTAATGTTTTTGTATTGCCAAAAAATCTAAAATTTATGCCCGCGTGTTTATGACTATACAAAACCACGCTTAAAAATTCTT
>CAZJCR010000317.1:0-2909 GCA_964544385.1 uncultured Bacteroidales bacterium
GATACATTATTGTACCACTACATTTTGCCCGCAACCTTTTAAGCTACTCAACCGAGGTTACTGCTGTCGAAGTAAAATTAAAACCTAACGTGAACATTGATAAAGCACAAGAACAAATTGACAAAACACTTGGCCCGGCATATACAACAAAAAACCAGTTTCAACAACACGAAGTTTTATACAGGGTTATGAAATCCGAAAAATTTGTTATCTATCTTATACTAACCTTTATACTTGTTGTTGCCAGTTTTAATATTATAGGCTCGTTAACAATGCTTATTATCGACAAAAAAGACGACATTAATACATTACGGAGTTTAGGTTTAGATAAAAAAAACATGCGCCGCATATTTTTGTACGAAGGCTGGATGATTACTGTTGGCGGGGCAATAGCAGGCCTTATTATTGGTGCGCTATTGTGTTACGGCCAAATAAAATTTGGATGGCTTAAGCTAAACTCGTCGGGGGCTTTTTTGGTTAACAGCTATCCTGTAAAGCTTTTATTTACCGATTTTATTATGGTATTTGCTACTGTTGTGGTTATTGGTATAACAGCATCGTGGTACCCAATACGTTATTTTACCAGCCGCTACTTAAAAAACTTATAAATTATGTCGCGATATTTTTTGCCGTTAATTATAAGCTTAACACTGATATTTTGTCGGGCAATTAATGTTAACAGCCAACAAACACCAGTATTGTCAAACTCGGCTTACATTACAGTTTTTACCTGTGCCCCGGGAACCCAGCTTTATTCAACTTTTGGACATAGCGCAATTGGTGTTTTCGACCCCGAAAACGGACTCGAATTGGTTTATAATTATGGAACTTTCTCGTTCCAGGAACCTAATTTTTATGTTAAATTTGCATCGGGTAAGCTTAATTACCAGTTAAGCCGCGGAAACCACCGAAGGTTTTTGCACGAGTATATTACCGAGGGACGTTTGGTTACAAGCCATGTTTTAAACCTTACACAACAGCAAACACAGGCACTATTTAACGCCTTGGCCGAAAATAATAAACCTGAAAACCGTTATTATCAGTACGACTTTTTTTTCGATAATTGCGCTACACGCATACTCGATATGCTTTATACAACATTGGCCGACAGCCTTGTTTTTGTCGAAAAAAACACTGTTTATACCGGTACCTACCGTGCTTATTTACATCAGTATCTTAACAAAAACTATTGGAACCGTTTTGGTATCGACCTTATATTGGGCTCGGTTATCGACAAACCGGCATCGCCACGACAAGCTGCATTTTTGCCCGATTACCTTAAACTGTATATCGAAAACTGCACAATTGGCAACAGGCCTTTGGTAAAAGAGTCGTATGTGGCAGTGCCGGCAAGTTTGCAAATACCCAAAACCCCATGGTTTTTAATGCCCTATTTTATTTTTTGGATATTTGCTTTTGCTGTTATTGCATTTACAATAATTTTTAAACATGCTAATTGGGTTATTACCGACCGTGTAATATTTGGTTTTTTTGGTTTTTTAGGATTAATAGTTTTGCTATTATGGGTAGCTACCGACCACGATGCTACCGCCGGCAATTATAACGTTGTTTGGTGTAATGTTATGTATATTATTTATGCTTGTTTAATAGGTAGCCGGTTTATTAAAACTCAAATAGTGTTAACATATATTTTTATTGTTTTTAATGCTTTAATATTGTCTTTGTGGTGGTGGCTGCCGCAAAGTTTTAACCCGGCCTTTATACCTTTAATAGTACTACTAATTGTAAGGTTAGCGCACCGGGCAAGGCAATGTAAATTATATTTATAAACAAAAAGTCCGGCCAATAGCCGGGCTTAAGCTTGTGATCCCACCGGGAACACTATTTACATTTTATCCAAATTAATTACATTATCATTTCGTTTACAAATATACTATATTTCAGTTAATTACCATGTTTGTAAGTTAAATACATATAAACCCATATTAATAGATTTAACCAAAAATTGTATGTAAATTTGTATGTAATTACATACAGATATGAAATACAATGTAAAATTTACACCCGAAAGGCGTAAAGACAAAACCGGAAACCTTATAACCGATAACGTACCTTTGTTTGCTGATATTCGTTTTGGCGGTGAACGATTATTTTATTATACAGGGTTTAGAGTTGACTTTTCAAAGTTCAATATTGAAACTCAAACCATGAAAAAAAATACTATGGGCAAAGAGGGTGCAAAACCCGTAACAGCATCGGTAATTAACCAGCGTATTAAAATTATTGTATCAACATTAGAAATACATTTTCAAAACAATAAAAACACATCAAAAAGTATAATTAAAGAATTGTTAAACGATGCTTGTAAAAAGGCCGAAAAACAAGAAATTCAAACCGAAAATACTTTATTCACTTATTTTGAACGATACATTAACAGCCCCGATATTAAACTAATAAGAAAAAAACATTTAAAAGTTACATACAAACACTTGTTGAGCTTTGCAAAAACAAATACAATTACATTTGAAACAATTACACCCGAATATTTAACCGATTTTAAAAAATATTTAGCAAACAATCAAAAAGGTAATAATACAATTAGTGCCACTTTTAAACAGTTGAGGGCTTTTTTTAATTATGCCATATTAAACGATTGGACAAACTACTATCCATTTGCTAAATTTAAAGTTGAACCCGAAAAATATGGAGCTCCAATTTATATTACACAGGCCGAACGTGATTTAATATACAACTTTAATTTAACGCAATACCCTAAATTAATAAGGGTAAGAGATATTTTTGTTTTTCAATGTTTGATAGGTGCAAGGGTTGGCGATATGGTAAAACTAACAACCGATAATATTATAAATGGAAACCTGGTTTATATTGCTAATAAAACTAAAGACGAAAACCCCGAACCTGTTACTATACCATTAGGCAAAAAGGCC
>CAZJCR010000317.1:2974-3332 GCA_964544385.1 uncultured Bacteroidales bacterium
TTATTACAGGGCAAAAATACAATGAGTATTTAAAGGAACTTTTCAAAGTTGTTGGTATTACCCGAAACGTACAACGTATAAACCCCACAACAGGCGAGCCCGAAACCGTGCGTATTTGCGACATTGTCAGTTCGCACATGGCACGGCGTACATTTGTAGGCTCAATGCACGCAAAAGGCGTTAAAAACGAAGTTATTGCCAGCATGAGCGGCCACAAAAAAGACAGTCGGGCGTTTAGTCGATATTACGAAGTTGAAAAAAAGTTAAAAAACGATGCAATAGAATTAATCGACTAATATAAACGTAAAAAATATAAATGTTTTTGAGGAAATATGTTAGAACCCAGTATTTTATCAAA
>CAZJCR010000318.1:0-3313 GCA_964544385.1 uncultured Bacteroidales bacterium
AAAAAAATCGGCCTGCAATTATTTACAGGCCGACCGATAGTAGTGTTTAGTTGATAAATTGTATTGTTCTATATTAATTTTTAGGTTAAGCAGGTTTAATATAGATATTATACAATATTGGTAATAGGGTACTTTTTTTATTTAAGGTTTTACAATATTCACTTTAAAAGTATGGGTCATTGGTTTTGGGTAAACGGTGTATTTTGCGTAAGGCAGGCGTCCCCAGCTGTCGTCGCCGCCAACACCTGTTTGCGCGTAATCGATACATACAAAAACACTGTCGCGGGGTACAATAAAATGTGCATTGCGTTGGTTTTTGGCAAAGCCTGGGTCAAAGTCGTCAATGCTATTGTGCAGCGCGCTAAACGACATTGTGCTGTCTGATGTGAACAGTAACCCGCTGTTGTTACCGGTAAGTTTAAGCCAGCGCGTATCGGTACGGTAACCATTTTCTTGTGGCCGCGTGTAGGCAAAGTACAGTTTGTTAACAGTCGATTGGTATAGCCCTACAAATGCCGATGTATTGCGGTCTTGGTAGTTCTCGTGTGGGCCGCGGCCGTACCATGTTGCATTGTTATAGTTGTCGGCCATTGTAAATGTTGTTCCAAAACGGGGCATTTCGGGCAGGGTAGTGTCGCCGGGTGTAAATGTGTTACTAATAATTAGCGAGCCATCGGTGTAAACCGAATAGGTTGTTGTAATTCGCGATTTTACATCGGGCAGGTTAAAGCTGAAAATTATATTGGTTTTATTATTGTCTTTTTCAAGTTTATAGTTTGTAAATATTTGATTTTTACTGGCATTTTTCCATGCATTACACCGTTTTGGCATGTTATTGCCAAAGTCGTTGTCGGTGGGGGCGCGCCAAAAGTTTACTTTAAAAGGCTGTAAAAGGTAGTTAATATTGTTATGGAATAGTTGTTGCAACTCGCCTTTAGTGGTGTCGAACACGTATTTTATATTACTGGCCTCGATAACAAGGTTTTGAGCATTGGTAATTGTAATTTTTTGGTTAGTGGCCTTAGGTTCAATTGGTTTGTTGAATGTTTGTATGGCAATTTGTTCGGTAGCTACAGTAAAATTTTGGGGTATAAGGTTAGCTGCCTGGTTTTGTGTAACTACAAAGTTTATAAAGTACTCGTTACCGGGTGTAACAAATTTCTTTAATTTTATCAGGTTTATAATTTGGTTAGTTTGAGGCTCAGCGTTAATTTGGTTTAATTGGCCTTTGTTTATAACCAAACCGTTTTTGATAAGTTGATAACTAACAGTAAATTGGTTAAGGTTGGTAAAGTTATACAGGTTTTTTATATTAAACATAAAGTTATTTGCATCAAGGCAACTTATATTTACGTACTGATAAACTTTTTTAACTTCGGTTAAAGCCGGGTGTGGAGTACGGTCGGGATTTACCAGTCCGTTAAGGCAAAAGTTTTCGTCGTGGTAAATTCCTTCGGGTTCAAAATCGCCACCGTAAGCCCAGTATTCATTACCTTTTTCGTCTTTTTTAATAAGGCCCTGGTCAACCCAGTCCCAAATAAAACCGCCTTGTATATTTGGGTGTTTGTAAACAAATTGCCACAAGTCGGTTAGGTTACCGGTGCTATTGCCCATTGCGTGGGCATATTCGCACCAAATAAAAGGCCGGTCGTTAATTTTTCCTAAAAAGTGTTTTTCAATACTTTCCATCGATGCGTACATCCAGCCAATAATATCGGTGTGTTTTTCGGTAATTGTAGTCGATTGTTCGGCTCGTTCGTAGTGTACCGGGCGTGTTGTATCGCGTTGTTTAGTCCATTTGTAACATTCTAAAAAAGCAGGGCCGGTGCCGGCCTCGTTGCCCATTGACCAAACAATTATTGACGGGTGGTTTTTGTCGCGTTCAACCATGCGTTTTACCCTAAATAGGTGCGATTCTTTAAAATCGTCGCGGTTTGCAAGTGTTTTGTCAATATCGTAACCATATCCATGCGATTCAATGTTTGCCTCGTCGTAAACATAAAGGCCGTATTGGTCGCAAAGTTTGTACCACGCGGGGTCGTTGGGGTAATGCGATGTGCGCACGGCGTTAATGTTATTTTGTTTCATAAGGGTTATATCTTTAAGCATCATGTCTTTAGTAACAACATGTCCGGTATGTGGGTCGTGCTCGTGGCGGTTAACGCCTTTAAGCTTTATTGGTTGGCCGTTAATAAGCAGTTGCCCGTTTTTTATTTCCGATGAGCGGAAACCAACCCGCGACGATGTTATTTGAACTGTATTATTATCGGGGCCTACAAGTTCGAGTATAAGGTTGTAAAGGTAAGGGCTTTCGGCCGACCATAGTTTTATATTGTTAATAAGCTGGCTTATTGATACAGATGAAGTATTTTTATTAAATTCAATTGGTACCATGTTTGTAAAAACTGTTGAGCCTGAATTGTTTGTAAGTTGCAAATTAAGTTTATAGTTGTTTGCAATTTGGTTGTTATGGTTTGTAAAATCAATAGTTGCACTAAACAAACCGTTGGTATAATTACTGTCGGGTGTTGCGGTTACAAAAAAGTCCGATATACGTACTTTAGGTGTTGCATGTAAATACACGTCGCGTTCAATACCGGCGAGCCGCCAAAAGTCCTGGTCTTCAAGATAGCTGCCGTCGCACCATTGGTAAACTTCAACGGCAAGCTGGTTATTACCTTTTTGTACAAAGTTGGTAATGTTAAACTCGGCAGGTGTTTTACTATCTTGGCTATAGCCAACTTTTTTGCCGTTAACCCAAATATAAAAGGCCGAGTTAACACCGCCAAAGTGAATAAAAATTTCGCGCTCCGACCATTGTTCGGGAATATCGAAATTTGTTTTGTACGAGCCTACAGGGTTGTAATGGTGTTGAATTTTTGGGGCATCTTTTTTAAACGGGTAATTAGCATTGGTATAATTAGCGTAACCATAGCCGTGCATTTGCCAGTTCGACGGTACCGGTATATTAGCCCAACCCGAAACATCGTAGTTTGTTTTGTAAAAGTTTTTTGGGCGGTCGGCGGGTTTTTGGGCAAAATTAAATTTCCATTGCCCGTTTAGCAATTTGTAATAAGGCGAAATAGTGTACTCGTTATCGATAGCCGACTCGCGGGTTTGATAGCTCATAAATGTAGCATGTGGCTTTTCGGCGTTTATCTGGTTTATTTTGGGGTTTTCCCAGTCGTTGGTAGTGCAACTTTGCAAAGCTGCAATTGTTAATACCGACATAAATGTTAATAATCTCATTTAATATAGTTTTAAGGATTAAATTTTTTGTTACTATTTGATTATGTATTAAATAATACAATAT
>CAZJCR010000319.1:0-3297 GCA_964544385.1 uncultured Bacteroidales bacterium
TTCGCCACCAAGTCCATCAGGTGGATTTTCAATGTAATTCAAGTATTTTTTAACATAATCGAGTTCGCCACGTGTAACTTTACCGTCGCTTTTCATTACAGCGGCTGTAAGCACAATAAAGCTAACCATAAAATCGCCGCGTGTGGTAGCCGCGTTTGGCCCCTGGTTTGCAAAAATTTTAGATTGCCCGCCATCAAAAGCCGAGCCTACCAAAAAGCCGAGAATACCGCCAATTGGACCAAAAAAAGCCCAGCCTAAACCTCCGGCTATCCATTTACCGTAACTCATAATTTATTTATTGATGTTATTAAGTATGTTTTTATGAATTTGTTCAACCTGTTTTGGTATGTTGTTTAAACCGTCGTTGTTTATTATATATTGACAATATTTAAACCGTTCGTTATCGTCAATTTGGTTTTTAATACGCTCAATCACTTGCAATCGGGTAATTTTATCGCGAGCCATAACCCTTTCGATACGTGTTTGTACAGGAGCTGTTACTGCTATTACAATATCACAATTTTGGTACCAACCGCTCTCGATAAGTATTGCGGCCTCTTTTATAACATATCTGGTATTTTGTTGTGTTTGTGCCCAGTTGTTAAAATGCTGGTTTACAAGCGGGTGTACTAAATTATTAAGCCAATTAAGGTTGTTTACATTGCTAAATACCTGCGATGCTAAATATTTGCGGTTTATAATGTTGTTGTCGATAACATTTTGTCCAAATTTTTCGATTAGTTTTGAACGTACTATATCACTGTTGTCCATTATTTTTTTTGCCTCAATGTCGGAGTTATAAACAGGTACATTAAGGTTCCTGAAAATACTGGCCACATACGATTTGCCGCTACCAATTCCGCCTGTTAGCCCAACAATTACCATTTTCGTTTTTCAATTAAATATTCAACTTTGCCAGGATTTAGTTTAATATTATGAACATTTTTAGGCGAAAGTTTTAAGTAAACAGGTATATTTTGTCCGGGCATATTATCAATATCGTTATAATCTATTTCGAGTAAAAAATCGTTCGAGTTTATTTTGCCATAATGTTGTAACGATATCATGTACGACACCCGTATTAAGCGTGGAAAAGTAACTATTTGTAACGAATCGGGTAAATGAGCTGTAGTAATTGGCAGGTCAATAATTGCCTCGGTATATTTGGCAACGGGTACTGTCATTAATATTTTTTGTTTCTCAATTTTAAGCTTGTTATAATCAACTAAATTAACATAACGTTGGGTTGTTTTGTCAAGGTTGTTAAGTTCGATAAGCTTTGTGTAAACACCTTTAAGTGTATCGATAATAGTTGCCGGGCCTTTTACTGTAACATGGGCAGGGCTGAACGAAATTTGACCGTCGAGCATGCATTGTTTATCGAAAGTTAGATTAACATTAGCAATTATTGGTAGTTTTTTTTCGATAATATTCGAAAACATGAAGCTAATTGTGTCGGGTAAAACGCCTATAACCTGTATATCGCCAGGCATTTGTTTGTTAATTTTGTCGGTTTCGTAATTGGTTTCGAGTAAAAAGTATTTTGTTTGTGGTTTGTTAATTCTGTTCCAATAATCTTTAAGATTAATAAAAACCGGGAAAGGCGGCGGGCTTAACCTATATCGCAATAGCGTATAACCATTGCCTTTAACTTTAAGTTGAAGGGTTGCGGGTAAGTCGTTTACAATAATTTTAGTAGGTGGTAAATTATTAAATACTACAGGGTAAGTAACGTAGGTAACAAACTCGTTATTAAGCTTATTAACAAACCACATTGATGCGGCAATAGCAACAAAAATTAAATAAATAAGTATTTTACGATCGAAACGGTCGAAAAATGAAATGAGCTTTTTTTTATAATTATTATCGTTGGTGCTGCTTTTCAAAACTGTCAAAAGTTTAATAAAAAAATTAAACCAAATAAAAACCCGGTTTATTTATCGGTTAAAAATACAAATTAAATGTAAAGATAAACGAAAGAATAAACCGGGTTTAAAACTATCAACTATTTTTGGTTAGCATTAATGTCGGTAGGGTCCTTAACAAGCCCGGCTTTTTCAACTTTTATACGTACTCCGTCGGCAATCTCGAGCAAAACTGTTTGTTCTTTAATTTCCGACACACGGCCGTATATACCACCCACGGTAAGTACTTTATCGCCTGGTTTAATTGAGTCGCGGAACTGGCGTACTTCTTTTTGTTTTTTCATTTGTGGTCGTATCATGAAAAAATAAAATATTACAATTACTGCCAAAAGTGGCAACAATGAACTCCATGCGCTTGGCTGTGCAGCACCAGGTTCGGTTGCCTGAGGTGCCATTAAAACGATAGCATTTAACAAATTCATACTTTTTTTATTATTGGTTATTACTTATTTTTTAATTATTACTATTTCTGTCGATATTCGTAAATCGGTTTTATTTGGGATACAATTTGACCATACCGAAATATTTTTTATTTGATGGCCAGTACGATTCGCGCTGTTAAATATTACTTCAATTTGGCCATCGCCGCCTGGGGGTATTGGTTTGTCGGAGAATTTTGGCACTGTACACCCACAGCTCGATGTTACGTTATTTACTATTAAATCGGTTTTACCAATGTTTTTAAATTTAAATGTGTACGACACCATCTCGCCTTGAATAATAAGGCCAAAATCGTGTTCGGTTTTGTCGAAATGTATAACCGGTAAATTTTTAGTTGTAGCTTTATCGTTGGCCGAAACCGGGTTTTGAATCAGGTTTGCCGATATTTGGGTGTTATTTTGGTTATTGTTTTTTTTATTATTACAACCAGCTAATAAAAACAAAGATGTTATACAAAATAATAAAACTCTCATTATATAATATTTTACCATGCTTGTTTACAAATACCATTCCTTTTGCGGCAAACCATTAAATTACTGACAAAATTACTGTTCCATAAGCCCGCGGCCTGCTTTAATAATTTTACCCTCGCTTTTTAATTGTTTAATCATTTTGTCGAGTATGCCGTTAACAAAAGCGTTGCTGCGGTCGGTGCTGTAAAACTTTACTAAGTCAATGTACTCGTTAAACGATACTTTAACAGGTATGCTTGGAAAAAGCATAATTTCGCAAAGAGCCATTTCCATTACCAGCAGGTCCATTTGTGCTACCCTTTCAACATCCCAGTTTTGTATGTTGTCTTGAATAAGTTTTGAGTACTCATCGTGCTTAAGTATAATATTACGGAACAGTTTTATGGCAAACTCGCGGTCTTCGTCGTTTTTGTAAAGTGGGAATAAATTAATGTCAACTGCCGATGGTTTTGCCCTTT
>CAZJCR010000320.1:0-3273 GCA_964544385.1 uncultured Bacteroidales bacterium
GTTAACGGTTCCTGTAACTTTAAAGTCCATATCGCCAAGGTGGTCTTCGTCGCCTAAAATGTCGCTAAGTACAGCAAATTTATTGCCTTTAGTAATTAGCCCCATAGCTATACCCGATACCGGACGTTTAATTTTTACACCGGCGTCCATTAATGCTAATGTTCCGGCGCAAACGGTAGCCATCGACGATGAGCCGTTTGATTCGAGAATGTCGGATACTACACGTATTGAGTAAGGGTTTTCGTCGCCTACGGGCAACATGTTTTTAAGCGCGCGGTGGGCAAGGTTGCCGTGGCCAATTTCGCGGCGGCCTGTACCACGTTGCGGTTTTGCCTCGCCGGTTGAGAAAGGTGGAAAATTATAGTGTAACAAAAAGTTGTCTTTTCCCTGGCGTAAAACTTCGTCAACAAGTTTGTTGTCGAGTTTAGTGCCTAATGTTACAGTTGTTAACGACTGGGTTTCGCCGCGTGTAAAAATTGCCGAACCGTGTGCCGATGGCAGGTAGTCAATCTCGCACCAAATTGGCCTTATTTGTGTTGTTGAGCGGCCGTCGAGTCGAATGCCTTCGTTAAGTATAAGGTTGCGTACAGCCTCTTTTTCAACATCGTGGTAATATTTGTTAACCAACGACATGTTAATGTTTTGGAGTTCATCTTCGGTATATTGTGCCAAAAATTCGTCTTTAACGGCTTTAAAATCGTTATGGCGTTCGTGTTTGTTTGGATTGCCTTTGCGTGCAACGGCATACACTTTGTCGTATGTTTCTTTCTGAATTTTTTCTTTAAGTTCGGGGTCATTAACCTCGTGGCAATATTCGCGTTTAATGGTTTTGCCAACTTCAACTGTAAGTTCTTGTTGAATTTTGCAATGAATTTTAATTGTGTCGTGGGCAAGTTTTATTGCTTCGAGCATTTCGTCTTCCGAAACTTCGAGCATTTCGCCTTCAACCATTAAAATATTATCGTAAGTTGCTGCAACCATAATGTCGATATCGGCTCGCTGACATTCAGAAAAAGTAGGGTTAATTTTAAGTTTTCCATCAACGCGTGCTACCCTGCATTCTGAGATTGGGCCGTTAAAAGGAATGTCTGAAACTGCTAAAGCTGCCGAAGCTGCAAGCCCTGCAAGGGCGTCGGGCATTGTTTCTTTGTCGGCCGATATAAGCATTACATTAACAAATGTTTCGGCGTGAAAGTCGTCGGGGAATAAAGGGCGAAGTGCGCGGTCGATAAGCCTTGCTACTAAAATTTCGTTGTCTTGCGGACGGCCTTCGCGGCGGGTAAAACCGCCGGGGAAACGGCCTGCGGCTGCATAGTTTTCACGGTATTCAACCGATAGTGGCATAAAATCAACATCTTCTTTAGCCTCTTGGGCAGCAACTACTGTTGCCAATAACATAGTATTGCCTAATTTTACTACTACTGAGCCGTCGGCTTGTTTTGCTAGTTTTCCGGTTTCGATGGTTATTATCCTGCCATCGCCCAAATCGATTTCTTTTTTTACAATATTCATCTTTTTGTTTCGTTTTGTGTGGCTGTGCTATTGTTTTTTAATTTATAACAGGCCACTTGTTTATCGACTTGCCGGTGTCTTTATTGTTTTATCGGGCAAGCCTTGTTATGATTTTTTTAATGGCCAAACTTACATGAATTTTATTTGTCAAACAATAGGCTGTTTTATATGTAGGCACAAAAAAAAGGGCAACTGTAATTGCCCCTTTTTTTTATTTCCTTAAGTTAAGTTCTTTAATTATCGACCTATACCTTTCAATATCTCTCTCTTTAAGATGTTGAAGTAAGTTGCGGCGTTTACCAACTAAGCGCAATAGCGATTTTTGTGTGCTAAAGTCTTTTTTGTTTTTTTTAAGATGCTCGGTAAGGTGTGCAATCCTGAAGGTAAACAATGCTATTTGGCCTTCGATTGAACCAGTGTCTTGGGCATTTTTACCAAATTGCCCGAAAAGTTCTTGTTTTTTTTCTTTTGATAAGTACATAACCGTTTTGTCGTTAATTTAACAATATAAGTATATCCTTTTTTGGAGCTGCAAATGTAGGCTTTATTTTAGTTTATGCAATAGTATTTGTAAAATAATTGTGCAACTTGTTGTTAGCTTTAGTTTTTTGGGTTGGGTGTTTTTGTTTTAAATGGTTGGCAGGGCTGTAAAGCATTTATGGCTATTTTGTAAATAATTTATAAAATGTATTGATAAGCAATGTGATATTAGTAGCGTTATAAGTGTTGGAAAAAATATGGCCATAATAATTTTTATAACTATTGATTTTGTAAGGATATAGTTATTTTGTTTAATAGTATTTATTGTTTTGGTATTGTTGGTAACTATAAGTTTTTGAAAATATGTTTGTTTTTTTTGTGTTTTCAACTGGTTAGTCTTATTGTCGAGGTATTGTTTTATATTTTGTTTATAACTAATAATTTGCTTAGTCAGGTTTTTATTTGCAGGTAGGTTGGGTAGTAATATTTCGTAATTAATTAACTGTTGTGATAAACATGGTGTAGTGTTGTTATTAATTGTTTTAATATTATACTGCAATATTTGAAAATTTAAAGCTAATGTGTCTTTATTTTCTAATTTATTGTGTTGGGTTAATATGTGGTAAATTGTTTGGCTTTTTTGTGTTAAATAGTTAAATATGTGGTTGTTATTGTTTGCACATTTTATATTATGTTGTAATGTTGTAATGTAGTTGATATAATTTATTTTATCTGTTTTTTGATGTGGTTGTTGGTTAACTAATAAATTTATTTGGTATAATTCGTTTAGTGATAATTCAGTTTGGTGTTTTAGTTTAATAAGTTCAAAAGTGTCGTTTATATTTATATACTTTAAAACATTGTAGTGTAGTAGGTTAAATTTAAAATTCAGGTTGTCGATACGTGATATTAGTTTCGAGTTTTTGTCGATAGTATTAATTGTTTTAATAGTTTTGGTGCACAAAATAAATATCGACAAAACGCATAATAAAACAGTAATATATTTTATGTTTATTTTATTACAACGCATTTTCATCTGTTTATTTTTATTTTTTTTAATTGTCAGATTGCAAGCCCCGGTTTATCGGGGGAACCTCCATGAATAATCATTTTCGTGTGTGATAAACTTTTGTATCATGGATGTTTCATTTTTAAAATATTGATGTCAGTTAATTGTATGTTGTTATTACCCAAATTGAGCGATTCGCTTAATCGATTTTGATTTTGTAAGTATTTCATTAACTAAGTGTAGTGAAACACAACAAACTCTACATCGGGGTT
>CAZJCR010000321.1:0-3240 GCA_964544385.1 uncultured Bacteroidales bacterium
TAATAATTTCACCCATAACGGAGATTATTGAAGGAACCTCACCCCGCAGCATGACAGCAAAATCAACTTTGGGATGAGGCAGTTAACAATTTATATTAACTTTTTAATTAAACGTAAAATGAAAAATAAAAGTTTAATTTTCAGTACATTATTTATCAGTATAGCCATTGTATTAATAGGCTTAAATTCTTGCGACAAGGATAATCTTGAATCTGATTTAAATTCCAATAACGAATTGAGTAGTTTCACAAAACAATTGACAATTTATGATGAAACCAATGAGAACAATTTAGTTCTTGAATTATCTTCAAGTGATCAGTCAGTTTTAAATAGCTTTACTGATTTAGATTTTGAGGTAATGGTTATTTATAAGGGTGAAAGTTTTGATGAAGCGTATGAACGACAATACCCTGCATTGGATATTGAACAAGAGGTAAGTGACGAGACTCAAGAAGAGTTGGAATCTACAAGAGAAACACAAGCACTTATAAGCATTATGATAGTTGAAAAAAACATGCAAGGAAACGTACAGAATATTGCACTCACCATGCTGGATAAAGAAATTGACGAAAGATGGACTTATCCCGCTGAACTTCTTTCAAGTAAAGAACAAAGAAACCGAACCTGTACTATAAGAGGTTACAAATCCTTGTGGAGGGCATATTATGGAATTGATATTACAAAAACAGAAGGTGTAGGCTGGACTGAATTTGTAGCTCAATGGACACAAATAAAAAAAGGCGAGACACATAATAAAACAAGTGATTGTTATCAAATGCGTGTATGGCGAAAATACAGAAATTCAAAAGCTATTACCGTATCTTTTAACGATTAAAATTAAGTACATATTAGAGAGGGTATCCACATGGTATTAAGATAACCTCTCATTTTTGTAACAATTTTGTATGCAATCTTTTCATTAATAGTCAGCATTTACTAAAAGTCGTAATAATGATGAGGAAAACATTATTTTTTTTAACAATGTTAATATTATATGCCTGTGAACCCACAGAGGTTTCAATTAATGATATTAATATTTTAAATAGTAATCATAAATTTGATGTTGTTGTTGATTGTTATATAACTACGGAATTGAAAAAACATTATATAAAACTTACTAAACCATCAAATGACATCGCAGATAATCAGGCATATCCAGTTTCGGATGCAATAGTTTATATAACAGATGAAGACAAAGAATATTATTTTATAGAAAGTGAAATATACGGCTTGTACGAGTCAACTATTGAATTTGCTCCACAAGTAGGAGTTGAGTATAAAATGTATCTTAAAGTCGTTAATAAGGAATATTTTGCTTATGATAAGCCTATTGCTGTTAGCGACATAGATTTTTCACAAATTCAGTTGCCTAAAAGAGATGAAGGTATTATTAGTTCGACTAACAAATATTTTTTAGTAGAAAAGCATCAGTTTGGCTACCCTGAGAATAATAAATGGTTATGGTTAGATGATAACTCTTTACATTTCTTCTCAAACCCTTTTTCAGAAGATATTTATGATAATTACACACATTCAAGTGCTGAACTACAAGGCCTATTTCCGAATAATACATATTTGAATAGTTTTGGAGGAACTCTTGATGATTCAATTAATGTTATAAAGTATTCGCTGTCTGATAATTATTATAAATATTTAATTGCTTTTTTTTCGGAAACAGAATGGAAGGCAGGTCTTTTTTCTTCTATTTCAGGAAACTTGCCAACAAATTTAAGTCAGGGGGGAACTGGATATTTTTATATTATGGACATTACTAGAAAAAAAATTAAGGTAAGTGAACTATAAAGTAAAGATGATTTTCTCAGAAAAGATAATTGTATATGTTATGTTAGTCAAATATACTCAAGCCCAAAACAACAATGAAATAATTTGCAATGAAGTTTTAAAATAATTGTCAATAAATAATTGAAAAATAATGAAAAAAATAAAGTTTATTACCCATATTCATGCAATAATTAAATTGTCTTTCATATTAATTTTGATTTCCGCTTGTTTATTACTTGCAAATTGCGAAAATAAGAAGCAAGATTTGCATATTGTTATCAAAGATGGTAATGCAAAGGAAATTACTGGTGATACGGTACAAGTTTCTTTAAATAGTATTCATCAAACATTAATTGAAGTCGTTTCTCTTAGTACAACACCTCGTTATTTAAGGCAATTAGACCAAGGTGATATTGAATCATTAAACGGACACAAAGATTATGAATTAATCTCTCATGGAATGAATGCAGATGGGAGCAACTTTCAGAAAGTTGTTATTACCACAAGTTTTTCAGATACCTTGATGCATATTGGCTCAATTGTTAAAATATCAGCAAGGATTGATACAGATTTGGTTGAATCGGTCTTTTATAAAGTCGATCAATAGCCGCATTATGAAGTATACAGGACAAAAAAGCAATAGAGTTTCCCTTTTTGCCATTAATGAAAGATGAGAAAGCTTAAGGTATTTATACTTATTTTAATGATGATGGCAAAAACAAACTTAAAGGCCCAAAAAAAACTTGAAATCATAGAATATTACGAGGCAGCTAAAATAATATCATCTTTTCCTTATAATGTTCCTGACACACCGGTTATAGCCATTGTTGACAAAGGTATAAATCTCAAACATGAAGATTTAGTAAACAATATTTGGAATAACAAGCAGGAAATATCAGGAAATGGAATTGACGATGACCAAAATGGTTTTGTTGACGATATTCACGGGTGGAATTTTGCCAACAATACAAATGATGTTAGCATTGGTGGAATCGGCAACTGGCATGGTACTCCGGTAAATGGAATTATTGGTGCAGAATATGATAATAATCTTGGGGTAAAAGGGATTAGTCATACTGTAAAACTCATGAACTTAGTGAAAGGGGAATCCATCGAGTCAATAATTAACTCGTTACAATATGTTTACCGGATGCGCAAAACATACAATCAAACTAATGGGCAAAAGGGTGCAAACATTGTTGCCGTAAATTGCTCATGGGGTAAAGATTCGATTTGGGCTTCAGATTATCCCGATTGGTGTGCAATGTATGATAGCCTGGGAAGTGTCGGGGTTTTAAGTGTCCATTCAGTACCGAATGACAATATTGACATTGACGTATATGGTGATATGCCTTCTACCTGCAAAAGCGACTATTTAATAACAGTAACCAATTCAAACCAGTTCGATGAAAAGGTTTATGATGCGGGTTATGGTTTGTATTCGGTTGACTTGGCAGC
>CAZJCR010000322.1:0-1468 GCA_964544385.1 uncultured Bacteroidales bacterium
GCCCATACCTTGTGTGCTAAAGCTGTTAAGGCTGTCGATAACATAAGGGTCGATAACAAAGAAAAACCTGTCGCGGGTGTATTTTCCATTTTGAACATGGTTGTCGTCGTAATAAACAAACGATTCTTTTTCGCTCTCGAAAACCGGGTAACGCGGGTATTTTTTTACGCCCGATTTGTTTGTGGGGTCATCAATAACAAGGTTTCCCGAAATTTCTTCGATAACGCTTTGCACGTTCGACAACATTTTTTGTCCCCAGTTATTTACCCCCGATTGTACTTTAATTGTAAGCGAGTCGATTTTATTAAGTTCAATCCTGAAACTGTCGTATTTAAACTCGAAATTGTTGCCATAAAAAGTAAAGTACCCGGCCTCGATACGCCCGCTAAAGTCGAAATTGCGATTTTTTTTGAGTAATATTTGTTCGTTTTTTGGATAAAAAATTACATTTTGGCTGTCGCTAACGTTTATTTCGGGTACGCCGGCAATGGCTAAACTCATGTCGTAAAGGTTTAGTGTAGCGTTTTTGGTGTTTCCTTGTGTACGCGATTCAAATGCAATAAGGTCGTAGTCGCGCCGGCCTACAATGGCATCTAAATATTTGTAAAGTTTTGGTTTAATGGTGCAAAACTCGGTTTCAAAGTCGTAGTCAACAATACCGCGGTATGTAAGTTCAATAAGCAGGCGGCGGGTAGTTGTAAGGCCGAGCCGCAGGTGTCTCGAAAAGTCTTCGGCGTAAAAACTTTGGCTGCCGTTTTTGCGGGCAAAGGCTCGCAGTTGCACGTAAGGGTGTATATCTTCTAATCCTTGTACTTCGTAGTAGCGTTGTGCATTAAAAAAATCGACCGACTCAAAGTTTGCTATATTAATAGCCGAGCCGCGTAGCATTGATATTTCAACAGTTGGTTGGTCCATTTTCCATACAAAAAGTTCGTAATCCATCTCAATCATGTGGTAGCTGTTGTAGTACGGGCTGCGCGACATGTTTTCGGGGTCGTTGTCGCGTATAAGGTTAATTTCGCGGTTTTTGTCAAAGTATTTAAGCAAAAGGCCCGGGTGGTATATTGAGTCGGTATCGATATAAACCGATATTTTAGCGTTTTTTGCGTAAATTTCGTCGTTTTTAAGCGAGTAAAAAAGTGAGTAAGTACGTAAAAATACCCGTTTTTCGATAATCGTATCGCCGTCTTTAATTACCTCGGTGTCGCGCCAAAACGATAGTGTTGCAAAGTTGTCTTTTGTGCCCGAGCCTAAAAGTTTTGCACCTTGCATTGTAAAGCCGCCCATGTAGTCAATATCGTTAAAAAGGCCTTTAATTTCGAATTGTTTTTGGTTCGACTCGAATTTTGGGTATGGCATCAGGTCGGGTGTACGGCTCTCAATTACTTTGTCGGTAAGTGTGCCTTCAATAGCATAATCGAAATGTGTTTTGTTATAAAACTTTACATTTGGTATCGAGTATTCGGGT
>CAZJCR010000322.1:1478-3207 GCA_964544385.1 uncultured Bacteroidales bacterium
TGTAATTATCAATTTGGGCGTAGGCGGTTTGTTTGTCGAGCCCGGCTTTTTCCCAGTAAACTGTTGCTGACTTGCCTTTAAAAATATTCGTGTTTTGATAAAAAATACCATTTGTATTGTTAATAACAATGCTGTCGCGGCGCAGGTAGCAAATTAAATCGGTGTTGTCAAAAATTATTTTTAGCGTATCGTTGTCGAACAACAATTTGTAATTTGTATTTGTAGCTTTCCAGCTCATTGCCGACGATTTTTGTAAAATATTGTCGGTTAGCAGGTATTTAATGCTGTTAATGTAGTTTTGTATTTGGGTAAGTTTCGATTTTTTATCGTTAAGCAAAAATATAAGGCCTTTTTCCCATTCAACATATTTTAACGAGTCGGTATTGGTTGAGTAAAAAGTTATTATAGCATCAAAATAATCGTAAAAATGCGGGTATGTGCGTGCTTTTTTTTGTAACAGTAAGTTTGTTATGTTATAAATATTTTGTTTGCGGTGGTCGCTAATTTTGTTTGCTGTAAAGTAGGTTATAAATGTTTCAATTGTGGTGTTGTCTTTTTTCGAATCCGATTTACTTTTTTCGAACAACGAGTTAACCTCATCGATAAAAGTTTCGGGTTTGTTTGTGAACGATTTAAGTTGTTGGGCTTTTGCCCCTGTAACTACAGCAATAAAAATAGTTATGACAATTATTTTTTGCAACATACCAGTTAATTGTTAAAAATTATGATAATTATTTGGTAAAAAGGGCGGCAACCCAGTTGTCTTTTTCGATATGCGATATATATTTAAGTTTTAGCTCGTTAGCTTTGTTTGTGATGATTTGTAAATCGGATACATAAAAGCCGCTCATTAGTAATTGCCCGTTTATGTTAAGGCAGTTATAGTAGTTTTGCATGTCGGCAAGTAAAATATTGCGGTTAATGTTTGCTAAAATTATGTCGAATAGTTTGTTGTTTAATAAATTAGCACCGCCCATTAAGGTTTCGATGTTTTTTGTATTGTTACGTTCGGTATTTTCTATTGTGTTTTCATAAGCCCAGTTGTCAATATCGACAGCTAAAATACTTGATGCGCCCATTTTTGATGCCAAAATAGCTAAAACGCCTGTACCACAGCCCATGTCGAGTATTGTTTTGTTGTTAAGGTTAAGGTTTAGCATTGTTGTAACCATAAGTTCGGTTGTGGCGTGGTGGCCTGTTCCAAACGACATTTTGGGTTCAATAATAAGTTCATATTTATAGTTGGTTGCTGGCGAATGAAAAGGGGCACGTATAATACACTGGTTTTTAATTGTAATTGGTTCAAAGTTTTGTTCCCATTGTTGGTTCCAGTTTTGGTCTTCAATAGTTTTGTTTGTGTGTTGTATATTGTCGAACAAACTGTTTATTGAGCCAATAGTTTGGGTTAAAGTATCGGGGTTAAAAACAGGTTCGGGTATATAGGCTAATATACCACCGGTACAGTCGGTAAAGCTTTCGTAATCAATTTGGGCGAGCATGGCTGTTAATATGTCGCGGTTATCTTGCGTGTTTGGCTCGATAATAATTTTTGTTTCGATATAATTCATTGGTTTTAATAATTGTAGTTAAGCTGTTTTATATATTTTGATTACTTTATATTTTAAATATGATTATTTTTTTAAAGTTATAAAGGTAACAAATTTAGCTTTTTAACAATTACCCAAATTGAGCGATTCGCTCAATCGATTTAGATTTTGTAAGTATTTCA
>CAZJCR010000323.1:0-3187 GCA_964544385.1 uncultured Bacteroidales bacterium
CAACGACGTCAGGATTTATTTTCCTGACGTCGTTGTTATTATTACCCAAATTAAGCGATTCGCTCAATCGATTTAGATTTTGTAAGTATTTCACTACACTTGGTTAGTGAAACACAACAAACTCTACATCGGGATTATACCTAAGTAAAGCGTTTGTTCGTTTAGCTCCAACCGCTCAATTTAGGCAATAATATCTTTAGCCGAAATAGTGCGTGGTTTATAGTTTTTTTGATACCTGAAACCCATAATCAGTATGTCGTCGATTTGATGGCTTGAGCCACGCCAGGCTTCAAAAGTACGGTGAATAATTGCTGGTTGGTCTTTAAGCTGTTTTTCCGACAAATCGGTAAGTAGTTTTCGAAACCTTTGGTAGTTAAATTTCTTTGTGTTCTCTTCGTTAAATTGCGATGTGTAACCGTCGGAGAAAAGGTAAATTGTATCGTTTTCGTTTAAATCGATAGTTGTGTTCGAAAATATTTTGTGAATATCGTCGTAGTTTTCGCCAATGGGATAAATGCTGCCTTTGTAAGTAATAGCTTCGCCGTCTTTAACAATTATAACTGGCCGTTGCGCGCTCGAAAAAACCATTTGGTGGGTATTTGTATCGATACAGCAAATAGCGGTGTCCATACCTTCAAAACCGTGGTCGCGTTGGTTTTTGGTTATAAGCAGGTCGCTAATTTCGGTATCGAGCCTTGAAAGTAGAACGGCCGGATCGTAAACTTTTTCGTAGTTTACAATATGGTGTAGTATTGTCATTCCAACCATCGACATAAATGCGCCTGGCACACCATGCCCTGTGCAGTCAGACACAACTACAATAATTTTGCTGCCGGCTTTTGCGTACCAGTAAAAATCGCCGCTTACAATGTCGCGGGGCATGTAGTAAATAAACGATTGTGGAAAAATTTGTTGAAAGCCTTTAATGTCGGGTAATAACGACTCTTGAATATGTTGCGCGTAGTTTATACTTGCAGTAAGGTCGTCGTTTTTGTTTTCGATAACCATTTTTTGATGGTCGAGCAGTTTATATGCTTCGTTAAGTTTCCGGTTCGATTGGTATAAAAACTCCGACTGTTCTTCAATTTGTTTGTTACGTTCCTGAATATTTGTTACCATTTGGTTAAAGGTGCGTGCTAAAACTAAAAGTTCGTTGTTGCCTTCTTCGTTAACGCGCTCGCTGTATTGGCCATTGGCTATGCGGCGTGTTTTGTCGATAAGGTGGCGTATTGGTAAAACAATTGCCCGCGACCGAAAATAAATAAGTATATAAACTAATATTATGCTTATTAGTACAACAATAATTATTTTAATACTCTCGGTTTTAATAAATTGTTTTTGACTTGTAGGGTCGTTGGCTATGCGTACAATTGTACCCGAAAATATGCTTGGGTTTATGTTTTTTATGTAAAGGTATGTGTAGTAAATCTCTTTTTTATTTTTTTGGTGTGTTAACGATGCCGGTTTACCTTGCAGTATTTGTGGTATTACATGTAAATGGTCTGGAATAAACTCGTGTTTAAGGTTAAATGGGTAGGGAATATCGCCATAAAAAAACAGGTCGACAGCTAAAAGGTTTGCTTTCTTTTTTGGGATACTGTCGATATGGTTATTCATATAGTTGTAAACATGGTCGGCCTGGCTCGAGTATAAGCCTATTTCGATAATGTATTTTTTGTCGGTTGTGGCTTGGTACGAGTACTTTTTGTAACGTTTGGTTTTATGTTCGAAAAAAAATTGCGGGCTATCAAAATTACCTGTTTTTAGTATTTGTCCAAGGTAGTCTTTGTGGGCTTTGCCAAAGCTAAAAAAATTAATGTAAAGGTCCTCGCGAAAGGTTGTATTAACAACAATGCCTTCGTTGTTTATAATATATATGTCGAACTGCCGTGGGTCCATTCCAAGTTCTTTACGTATTTGGTATAAGTCGGCGTTTTCGATATTAATTGTGTTTGAGAATATATTATTGACTAATTCGGAGCTGTAAACGGCCATCTGTTTTTTCATTGGTTCTTCAATTATCGATAATGCAACGTATTGCAGTTCGATAAACGATTTTATTTCGTCGTAAATAAAGTTACGCTCGGTTTCGGAGTTTTGGTGTAGTATTGTTTTTGTGTTGTTGTAACTAAAAATTCCTATCAGTAATAAAACGGTTATTACCGGCAAAACAATGTTAAATAGTAGTTGATAATATATGCTTCGATACTTATTTTTCATTCGTTATTTTTTTGTTAACGTTACTTTTAGCAAATTTATTAATTGGGTTAAAACAACAAAATAATAGTTACTTATTATGGTTTGTTTTATGCAAATATCAACTATTTAGATAAAATAATTACCTGCTAATGGTATAAAAAAACTTTTAAAATGTATTTATAGTAGCTCTAATTGCAACTAATTTGGTAAGTAATTGTTCGAGCAGGTTTAATTTAATCATATTTGCCCCGTCGCTTTTTGCAATTTCGGGATTTGGGTGTGTTTCAATAAAAAGGCCGTCGGTGCCAACCGCAATTGCAGCACGGGCAATGGTTTCGATTAAGTCGGGCCGTCCGCCGGTAACCCCGGTCGATTGGTTAGGTTGTTGTAGCGAATGAGTAATATCGAGTATAACTGGCAATTTGGTTTTTTGCATCTCGGGTATACCGCGGTAATCAATAATAAGGTCTTGGTATCCAAATGTTGTTCCGCGTTCGGTAAGCATAACGTTGGGGTTTCCGGCATCGATAACTTTTTGGGCGGCAAATTTCATTGCATCAGGTGCTAAAAACTGGCCTTTTTTTATGTTTACAAATTTTCCGGTACGTGCCGCGGCTTCGAGCAAGTCGGTTTGTCGGCATAAAAAAGCCGGTATTTGCAAAACATCGACATATTTAGCTGCAAGTTCGGCTTCGTGGGCGGTGTGTATATCGGTAACAACAGGTACTTTTAATGTTTGGCGCACATTGTTAAGCAGTTCAAGGGCTTTAATGTCGCCAATTCCGGTAAACGAGTCGTTACGGCTACGGTTTGCTTTGCGATACGATGCTTTAAAAATAAAAGGTATTTGTAGTTTGTTGGTTATATCGATAATTTGTTTGGCTATGTCGAAAACCATTGTTTCGTTTTCGACAACACATGGGCCGGCCAGTAAAAAAAAATTGCCGCTGTTAGTGTGTTTTATTTGTGGGATATTATTAATCATAAA
>CAZJCR010000324.1:0-3173 GCA_964544385.1 uncultured Bacteroidales bacterium
ATTTTGGGTTGTAGCCTAATAATAGTTTTGCTTTTTCGATGCTTGCCTGCGAGTGTGGAATGTCGCCCGAACGGAATGGTCCAAAAACAGGTTCGATGTTGGCTATTTGGCTGTCGTGTTTTGCGAGGTTTTGCTGCAGGGCTTTATATAAATTTATTAATGTTGTATTGCCACCAAATGCTATGTTAAATACCTGCGCTATGTAACCTTGGTTGTTTTTAAGTTTGTTTGCAGGTGTTACCATTGCTAAGTAGTTGGCTTGTATAACGTTGTCGATATAGGTAAAGTCGCGGCTAAATGTTCCGTCGCCATTAATAACGGGTTGTTGGTGGTTAATAAGGTTTTTAACCCAAAGGGGTATAACAGCCGCGTATGCGCCGTTGGGGTCCTGCCGTTGGCCAAAAACGTTAAAATAACGCAAGCCAACACATTCAATATTGTATGTACGCGCAAAAACATCGGCGTAAAGCTCGTTAACGTATTTTGTAACCGCGTATGGCGACAGTGGTTTGCCAATATTATCTTCAACTTTTGGCAGTTTTTCCGAGTCGCCATAGGTTGACGAGCTGGCTGCATAAATAAAGCGTTTTATCGCGGCATCGCGGCCGGCAACTAACATGTTTAAAAAGCCGCTTATGTTAACCTGGTTGGTTGTAATGGGGTCGTTAATTGAGCGTGGCACGCTGCCCAAAGCTGCCTGGTGCAAAACATAATCGCAACCTTTAACGGCCTTATGGCAATCGTCAATATTCCGTATATCGCCTTCGATTAAGGTAAATAACGGGTTTTTTAAAGCCTGGGTTAAATTATCGCGTTTACCGGTTGCAAAGTTATCGATACAAACAACCTGATAGTTTTTGCTTAAAAAATAATCGACAAGGTTTGAACCAATAAAACCAGCACCACCTGTAACTAATATTTTTGTTTTTTCCATAATGTGCTAAAAAAGCTTTATTATTTTACTCTTACCCAAATTGAGCGATTCGCTCTCGCGATAAAGACCCAAATTGAGCTATTATTGTATTAACCTTTTTATGTTAATAACAAATGCCTGCCTTTATTGCTTTTTACCTTTGTTAAGTTTGTGATGCAGGGTTGCTGTAAATGTATAATAAAAAACATAAATAGCTACAAGCGCCCGTCGACAATGTTTTTATCCCAAATTCCTTTAATATCGAAAATTACAGTATTACCGTTTTGACTAAGATGTTTAGGGTCGACAGATTTAAACTGGTTATGAGCCACGGCCAAAACCACGGCGTTGTATTTTTTGTTGTTTATATCGGTAGTAAGTTCAAGGCTGTACTCGTGCATTACTTCGGCGGGGTTAGCCCATGGGTCGTACACATCGACATTACAGCCATACTGTTTAAGTTCGTTAATAACATCAACAGCTTTAGTGTTACGTATATCGGGACAATTCTCTTTAAAAGTAATACCAAGCACCAGCACGTTAGCATTAAGTACCGCGTGGCCTTTTTTTATTAAAAGTTTAACAATTTGCGATGCCACCCAGGTTCCCATACCGTCGTTCATACGTCGGCCGGCCAGAATAATTTCGGGGTTATATCCGGTTTGTTGAGCCTTTTGGGCAAGGTAATATGGGTCGACGCCTATGCAGTGCCCACCAACAAGGCCTGGTTTAAATGGTAAAAAATTCCATTTTGTACCTGCGGCTTCAAGTACGTCGTTAGTGTCGATACCCAGGTTATTAAAAATTTTCGACAGTTCGTTAACAAAAGCAATGTTAATGTCACGTTGCGAGTTTTCGATAACTTTAGCAGCCTCGGCAACTTTAATAGTGGGGGCAAGGTGCGTTCCGGCTGTAATAATGCTTTTGTAAAGATTATCGACTTTAATGCCAATTTGCGGGGTTGAACCCGATGTAACTTTTTTAATTTTAGATACGGTATGTTCTTTATCGCCTGGGTTAATGCGCTCGGGCGAGTAGCCGGCAAAAAAGCCGGTATTAAATTTTAAACCCGATACTTGTTCAATTACCGGAATGCAATCTTCTTCGGTAGCACCGGGGTAAACTGTCGATTCGTAAATAACAATATCGCCGGGCTTAATAACCGAGCCAACAGTTTGCGATGCTTTAATAAGCGGGGTTAAATCGGGCCGGTTGTTTTTGTCGGTTGGTGTAGGAACGGTAACAATGTAATAATTACATGTTTCGAGGCTGGTTTTATTATCGGTAATAAACAGTCCGCTGTTGTTTTGCGGCATGGCATTAACTAAAACCGATGTAAGTAGCTGGTTGTCAATTTCTAATGTTTGGTCGCTGCCACTATTAAGTTCGGTAACGCGTTTTTTATTGATATCGAAACCAATTACCGGGTATTTTTTTGCAAACTCAACTGCCAAAGGCAACCCCACATATCCTAAACCAATAATACCAATTTTTATGTTTTCCATAATATTTAATTTATTACCATTTTACAAGCTAACGACATGTTGTTTTATTTGATTTAAACCCAAATTGAGCGATTCGCTCAATCGATTTAGACCCAAATTGAGCTAATCGCTCAATCGATTTAGATTTTGTAAGTATTTCACTACAATTGGTTAGTGAAACACAACAAACTCTACATCGGGGTTAACCTAAGTAAAGAACTTGTTTGCTACGCTTTAACCGCTTAACATAGGTTATAACAAAAAAACAAATAATGGGTTTTAAAAACGGGTTATAAAACCGTGGCAAATATAAATAAATGTAATTTATTGTTTATTGTTTTAAGCAATAAAGTTGACCATTACCCAAATAGTAGCAATTAACCACTTAATTTAGGATATTCTTTACCAAATTCGATTTTTGGTAGTGTAATTAGTTTAACCCAAATTGAGCGATTCGCTCAATCGATTTAGACTTTGTAAGCTTTTAACTACACTTAGTTAGTGAAATACAACAAATTCTACATCGGGGTTAACCTAAGTAAAGCACTTATTTGCTACGCTTTAACCGCTCAACTTAGGTTTAAGTGTTAAAACACGAAAAAAATTCTACTACCAGTATCCCCCTAACCTCATTATAAATAAGGGTGAATGGCGCGGTTGTAAATATAAATTTTTGCTTTATAAAACAAAAAAAGAGGCTGCCTGCAACGACAGCCCCTTTGGGTTAATTAAACCGCGAGCGGTTTTTTCTATTACTAACTAAACTATAAAAAATG
>CAZJCR010000325.1:0-2283 GCA_964544385.1 uncultured Bacteroidales bacterium
AATGACTAAAACCCAAATTGAGCGATTCGCTCAATCGATTTAGATTTTGTAAGTATTTCACTGCACTTCGTTGATGAAATACAAAAAATTTATATCGCGGTTAAACCTAAGTAAAATGTTTATTTGCTACACTTTATCCGCTCAACTTAGGAACAAATCCATTTTAACATAATTTATATATATAATTAAACACAATAACAATTTTGGTACATAAAGTAAATCTATTACGCTATAAACATTAACAATAAACTTTATAACTGCTCTTTCAATAATAAAAGATATATTTGTCTTAAATATTAAAACTTAATAATTATGAAAAAGCAAAATATAACAAAAACAGTTATGGTACTTTTACCATTAATAGTATCGCAAAATGCAAACGCCCAGGCAACTAAAGCCGACAGGCCTTTACCCGAACTTGCTTACCCTTACAATGCTTTAGAGCCATATATTGATGCTCAAACAATGGACTTGCATTATAACAAGCATTATAAAGGCTATTACAACAATTTTTTAAATGCTGCCAACGGAACCGACCTTGAGTATAAACAGTTAACCGATATTTTTGCATCGGTAAGCGCACAACCTGCTGTTGTGCGCAACAATGCCGGCGGGTATTTTAACCACATGCTGTTTTGGGAAAACCTTACCCCCGATAAAACTAAACCGTCGGCCGATTTGCAAAAAGCTATTGATGAGAACTTTGGCTCGCTTAACAATATGGCCGAACTTTTTAACAAAGCTGCAGCAACACAATTTGGTAGTGGATGGGCATGGCTTGTTTTAACTCACGACGGCAAATTGGCAGTTACATCAACACCCAACCAAGACAACCCGCTTATGGACGTTGCCGCGGTTAAAGGAACACCACTACTGGCACTCGACGTGTGGGAACATGCTTACTATTTAAAATATCAAAACCGCCGACCCGATTATATAGCGGCTTTTTGGAATATTGTAAACTGGGATACCGTGTCGGAACGTTATAAAAAAGCTGTAAAAAACTGACATTCTCAAATAAGTTGTACTAAAGACGCAGTAAAATCCAGTTAAAAAAAACCGCCGTTGGTTAGCCAACGGCGGTTTTAATTTGGGTTTTACCCAAATTGAGCGAATCGCTCAATCGACTTAGATTTTGTAAGTATTTCACTGCACTTCATTAGTGAAACACAACAAACTCTACATCGGGGTTAACCTAAGTAAAGCGTTTGTTAGCATAGCTCCAACCGCTCAACTTAGGTTTTAATTATCGTTAATTACATTTACTTTTTACTTAACAACAACTTCGCCAACCTCCCAGGTCGAGCCGCCTGTTGTAGTGCTAACGTATTTAAAAGCAATATTTATTATTTTTCCGTCAAAAGCCGACAAATCAACATCGCCCGAATCGAAAAATGTCCACGAACTACCGGGTTTTGTTTGGTCCCAACCTGTTAATTGCGACCAAACAGCCTGGTTAGGGTCGCCATCGGTATAGTTTACCGATGCCCATACGGTTAGGTTGTCCCATGTGTCGAGATAGTTTACTGCGTGTTTAAATGTAAGTACCGAACCGGTATTTGTCGATAAATCGATTTTGGGCGATATAAGCCAGTCTTCGTTGGCAATATTACTGCCGGCGTAACCGCTCATTTTAGCACAACCGCTGCCATAACTGTCCCAAATCCAACCTTGTGTACCTACAACATTAACAGCTGTAAAGCTTCCTAAATTGGCTGTAAATTTTTCGGTAAACAAACCTGTACCACCTGCATCGGGGTTAATACCGTTACCATTAAGCCAGTAACCTGTTGTAAATTTTAAACCTTTTGCGCCAAAATATGCCTCAAGGTTACCTTTATACATAATTGGTTCGCCAAGCAGCGAGCCGTTGTCTTTTAAATTAGTTTTTGTACGTATATCGCCCGACGATAACTGCACAATAACACAATTAGCAATATTGGTTTCGTCTTCGGTATCGGCAATAATAACATTTGTGGCAGTATTAAACGGAGCTGTAAAGCTTGGGGTAAACTCGGCAAGGTCGGCACCATTGGCATCAACAGTTTCGTACACGCCAACAAGGTAACCTTGTACCCAAACGTCGTTAGTTCCCTGGTTAACAATGCCCGATGCCACGTTGTACGGGTCAGCAAACGTACCTTCGCCGGTACTCAAATCGGGGCAACGCGGACCTGTTAGCAACACCTCGCGTATATCGCGTATGTAAAGCTGTATCTCGCCACTATACTGGCTTGCAATTGCAATTAACCAGCTTTTTAAACATTACTCCGCAGTGCGGAC
>CAZJCR010000325.1:2293-3108 GCA_964544385.1 uncultured Bacteroidales bacterium
AACGAACCCTTGCCCGATGGCACTTTAACATCGGCAAAATTTGCATAACCACTTGTGCGCACAAGTACCGACGAGCCGCCACAATCAACAAGCGTACGGTTTTCGGTTACAAGTTCGTAACCGTTAGCAAAAGTTTTTAATGTATCGGGACCCGAAAACTGTACTTCATCAAGCTTTATAAGCATGTTGGTATAAGCCCCTGAGGCCAAATCGGCTATTGTAACTAATTGTGGCTGGCGCGGAACGTTGTTTTTAATGGTAATTATGTCGTATGCCGGTTTTATCGAGTCGAGCTGCATAACCCCACGATAATTCGAAACTATAAGGCCGTTTAACACGATGCGCACCGAGTCGCCTGTGCGTATATTGCTGGCACCCTCAATTAACCTAAGGTTTAAACCGCCGGTTGCATCTTGCACAAAAATTTGTTTGTACAGGTTCCCGGTCGACTCGTCGGCAGTAACCGTTGCATACAGGTACATGTTTGTATCAACTTTAAAACTTGCGCCTGCCGCGTTATATTTGTCAACAAGGTTTTGTACAGTTACTGTCTCGCCATTGGGCAGCGGCTGTCCGGCAGGTGCGTCAAACTCCTGGTTTACGCAACCGTAGGCTATTACTAAAACCGCTAAAACTAAAATTTTCGATATTTTATTTAACACTTTCATATTCATTTGATTTTAAAAACGGAAATTAACATTTAAAAAATATTGTGCCCCATACATGTAAAAATACTTGTTTTGGTATCTTACAGGGTTATCGGTATCGACCCTGTATTGCTCGAAACCGCCAATTGCAACATCGGTATTGTTAAG
>CAZJCR010000326.1:0-3099 GCA_964544385.1 uncultured Bacteroidales bacterium
TAAAAATAATTAGTTGCGTGTTTTAATAAATTTAGTTTCGGTTATTTAATTTGTTTAGCTAATGTACAAATAATTTTATAACAGCATAATATATTTTGTTTTGTAAAAATTATGTATCATTAGTTTTAAAAATTTTATTGCATTTTTATTGTTACTTTTACTTAAGTTGAGCGGTTTAAACATAATATATATTTGTTTTACCTATGTTTAGTATTAATTTTAAATTGTTGATATAAAATGATAGCTATACCTAAAAACTTTGGTATTAATATATTGCAGATACTAAATTGTGTGGCTGATACCAAATGTAAATGGTTTGATTTGTGTATATATAGGTGGGTTAATTAACATAATATGAGTTATATGAAAAATATTGAAAACATTATTGAAAAACAAAGAACGTTTTTTGATTCGAATATTACAAAAAATGTAAAGTTCAGGATTGAACAGCTTTATAAAATTAAAAACTTGGTTAAACAAAACGAGAACCTTTTATATAAAGCTATTTACAACGATTTTAGTAAATCTGAATTTGACACATACGCCTCTGAATTGTCGCTTCTATATCACGAGATTAGTATCGCTATTAAAAATGTAAAAAAATGGAGCAAAATAAAACGGGTTAGTACCGGACTTGTAAATTTTCCGGCCAAAAGCTATATAATACCCGAACCATTAGGCGTTTCGTTAGTTATTGGGGCATGGAATTATCCTTATCAACTGTCGTTTGTACCCGCTATAACTGCAATAGCTGCCGGTAACACTGTAATTTTAAAACCAAGCGAACTGCCCGAACTTACATCAAACGTTATGGCTAAGTTAATTAACGATAATTTCGATCCGGGTTTTTTTCATGTTGTCGAGGGCGGTGTCGATATAACATCGGAACTTTTAAAATATCGTTTCGATAAAATATTTTTTACCGGAAGCATACCGGTAGGACGTATTGTGTATCAGGCTGCTGCAAAAAATCTAACTCCGGTAACACTCGAGTTGGGTGGTAAAAGTCCTGTATTTGTGTTTAACGGTTGTAATATAAAAGTTACCGCTAAACGTATTGCATGGGCAAAATTTTTAAATGCCGGGCAAACCTGCGTGGCTCCCGACTATGTTTTGGTTGAGAAAAGTATTGCCAACGAATTTTTAAACGCACTTTATTTTGAGTTAGACAAATATCCCAAAACAGCTCAAAACCTGCCCAATTATTATACCCAAATTATTAATACAAAAAATTTCGACAGGCTTTGCGGCCTGATAAATACCGATAAAGTATGCTATGGTGGTATTACTCAACGCGAGTCGCGTTTTATTTCGCCAACAGTTTTAAACAATGTTGAATTTAGTGACAAAATTATGGATGACGAAATTTTTGGCCCAATTTTACCTGTAATTACATTCGATAATTTAAACAAAACTATTAGTTGGGTTAAAAGCCGGCCAAAACCACTGTCGTGTTACATATATTCGAAAAATAAAAATACAATAAAAAGCATATTACATCAATTATCGTTTGGTGGTGGTGCTGTTAACGACAGTATTATGCATTTAACTAACAGCAACCTGCCATTTGGCGGTGTGGGTTTTAGTGGCATTGGTAATTATCATTCAAAAGCTGGTTTCGACGCTTTTACACATTATAAAAGTATTTTACATAAACCATTTAGTTTCGAACCTAATGTTAAATATCCTCCTTATTCGTTACAAAAATTAAAGCTTATTAAAGCCATGATGGAATTTTTTTAAACTAAAACCCAAATTAAGCGATTCGCTCATTCGATTTAGATTTTGTAAGTATTTAGCCAACTAAGTGTAGTGAAATACAACAAACTCTACATCGTGATTATACCTAAGTAAAGCGTTTGTTCGCATAGCACCAACCGCTCAACTTAGGTAAAAATTAATTTGAGTGTTCGTCCTAAAATATTGGTAAGCTGTTTTACTTTAACTTTAAATTATTTACAGATGAAAAAAAATGTTGTTTTTATTTTTATTTGTTTCATTTGTTTTTTTAATATAAAAGCTCAAACAAATAATAACTTTATTACTGATAGTTGTTATGTTAAAGTGTCGCGGTTACTTATTAATAATTTGTTAAACAGGCCCACTTTTATGATGTACAATACCAGCTATGCAAATGGCATACACTATGCCGAGGCTTGCACAGGTTTTGGTGCCGCAAGGGTGGCAGGTTTGTTAAACGATACAGCATTACTTAATAAAATTGCACAACGTTATTCATTATTAGCTACCGGTTCAATGGTAAGTAATGCTAACCATGTCGATATTAGTGTTTTTGGTATTTTACCACTTGAGCTTTACCGTCAAAATTTGGGAAACTCTTTTTTAAACCAAGGTATGCTATTGGCCAATAACCAGTGGTCCGATACTCTTGATAACGGAATTACTTACCAGGCACGCTATTGGATTGACGATATTTGGATGGTTGCAAGTTTGCAGGTGCAAGCTTATAGGGTTACCGGTAATGATATTTATTTAAACAGGGCTGCAATGCTTGTTAACGAGTACATAAAAAAATTGCAACAGCCAAACGGGTTATTCTATCATGGTGCAAATGGCCCGTTTTATTGGGGTAGGGGCAATGGTTGGGTGGCGGCTGGTATGGCCGAAATTTTAACCGAGTTGCCACAAACAAGTAAATACTATAATACAATACATAACGGTTACGTAAAAATGATGCAATCTTTAATTTTTCATCAATCGGCTAATGGTATGTGGCGGCAAATTATCGATAATAATAAATCGTTTTACGAAACTTCGGCTACAGCCATGTTTGGTTATGCAATGTCGATTGGGGTAAAAAAAGGTTTATTTCAAAATAATAATTTGTATAACGATGCAATTTTAAAGGCATGGCAGGCTCTGGTTAAGTATATCGATAATAATGGAAACTTGCACCAGGTTTGCGAGGGAACCGGCCAAAGTTTTGATGTTAATTACTATTTAAACCGTGAACGGGTTGCCGGCGACTTACATGGACAAGCCCCGATGCTTTGGTTTGCATATAGCCTTATGGCAAATTATTGAATTTATACCCAAATTGAGCTAATTGCTCAATCGATTTAGATTTTGTAAGTATTT
>CAZJCR010000327.1:0-3098 GCA_964544385.1 uncultured Bacteroidales bacterium
GAGCGTATCACCAATGGGGCGCACGGCAAAAACACGTATTTCTTCGCCTGCGGCAACTGCAATTTTCTTTCCATCGGGGCTAAAGTTGTTTGCTGATACAGGCTTAGCCGACCATGTTGGAACGCGCATAAAAAAGTTTTGTACTGTATCGGTAGAAATTATGTACACACCTAATGATGTGGCAAAAGCTGCCAATTTTCCGTCGGGGCTGGTTGAAACCGCGTTAAACGCGGGCGATAGTTGTTTAATTGCCTTAGCCGGCGACTCAATAATATTTATAGCGGTTGGCGGGCCAACAATATTTCCGGTTGCATCGGCTTTTGGGGCAAAAACACGTGCGCCAAATCCGCTAAAATCACAAGCCATAAAATCGTGAGTCCCTTTTATTGGGGCTAAGCCCGATACAAGTTCCGACATTTGCGCGCCGCCATGCAGTTTTAGTTTCTGAAACTCTTCCGATGGATCCACCTTGTAATACCAAACAGTATTGTCGGTGGTTCCACCGCCCGATACTAAATACTTGCCATCGTCGGAAAAAGCAAGAGAAAATATAGCTTGCCCGTGGGCGGCAAATAGGTCGATAATTTTGCCTGTAGCATAATCGATAAGTAAAACATAGTCGTTGCCGTATCGTTCCATATCACCTGCACCAACCGAATAACCTGCAGCTGCCAGAAATTTTCCGTCGGGCGACATGGCCATGCAGAAAATTTGTCCCTCGGAACCGGGTTTCGCGGGAACGCGTATAACCCTTTTTAATTCGCCATTGGCAGCATCCCAAACACGTATGGTTTTGTCCCACGATGCTGTTACAATTTCGTTACCGTTTGGTGTGTAAAGTGCTTTACTAACACGTTGCAGATGTTTTGTATTGTCGAGCACCATGTATGGTTTGTCGGGCGCATCTTCAAACACGTTGTCTTTTTGTTTGTATGTATCGAGCGACCGAATTTTAAACTGCTCAGTAATAAAATCTAACTTTTGCACATCGGGTTTTTTGTCGGTATTGGCCATCAGGTTCTTCGATTTGTATTGGCTAAGTGCATTATAAAGTGCGGCACATTCGGCTTTTTCAAAATCGTCGAACTGTTCGTTGCTATAATCGGCAAGCCCTGTAACCAAATCGGGGACAAGATATTTTAAGGCCTCATCATTTTTTGTTTGTTCAATAATTTTAACTATTTCGTCAACTGCATAAGGTTCGCCGCTGGCAAGTATTTGCGGGTTTAGATATTTATCAATAGCTATAATTAAATCGGCTTTAGCATCGCCATTAAGTGTTTTGCCAAGTATGTTGGGGTTTAATGCTGATTTTGTTTTGTCAATGTACTCATTTTTATCGCCAAGTTTCTGGTAAAAAAAGGCCATCGCGTTGTTATTATTGCAATAATAATTGCCTTTATTATCGAAAAACATAAAGTATTCATTATGTAGATATGCCCCAAAATCAAAGTTGTTGTGGTTGGCATTATTAAAACCAGTTTTAAGCGTAAATTTGGTTAATTGGGGTTTGTACATGTCGCTTTTGTTGCTTTCGTACAATATGTTTTCTCCATCTATATCAACCAAATTATAAATCCATTGGTTTTTATCGTTATATATTACTTCAACATACCGGCCTGCATCAAAAAGGTCAACTATATTTCCATTGTAATAGCCATTATACTTTTTAAACACTTTATCAATTTTAAAAGGTATGCCCGATATTCGGTAAAAGGTTTCGTACCCATTATAAACAACTAATGTATTTGAGCCTTTAATTGATTCAACACTAATACTGCTGGCTTCAATTGGGGTTTTAAATAAAACCTCGCCTGATAATAATTTTAGAATTGTAAGCTCGCTTTTTTTATCTTCAACGTACGAAAAAATTAGTACAAAACCGGCATCAGGGTTGGCAAATATTTGGTCAACATCGGGGTCTTTGTGTTTCCATAGTGCTTTTTTTTGTTTCGCGCTCCAACCTTCAACATTTGAGCCGTTAAGTATTGCAAACATATCGGAGTTGGTATCAAAATTAGTAATGCATGTGGTAGCCCCTTTTATAAACCCAGGTGCATTGTATTGGCCTATTTGAATTGAGCCTCGAGCCGATTGCCCGGGAACAACCGTTTCAAGGTCGGCCAGATATATACGTGCAACAGGGTTCTTTTTTGTATCATAAAGGGCATTTATTAAGGCCCATTTGCCGTCGGGGCTTACGGCGTAATACCTTGATGGGCGCGCCGAAGGGTTTTCGCCTTTGTCTTTCTTAATTTCGACCGAGTTGTTACCTACCTGAAGAAAGGTCTCTTTCTCGTCGGTAATATATTCATACTTAAAGGTGAATTCCTGAAACTTATCGGTTTTTTGTTCCTTTTTATTTCGTGCATCTTTAACTTGGTTTGAGAACATTGAATATTCGGGCCTTTGAGCCTGTACTATAGTTGCAATAAAAAAAAATGCAATAAAAAGCACGTGTTTTGTTTTCATAATCATCAATTTTTAGTTATGATTTTTTTTATAAACTACTATCTTATTTAACAATGATATAATTTTGCATTTAAACAATCAATTTATATTTATGTTTAATCTGTATTATATTTAATATTAATGAATATATTAGCAATATTTGAATTATCATTATTACAAAATATAACCTAAGTATAGCGTTAAAGCGCAGTAAAAAAACGCTTTACTTAGGTTAACCCCGATGTAGAGTTTGTTGTGTTTCACTAACGGAGTGTAGTGAAATACTTACAAAATATAAATCGATTGAGTGATTAGCTCAATTTGGGTCTAAATTGATTGGATATTCTTGACCATGCTGCCCCCCGTGCGGGAATAAGCAAAAGCTGAGAAATTTAGCATGACATTACGGCTGAAGTTGCCCACCTAAAATAAAACAATACACAAAACAGCTCCGAATGATGGTTTGAACCACCATTCGGAGCCGTAAAACGGAGCATGTTTACCCTAAAAAAAATAGAAAAAAGTGATAAAAAATTTGGATTACAACATAGAAAGCTCTATTGCAATTTTTGGTTGCGTGTTGGCTTCCCGAGGGGTTGGGACAGGCTGTGTGGGCTTGCAAATGTACTTGACTACGAAGCGTGGGC
>CAZJCR010000328.1:0-3097 GCA_964544385.1 uncultured Bacteroidales bacterium
ATGATTATTGGTGTCCCAAAAGAAATTAAAAACAACGAAAACCGGGTAGCATTAACCCTCGGCGGCGTTTACGAGATGACAAAAGCCGGCCATAAAGTTTATGTACAGTCAACAGCAGGCAATGGCAGTGGCATTACCGACAATGAATATCAACAGGCCGGTGCTCAAATTTTACCCGACATAAAAAGCATTTACAATATTGCCGAAATGATAATAAAAGTAAAAGAACCTATTGCCGAAGAATACAACCTTATTACCGAAGGCCAGGTTTTATTTACTTACTTCCATTTTGCATCGTGCGAACCACTAATGCACGCTATGATACAAAGCAAAGCTGTTTGTATTGCATACGAAACAGTTGAACGCCCCGACCACTCGTTGCCATTACTTATTCCAATGAGCGAAGTTGCAGGCCGTATGGCAATACAACAAGGTGCACGATACCTTGAAAAACCTGTTAAAGGCCGCGGCGTACTTTTAGGCGGCGTACCCGGAGTCGCTCCCGGAAAAGTTATGATTATTGGAGGCGGCATAGTGGGCTCGCAAGCTGCTTTAATGGCTGCAGGTTTGGGCGCTCAGGTTACTATACTCGACAAAAATTTGGACCGCCTGCGATACCTTAACGAAATTATGCCGGCAAACGTAGTTACAATGTACTCAAACGAATACAATATACGCGAAATGGTTAAAAACCACGACCTTATTGTTGGAGCCGTTTTAATTCCCGGCGCCAAAGCCCCCAAACTTATTACCCGCGATATGCTTAAAACAATGCGCCCAGGCACAGTTTTAGTCGATGTGGCTATTGACCAGGGTGGCTCGTTCGAAACATCGAAACCTACAACTCACCAAGACCCGGTTTTTATTATCGACGATGTGTTACACTATTGCGTAGCCAATATGCCAGGAGCAGTGCCATTTACATCAACAGTTGCACTTACAAACGCTACATTGCCTTACGCATTACAAATTGCAAACAAAGGCTGGAAAAAAGCTTGTTCCGACAATTGCGACCTGAAAAAAGGCCTTAACGTTATTAATGGTCAGGTTACATACAAGGCTGTTGCCGATGCCTTTAACCTGAATTACCATAATGCCGACACATTTTTGTAAAATTAATTTTAAAATTCAAACTATATAAACGGGGCACAATTTTTTGCCCCGTTTTATTTTTAAATTAAACCTAAGTTGAGCGGTTATAGTAAAGCGAATAAAAGCTTTATTATAGTAAAATCAATATATTTTTTAATGTATTTTATTATCAAAGCAAAACCTATTAAGCAAACCAATTAAGTCTGTTATTTTTAACAGAATTCATTGGTTATAGCTTTGTTTTTTACCTAAGTTGAGCGGTTCGATTTATGCGAACAAACGCTTTACATAGGTATAACCCCGATGTAGAGTTTGTTGTATTTCACTAACAAAGTGTAGTGAAATACTTTTATAAATCTAAATCGATTGAGCCATTAGCTCAATTTGGGTTTTAACCAAATTTACTAATTGAAATTAATTACTTATTAAACATACAATTACTATTTACACCACCGGCAACAAATTAATGTTAAAATAACACAACCGCTACGGGCAAAATGTTTTTTTACCGATATTTACATAAAATAAATACAACATATTTTTAGGAACACCAATTTATTACCTTTATGCATAAATAGTTTGGCAACTACACAGTAATTTAACTAAAATACGTTAGCTGAGTGGTTAAATAATACTTACAAAGTAAACATATAATAAATTAATTAACTAAAAAATATAAGCGTGAAAACAAAAATAATTATTATAGCCCTATTTTTAGGCCAAAACCTTATAGCACAAAACATTACAATACTACACACAAACGACATACACTCAAAATTATGTGGTTTTGGCCCCGAGAGCGAGTACTCGCCACTTGTTACTAACAACGACAGTACACTTGGCGGAATATCGCGGCTGGCTACTATGATAAAAACAATTACAAACAAAAACCCTGACAACACCTTAGTGTTCGATGCCGGCGATTTTTTAATGGGCAGTCTTTTTCATGTTGCCGAAACCCAAACAGCATATCAACTTAACCTTATGCACAAATTAGGCTACAATTGCGTTACCCTTGGCAACCACGAGTTCGACTATGGCCCCGAAGTTTTAGCCAATATTATCGAAAAATCGCTTAAAAATGGCAACATACCACAAATTATAGCCTCGAACATGGTTTTCGACCCCAAATCAGTGCTCGACAACAAACTCGAAAACCTTTACAACAATACAATAAAACCTTACACAATAATCGAAAAAAACGGACTCAAAATTGGAATTATCGGGATTATGGGAACCGACGCCGCTGCCGTTGCACCGGCAAGTAAACCTGTTACATTTGCCAACCAAATTAAAACTGCAAATAAATATGCTAAACTTTTAAAAACAAAACATAATGTTAATTTGGTTATAATACTGTCGCACAGTGGCTTATACCACAATAACAATAATAACAGTTATTATGGCGAAGATATTGACATGGCAAAAAAAGTACCCTTTGCCGACATTATTTTAAGCGGGCACACCCACGTACCAACTCCCGAATACATTAAAATTGGCAACACATACATTGTTCAAACAGGCAGTTATGCCAATAATTTAGGAAAAATCGATTTAGTTTTTGATAATGGTAAAATATCAAAATTCGATTTTGATTTACTGCCAGTAAACGATAAAATAAAAGGCGACAGTGCAATACAACAAAGCATCGAAAAACAAATAAAACTTATAAACAGCAAATACCTTGCACAAACCAGCTTAAAATATCACGACACAATTGCCGTAACAAATTTTAACCTTACAATGAATTACAATAATCTTTACACAAGCAACCTTGGGCCTTTTATTGCCGATGCATCAAAATACTATCTTGATAAAACATCGAACAAATGCGATTTTAGCATTGTTGCATCGGGAACAATACGCGAAGATATTTTGAAAGGCATTAACGGCAATATTACTACAGCCGACGTGTTCAGGGTAATGTCGCTTGGTAATGGCACCGACAGCCTGCCAGGTTACCCGCTTGAAATGATGTACCTTACCGGGCACGAGATTAAAAAAC
>CAZJCR010000329.1:0-3066 GCA_964544385.1 uncultured Bacteroidales bacterium
GATGTTGACAATATTGGACGTGCAACTAAAGGTTCGGCACAGGCATATTTAGCAAAAGCGTATATTTATAAACCTATACTTAAATGGGGTTCGGCCGACAATGCATCAGACTGGCAGGCTGCTTTACCTGTACTCGACAGTATTATAAAATCGGAAGAGTACGAGTTAGTGCACAATTATCGTGACAACCACACCGAAACTAACGAAAACAATAAAGAGTCGTTGTTCGAAGTACAGTTTTATAATAACCTTGAAGGTGAATATAACTCCGAATCGGGTGAAGATTTTATTGCCGATTGGGGACAAAGTGACCAAAGTACATGGCGTCAACAAGAGTTTGGTATGATGGATGCCAGTGGCGATAACTCGACATGGTGGAATATTCAACCAACTTTAAGTATGTACAACGAGTTTGAACGCAATGCCCAAGACAGCATTATTGATGCACGTTATGCAATGAGCATGTGGGGTCCCGATGGCGCGCGCTACCAAAAAGTTGTCGGTGGACGTTGGACAGCATACACATCGTGGTTATCGGGTTCGAACGCGGCTAACCGCGGCAAATGGTTTGGTACCCGTAAATACTGTGGCGATGTTGCAACTACCGACTGGGAAACTGGTATTAACGACCGTTTAATACGCTACTCCGATGTATTGCTTATGTATGCCGAATGTTTATACGAAACCGGCAACGAACCATTGGCTCGCACATATGTTAACCAGGTTAGGGCACGTGCCAATAATAACTTGCAAATTACCGAAGATGGTGCCGACTCGAAAATGTTGTATGCCGTACAAGAAGGTGTTTTACCTACAGTTGATCAACTAATTACCGCCGCACCTACTATTAATGGTACTGTTATTAACTCGTTTCCACGGGCATTGCGCCACGAACGTTGTATTGAGCTTTTTGCCGAAGGCTGGCGCTTTTTCGACCTTTTGCGCTGGAGCGTTACACCAAGCCACACCGCCGACGATGTTTTAGCACCGCTGCGCCGCAAAGAGGTTGATGCATCGGGCAACGTACTTTATGGTTTTACCGAAAACAAAAACGAGTTTATGCCTATACCAACGGCCGAACTTTCGACAAATTATAATATGAAAGGAAATATTGCTAACTAATTTTGTTAACCTGTGGGCTAATAACCCGCAGGTTATTATTTGCTTTTTACCTTTATATAAACCTTATTATTAGTAAACTTTTAGTCGATTAAATTGTTGGGTTTTATTAAAGTTTTTTTACCATAATAAATTAAATATATCAATATGATAAACAAGCTTAGCTTATTTTTAATAACAATTTGTACTGTTTGCAGTATTAAGGTTTACAGCCAGGACTCGTTACGTATATATATGGACATGATACCCGGCAAATACTTAGGTACAGCCCTTGCCAATAACGATGGTGAAAGTTTTTGGTCGACATTTTATAACCTGCCTACCCGAAATTATCCAAAAAAAGTTTTGGCAAACTTTAACTCAGTTGTTTGTGGCAACGAGATGAAAATGGGTTCAATTTTCGCCTCGATGGATGTTTTTAACTTTGCTTATGGCGATAACATGTGTACATTTGGACAAGAACACGACATTTTAACCCGTGGGCATACCCTTATATGGCACTCGCAAATGCCAGGATGGTTAGGAGGAGGTTCCGATGGAACACTAAACCTGAATGGTTATACACGCGACTCGCTGCTAAAAATAATGGAGCATTACATTACTACAGTTGTTACACATTACAAAGGACGGGTAAAAGAGTGGGACGTTGTAAACGAACCATTTGACGGCGAAGGCAACCTTAGGCCATCAATTTGGAAAGATGTTATTGGCGACGATTATATTGACTCGGCATTTATTTACGCGCACCGTGCCGACCCCGACGCGTTGCTGGTACTTAACGAGTATGCTAATCAAACTTTTGGCTCAAAAAAAGCCGATGGTATGTTTAACAAAGTAAAAGAACTTGTTGAAAAAGGAATACCGGTACACGCGGCAGGTTTTCAATGCCATCAGTCGATACGCGGTACATATTTTCCGAATGTTGAGAAAAACTTTAAGCGTTACCACGATATAAACGTTAAATGTATTGTTACCGAACTCGATATTAAAATACCTGCATCGCAAATGGGTACCGAGGATGCTCTTAAAGCCCAGGCCGACGATTATGTAAACTTTATGAAACTAATGATTGAAACCGATTATTGCCATGAAATTGTTGTTTGGGGTTTTACTGATAAATACTCGTGGATACCAGCCCATACTAATAATGCCTATGGCCAGGCATGTTTGTTCGACGAAAAAGTTAACCCTAAGCCTGCTTACTATGCAGTTAAAAATTATTTACGGTCATACTTAGGTTTAAATACTAATATTGAACAAAATACAGCTAATTCAAAACCTTTCAATTTAACTGTTAAAAACAACGAATTAATTATAAATATGGTTGATAAATCGGAAATATTTAGTAATATTGCTATATATAATATAACTGGTAGGCGTATAAATATTATTGATGGCAAATATATTATTGAAAATAATATTCCGATAAACTATTTAAATAATGGATTGTATTTATTGGTGTTAACCGATGCCAATAATAGAACATACACTCAAAAATTTATTAAACACTAATTATTTTATTTATTAACTTAAATTTTATGCACTATGAAGAAAATTACTTTGATTACTGCAGCATTTTGTATGGCAATAGCCGTTAATGCACAAAACATTCCACCATTTGAGTATGGTTTTGAACAAGGCGAAACTCTTAATAGCTGGAAATCAGGCTCATTAGTTACTGAGTTAGCCACCCCAGGGCACACTGGCGACTCTTGCCTAAAAGTTACTGTAGCCGATGTTGCTGGACAAGACGGATGGGCACTACAATGGGTTACTGAAGGTGTAGTTGTTGAACAGGCTTGTTATCGTTATACTATTTGGACAAAATCCGAAAATTTAATGGGTAAAGACAAAGAAAGTGCTGATAAAGAGTGTCAGCTAAATATTACAGCCGGTAACTACAAATATCAGGATCGTGGTTCAAAATATGGTGTTTATCAAAACCTT
>CAZJCR010000330.1:0-3050 GCA_964544385.1 uncultured Bacteroidales bacterium
AAGGCAAAGCTTTATACGCCGGCATATCGAACTACAACCCGCAACAAACATTACAGGCAACCCAAATACTCGAAAACCTTGGTACCCGATGTTTAATTCACCAGTTTAAATACAGTATGCTTGAGCGTACACCCGAGCAGGGTTTACTTAATGTTTTACAACAAAAACAAATTGGTGGTATAGTTTTTTCGCCATTGGCGCAAGGCCTGCTTACCAACAAATATTTAAACGGGATACCCGAAAAATCGAGGGCTGCAAGCCAAAGCCCGTTTTTAAATAGTAGCAGTATTACGCCACAGCTATTGTCGAAACTTAATAAGCTTAATATCATTGCACAAAACCGCCAGCAAAGCCTGGCGCAAATGGCATTAGCCTGGTTGTTAAACCATAACCAGGTAACATCGGTACTTGTAGGTGCAAGCAGTGTTGAACAACTACTAAATAATATTGATACTATAAAAAATACAGGGTTTACAAATACCGAAATACAACAAATTGATACAATACTAAATTTGTAATGTGCAACCAGCCCGATTTATACCTTACTATAGCTACAAATTCGCAAGGAATTTATAAAGATAAAGGAAGCCGGTTTATTGCATTGGCTTACCCCGTTAATACCGAAGAGCAGGTTAAGCAATTAATTAAAGAAATTAAAAAAGAGTATTTTGATGCACGGCACCATGTGTATGCTTTTAGGGTTGGTGTTAATAACCCTGTTTATCGCTGCAGCGACGACGGTGAACCATCGAACTCGTCGGGGCCACCGGTACTGGGACAAATACTGTCGAACAACCTTACCAATATTTTAATAGTTGTTGTACGTTATTTTGGTGGTACAAAACTTGGTGTTCCAGGGCTTGTTAATGCATATCGTAGTGCTGCCGCCGATGCTATTACTAATGCTTCGATAATTGAAAAATACGAGCAAGATATTTTTACCATAAGCTTTGGATATTTGGTAATGAACGATGTGATGCGGGTACTTAAAGACGAAAACCCCGAACAAAGTAACCAGTTGTTCGACAATAGTTGTAGTATAAATTTATCGATACGTAAAAAAAACGGGTCAGTATTACGGCAAAAACTATTAGCTATTGACGGAGTTTCGATAATTGAGCAATAAGCTTGTTACCCCGAATAAAGCGATTCCAGCTCACGATAAATACTTTGTAAGCCTTTCAGTTCACTACGTTTTTGAAAGGCCACAAGTTCTAAATCGGGGTTAATACTAAGTTAAGCGTTTATTTGCTACGCTTTAACCGCTTAACTTAGATATTACTTAATTGTTAAAAAAAAGCTGTAACAATTTATGCTACAGCTTTTAATTAAACCAAATAATACAAAACTAATTGTTTGTTAAATAATCTGAAATACCCTGCTGAGTTGGTTTTAGGGCTTTATCGCCTTTGTGCCAGTTTGCCGGGCACACCTCGCCGTTTTCGCGAAAAAACTGTAATGCGTCAACCACCCTCAAAGCCTCGTCAACACTACGGCCAATGGGCATGTTATTAACAACCTGGTGTTGCACAACACCCTCTTTATCGATTAAAAACAGCCCGCGGTAAGCTTGTGCCGAGCCAACAAACGACACCTCGCCGTTGTCGTTATATTCATAATTACCTGCCAAAATACCAAAGTTTTCGGTAATGGTATTAGCAGGGTCGGCAACTACAGGGTATTTAACCCCCTTAATGCCACCTTCGTTTTTTGGCGTTTGTAACCATTTCCAATGCGAGAACTCCTGGTCGGTTGAACATGCAACAACAACAACACCGCGTTTTTCGAACTCGCTTAGTTTATCCTGAAAAGCAATAAGCTCGGTGGGGCAAACAAAAGTAAAGTCGGCGGGGTAAAAAAACAATATAACATCGTTTTTGCCCAAATATTGATTTAACGAAAAATCGGTAACAATTGTATCACCGTTAATAACAGCTGTTGCATTAAAAACGGGAGCTTTTTTTCCTACTAATATCGACATAATTGTAATTTTTAATTATTTGTATTAAATTATTATATCTGCAAATAAAAACCTTAATTAGTACATATTTTATCCACAAAAACTATCAAATTATAAATTATATTTATAGATTGTTGCACATATTACATGTTTAACATTTTGTATTATATCTAAGTTGAACGGTTGGAGCTAAACGAACAAACGCTTTATTTTGGTATAACCCCGATATAGAGTTTGTTGTGTTTCACTAACTATGTTGTGAAATACTTGCAAAATCAAAATCGATTGAGCCATTAGCTCAATTTGGGTTATAGTTAATACCTGTTTAAACATATTTTATTTATATTGTTAAACTTAGGTGCAGTTATAGTTTTAACTTTTAGTAATTTAATTATACTTATTATGCGTAAAATAACTTATATTGACCAGCTTGAACAAATTGAGGCAATAATAAAAAAATGCCAGTTTTGCCATGTTGCTATGGTTGATGCAAACCAAAAACCATATTTATTGCCATTTAATTTTGGATATAGTAACGGCGTTGTTTATTTACACTCGGATCTTAAAGGCAAAAAAATCGACATTTTAAAACAAAATCCTGCGGTATGTATAAATTTTACCACCGACCACGAACTTTTTATGCAAAACCAAAACGTGGCATGTAGTTATGGTATGCGGTATCGTAGTGTTATTATAAACGGAAATGTTGAGTTTATCGATAATTTTGACGATAAGGTTGCGGCTATGAATATTTTTATGCAACAATATACAGGCCGCGATTTTAAATACTCGTCACCGGCTATTAATAATGTATGTTTGTTTAAAGTTAAAATTGAGAGTTTTACAGGTAAAATATATGGTTATGAAACACCCATGTAGAATGCTTACCCAAAAATTTATTAACCGGGCTTGATAGCTCAGCTAAACTAAAATTATTAAGTTACATATATTCAAATGTTGTGCTTCATTCCCCACATCAGAGTACCCGATTAATTACTATCGCTAACGAGTGAGTATCTCCGATTGAAAATTCTACTAAATTTGTGATGACTCTTTGAAAGACCGTTTCTTGCAATGGTACATCATAGTC
>CAZJCR010000331.1:0-3046 GCA_964544385.1 uncultured Bacteroidales bacterium
GCATAGCTCCAACCGCTCAACTTAGGTATTAATTATCTTTAATATTTTTGTTTGACAAACATAATATCCAAAATTAATAATCGATGGCTTTAAAAAATAAATCGAGCTTATTTTCGTCGAGTTTACCATTTGTACGTACTCCACTACAAACATCAATACCAAAAGGCATTACATAATCAATAGCTTGTTTAACATTATTACTATTAAGGCCGCCGGCTAAAAATACAGGTATATTTAAACTATTAACTATTTGCCTGCTTAATTGCCAGTTATGTACACGGCCAGTACCACCAAGTTGTTTAACATTAAGGTTTGGGTTGCCACTATCGAGCAAAATTGCATCAACAAATTGGGCAACCTCTATAGCATAATCAACCGATTTTTGATTAATAACATGTACTACCTGTACAATTTTTACATGTGGCAACTGTTGGCGCAAAAGCTCGTATTGATTGTAATTTATAATATCGACAATTTGTATTACCGATGTATTTACTTTTTTATAGTGAGCTATTATGTTAAGTGAATCTGTTTGACTTGTAAGTAAAAAAGTTGAAACAGGTGGTGGTACCGACATGGCAATTTCGTTTATAAGTGTATCGGTAATAATACCGGGGCCGCTTGGCATATTGCCAACCAAACCTAATGCCGATGCACCATGTTTAATTGCAGTTTGTGATTCGGCAACGCTACTTATACAGCATATTTTAACGCGCGGTTTGTTCATTTTAATTGTTATTATGTTACTAAATTTAGTTAATTATTACTTCAAATATTTTCAAAACCGGCGTTACCCTAACTAAATTATATATTTAGGCTCAATAGTACATTTTAATAATTAATTTATACTAAACGTGTAACCTTTGCCGATATAATAGCCGAACCTTTAATTTTAAATGTTTTTACAGCAAATTGTAAAGGGTTTAAGTAGCACTCGATAAATGGTAAATTTGGGGCATAGCTAAATGTACCACCAATTTTTAACGATTTAAGAATATTCATATAAACTGTTGCATACTCAGTAAAATTACCATCGGGGCGTAAATTATGGTGTACAAAATGGTTCGAAAAACCAAGGTTGCTAACAATTGTTCCCCATTTTTGTGTACCATAATTAAACTCGAGCCAATTACAATTAACAAGGTTTTTTTGTAAAAACATGCACCTGTCAATTCCAAAAGCATCAAGTCCATTTTTACATAAATAATTAACTAAATTGGAATTTTTACCGCAGCCAATATCTAAAAATGGTATTTTAATATTATTCACGTCGATATTCAGAATTTGCAATTGTAAAGCTGCCGAATACTCGGAACATGCTACCGGTGTAATATTTTTATTAGCCAAATAATATAATTTTTTTGCAAATTGGTTATGTTTGTTTAACCAGTTTTTTAAATTACAATAGTGGTTTTCGGATATAGTATTTAGTGGTTTATTATTTAACTTAATACATTCAAATAAACTAACATAAATATCATATAATTCGTTTATCGACCTTTTATTAAAACAATAATATTGGTTAATAAAGTAAAACTCGTCGAGTACTTTATTAACAGTATAATCAATAATTTTATTTTTGTCGCCGTTATTTAGTTTACCAACCTTGTAAAAAGTATCGATAGTGGTGTCGATAAAACGCAATGTACCTTTAGCATTATTGTAAAAAATATTTTTACCTCGGTTAAAAAGTAATTGTTTATCAATATTATTAACAATTGTATCCATTAAAAATAATTTTAACCAACAGTAATTTCAATAGTATTTCCCTCGCAATCTTCAACAACACTCTCGTAGTATCCATCGCCGGTGGTGCGTGGACAGCTAACAATTTTAAAGCCGTCGGTGCGCAACTGCCCGGTTAGTTTATTTACTTGTAATTTATTTTCAAGAGCCACCGACAAATGGGCAATGCCAAAAGTTGCCGACTGTTTTTCAATTCTTTCGGTAATATCGGGGTGGTGCATAAGTTCGATGCGCGTTTCGGATTCATTAAAAGTCAAAAAATACGATGAATACTGGTTGTTAGGGTTCACGTACTTTAGGCTGCATTTCATGTTAAAGTACTTTACATAAAACATTTTAAGTTTTTCAAGGTCGCGTGCCCAAATAGCTATGTGTTCAATTTTCATTGGCAAATAGTTTTATTGTAAAATAATATTATAATTACCTTTATAATTAAAAAATAATAGTAGCAAGTTTTTTTAATGCACCATTGCCTGGTTAATCATAAAAAATGCAAAGGCATTATTTATATAATGCAAAATTACCGGTATCCAAATTGTTTTTGTTTTATAAGTTACAAATGCCATTAATGGGCCAAAAAATAATGCGGTATAGCAAATTTGTTTAACAAGTTGAACAGCATCGATAAAAAAAATATTTTTTAAGTGCCATAACCCAAACAATAACGACGAATAAATAATTGCTTTAACAGGCGGTTTATATTTTAACAAAGTAGCAAAAATAACGCCTCTAAAAATAATCTCTTCGTAAACCGGGGCAAAAAGTGTTTCAATGTAAAACGATACTGGCCTGTCAAACAATAAACCTGTTTGTACAACACTAATTTTACCTAAAATGGCTATAATTATAAACAGTGCTACAAGTAATATTATTTGTAAAATTGGAGTAACAAACCATACTTTTTTAAATTTAATAAATTGTTCCATTAATTATTAGTTAAAATATACTTAGTAAAAAACGTGTTTTATACCCAAATTGAGTGGTTCGCTCAATGTGTCGTTACAATAGTAAAAAAGTTGCAAATCATGTTTGTTTAATAAGCTAAATTTACTCTTTCGTAATTATTTGTCTTTATGTAAGTGTTCTTATCGTCAATATTACCAATCTTACCAATACAAGTTTTAGTATTGTAGATACAACATGAATTAAAAATCAATAATCCAAATGTCAATAAAACTAATGTTTTACCCAAATTGAACCATTCGCTCAATCGATTTAGATTTTGTAAGTATTTCACTACACTTCGTTAGTGAAATACAACAAACTCTACATCGGGGTTAACCTAAGTAAAGCGTTTATT
>CAZJCR010000332.1:0-3025 GCA_964544385.1 uncultured Bacteroidales bacterium
TCATTCGGGCAAGGTTGTAGGTGGTGCGGTTCATTTCCTGTCCGTAAAAGTTGTTTACCTCATTTACCTCTTTGGCTACACGCAGCAATAACGAACCCGAACCACATGTTGGGTCATAAACCGATTTTAATTTTTGTTTCCCCGTGGTTACTAATTTTGCGAGAATTTTAGAAACTTCTTGCGGTGTGTAAAATTCGCCGGCTTTTTTGCCTGCACCACTGGCAAATTGTCCAATCAGGTATTCGTAGGCATCGCCCAAAACATCTCGTTGAGACAGACAGCCGTCCGTCTCTTTCGATTCAATTTGAAAATCAATTTTGTCGAGGTGCGCCAGTACCTTTGCAATAATTACATTACGAGCTTCGGGAGTTTTACCAAGTTTTGTACTGTTCAAGTCCATATCTTCAAAAAGGTTGTCAAAATCCTCTTCGCTGGCAGTGCCCATTGTACTAAGTTGGATATTAATCAGTATTTTTTGTAAGTCTTCGAGTATAAAATTCGTTGAGACGAACGGCCGTTCGTCTGTACTTAAATTAAAATCTTCTTCGGTATTGTCGCCGTTGCCACGTTTTGCAACCTCGCTAAATAATTCTTCGGGTTTTAAAAAGTAGCCCAGTTTTTCCAAAGCCTCATCTTTTATGACATTCAAAAATTCATTTGCATTGGGCATTTTTGGCGTTATTTCACGAAACTTGATTTTGTCTTGTTTCAAAATCCCGTTTGCAAAAATCTCCATTTTCTCGCTCAAATATTTGTAGAAAATAAATCCCAGAATGTAATCACGGAATTCGTCTGCATTCATTTTGCCTCTCAGGGTATTGGCTATATTCCACAGTTGTTGTTCTAAAATTCGTTTTTGGTCTTCGCTCATGTTATATACTATCAAAATCGGTTTATTCAAAGTTCAAATGTAACAAATTTGGACGGTGGCGTTGGCATGAAAACAGCTCATTTGCAAATTTCCGATTTTAGTTTTGGCTGTTTAATTTAATTAACACCTAAATTGAGCTATACGCTCAATCGGTTTATACCCAAATTGAGCAATTTCCGCTCACAATAAATACTTTGTAACTATTTAACTACACCGGGTTAGTTAAACACTACAAAATATAAATATGGGCTATAATTAAGTAAAACTTTTGTTTGTATTGTTTTAACCCGCTCAAAAAACAGGATAAACAACAGCAATGCATAAAACCTTAAGCAGTTATTATTTATTAAGTTCAATTAATTGCCGCCAGGCTATATCGTTGGCATAAATTTGCGGGGTGTTAAAACCTAACTCAACAGCTTTTTTGTAATTGGTTTTCATGCTTTCGGTATCGCTGTTAAGCATATAATAACGGGCATAAGTCAGGTAAACGTCGGGGTTTTGGGGGTCAACCAACTGGTAAACTTTAATTTTATTTAATGCACCGTCAAAATTTAGCTCGTCTAAATCGGTTTTTGCAAGCGAGTATGTTACCATACTTAAATAACTTAACAGCCTTTTTTTAACAAGGTTTTGTTCACTGTTTGATGGATTGTCTTTGCCAAAGTTTTCAATTTCGGTTTTCCACCATTCAAAATCTTTGTTTCCTAATGCCCTAATGTAGTCGGACCGCAAAGCAATTTCGGTTTGAACCATGGTTTGTTTATTGCGCATTTGTGCAATAAATTGGGCATCGTTTTGTAAAATTCCAGTCTGTTTTTTAATATCGCTTATCGATTTTACGCCATAAAACCAGCGGTTTATTTGCTGAAGTGTTTCGTATTTGTCGATAAGCCTGTTGTTTTGGCCATACAATGTTACCGAATCGGTTAGTTGTTTATATAAATTGTCGGCCCATTTTTCGTTAATATCAAGCAATTTCATTTTAACCGAATACATTGTTAAGCCGTTAACAGCCAGCTCAAAATAGTTTAGCGGCGGCCATTCATGTTTACCATCAAAAGTAACGGCTGTATAATCGAACCCATATTTTTCGAAAACATTAAAAGTTTGCCTGCACTCAAGGTAATTAAAGTCGGCGTTACCAACTATACCAGCATAATAATAACCCGGTTTAACACTATTTAATATTGGCATACTGCCACCACAGGCTATTGCCCCAATAATATCGCTATACTGGCTGGCATAAAGCATGGCAAGTTTTGCTCCGCCCGAAAAACCTGCAGTAAACTGTCGTTTTTTATCAATAGGTAATTGGTTGTTAACAAAAAGAACTGTTGCCAAAAAAGCCTCGTTTAGCTCGTTTTGTTGTAACCCGTTCCGTATATTGTTGCTGCCAATTAATATATAGCCGTGTTTGTCGGCAATTGTTTTGTAAAGCTCAATTGGTAAAGCTCCGTTGCCCTGGGGGTCGAAAAAATAAATAACCGGCATTTTGCTTTTGGCACTTAACCCTTTTGGCAAATACATGGCAACGCTAATGCGTTTGGCCGAATCGACAAACTCGTTGTTGTACACGTTGCCTGTAGTATAATTTTGGCCGTTTGGCAAGCTTATATTTTTACTTTTGTTGGTACACGATTGCCCAAAAACAATTATCGATACTAAAACAATAATAAAATAATTTTTTAAGTTCGTTGGTTTTAAATTAAGTTTCATAACAAAATATTTAAATTCCTATTCCTTTAATAAGTTTATATAAGTCGAGCGCGTACAAATCGGTCATGCCCGATATAAAATCTAATACCGACCGTAATTTAATATAATCGTTTTCGCCGCTTTCGCGATACTGTTGCGGCATAAGTTCTAAAAGGCGTTTCGAGTATCCGGCTTTTGGGCTAAAAACAGCATTAACAAACTCGTTAAGCAAAGTATTAAGCACGTTAAACCCGGTTATCTCAATTTCGATAACCGACCGGTTGCAATATATCAGGTTAGCTGCAAGGCTACTACATGTTTGCATGGCGGTTTTTGCTGTTCCGGTTAAATTGTTTACTAACGCGCCATTAAATGTACCTGCCATAATGCTGTCAATATTATTGCAAAATACTTCGGCAGTTTCGTTAACAAGGCGGTTAATTACCGATGCCCGTA
>CAZJCR010000333.1:0-3008 GCA_964544385.1 uncultured Bacteroidales bacterium
TTGTAAGTATTTCACTACACTTTGTTAGTGAAACAAAACAAACTCTACATTGCGATTATACCTAAGTAAAGCTCTTGTTAGCTTTAATTTAACTGCTCAACTTAGGTAATAATTAGTTATAACTATTTGTCGATAGTAACACAAGCGTGCAGGCATTTTCGTGTTCAATGCCGTTAAGTTCTAAAAGAGCTGTAAATTCAGGGTTTTCGGTACCTGGGTTAAAAATTACGCGGCGTGGTTTTAACGATATTATATAATTGTAATAACCTGTCTGGTTTTTGGGGCCAACATACATAGTTACTGTGTCAACATCGGGGTAGGGTAATAATTGGGTAGTTATCTCCATATTAAATAATGTGCCGGCACGTGAGCCAATCATGTAAATTTTATGGTTGTGGCTTAAAAGTTTTTCAGCTGCTTTGTAAGCGTATCTTTCGGTATTTGTGCTTGCTCCAATTATAAGTGTTTTGTCTTTTTTGTTCATATAAGTAAATTTATAAAAATTATGTTTAATTAAATTGAACACTCGTTACAAGCGTTCGATATTTTAATTACAAAAACCGAGCTATATTTTTCAATCATAGGTTTTATCGATAATGTTAACATTTTCATTATATCGTCGTAATTTCCGGTAATAAATGTGCTCATTGTGCCGGTTCTAATTTTAATGCCAGGGTATTTGCTAATAATTCCGATAAGTTCGGTAACCGGCCCGTTGTAGTTTTTTTGCAGGGCGTAGTAGCTAATTTCGACAGTAATTTGCATTTTGTTATTGTTTTTTTTGTGCATAAACTCCCATAAATGCCGGTTCAACAGTATTTTGTTGTGGCGTGTTGTCGAGTATATCAAAATTTGCCGAGTAGTAAACGCCACTAATTATTGTTGTGTTGCAAAACTCCGACAGTAATATTTCAATTTCATTTTTTGTAAAAAAGGTTGCGGGCTTAAAAACAGGGTCGTTGTTTTTTACCAGGCCAAGTGCCGATTTTTGGTTAAGACAGCCCAATATTAAATGTCCACCAGGCGCGAGCAATCTATAAATTTCGTCAATAATTTTTTGGGTATTGTTAACAAACTCTAACATTGTAATTGATGTTATAATCGAAAAACTATTGTTGGCAAATGGCAAGTTTTCGGCATTGGCATTTATAAATGTTGCGTTAGGTATTTTTTTTGTTGTGGCAAAGTTTAGCATCTCGTCCGATTGGTCAACTGCTGTAACATTAAAACCAAGGCTGCAAAAAAATGTTGTCCAATGTCCGGTACCGCAACCTAACTCGAGCATTGTGCCATGGTTTATTTTTGTTAAAAACCCACTAATAATTTCTTTTTCAATTAGGTCAACTTTTTGCCCGCTGTTTTTTTTATAGTAATTGTCGTATTCAACAGCTACATTGTGGTTTAAAAACGAGTTTTTTTGCATCTATTTCTTTTTTTTTAGGTATAATTATGTTTAATATTTGCTTAAGGTAATTATTAAGTTTTTACAAAAGTATTAAACTTTTATCCAAATTGAGCTGTCGCTACAAATATAGTATTTTAACCGAACAAATGTTCGTGAAAAATTTGTTTATCATTTTTTTATATTTGTAATTATTGCTTACCGTAATTGCGGCATTAATTGAATTTGTTTAGTAGTATTTTAGCGAAAATAAATTACTATAATATTTTTAAATGAACAAATGTTCATATATTTGTGCATCTTTAAAAAATTAATGTTATGCACGGTAATAAAAGGTTTTATAATGGTTTAAAAAAGCGGCCATCAACAATGGCAGGTAACAATAGTTACTGTGTTTGTGAGCAATGTGGTTATACTATACCGCATTTACAAGGGGTACCGTGCCGCCAAAATATATGTCCAAAATGTAATACCCCGTTAACGCGTGGTGGGCAGGGGCAAAGTTTACAAAATAGTAGTAATGTTGGTTATAAAAACGCATCGGCAACTATACCAATTATTAATGCCAACTTATGCGTTGGTTGTGGTAAGTGTGCGCAGGTATGTAATAAAAATGCAATAAGTATTATTAATAAAAAAGCAGTTATTGATGCCAATAAATGTGTAAATTGCCGCTTATGTGTTGGGCAGTGTAAAATTAATGCAATTAGTTAATAGTAAGTTATGATAAGTATAGTAACGTTAATTGAAAATTTAGTGTATAAACAAGGCCTTGTTGCTGAGCATGGATTGTCGTTTTATATTAACACGCCTACAAAAAAAATACTTTTCGATACAGGGCAAAGCGGTGCCTTTATAAGTAATGCTATAGCTTTAGGTATCGATATTTCGGAAGTTGACGTGCTTGTTATAAGTCATGGGCATTACGACCATACCGGCGGTATAAACAAATTTTTGAGCATAAACAATAAAGCTTTAATATATGTTAAAAGCGATGCTTTTTTATTAAAGTACCATGGATATGGGCGTTTTATTGGTATGCCAAAAATTGATAAAAACATTGATAACCGTTTGGTTTATGTAAATACTGTTACTCAAATTGACAATGGTATTTATGTTGTACCCGAAACAAAAATATACAATATTAACGATACTCATTTTGATGGTATGTTTGTTAAGCTTGACAGCGGTTTTACAGCCGATGAGTTTAACGACGAACAATTTTTGGTTATTGATGATGGTAGTAATATTAATATAATAACTGCATGTTCGCACCGCGGTATTACAAATGTTTGTAAAACAGCTGTTAGTTTTTTTAACAAACCTGTTAATTATGTTACTGGTGGTTTTCATACAAAAGAGTCGACCGAAGAGCAGGTGAATTTTATTGCCGATTATGTTAATAGTATAAGCCCGCAAAAAATTGGGGTTTGCCATTGTACCGGCGTCGAAAAATATGTTGAATTGAAATCAAAATTAAAAATGCCGGCATTTTATAATTTTACCGGCAATATTATTAAACTTTAGTTTTTAAGGTTATATTTTTCAAATATCTCCTTTTTTTCGGGTTCGGGCAGTGTTTTTATATATTGTTTCCAGCCCGGGC
>CAZJCR010000334.1:0-2978 GCA_964544385.1 uncultured Bacteroidales bacterium
GTAAGTATTTCATTAACTAAGTGTAGTGAAACACAACAAACTCTACATCGGGGTTATACCTAAGTAAAGCTTTTGTTGGCTTATCTCCAACCGCTTAACTTAGGTATTAATTGAAAAGTAAAATATTGAACCTTTGCCTGGTGCCGATTCAACCCATATTTGTCCATTAAGCATTTTAACTAATTCTTTTGCAATTGTTAAACCTATTCCTAATCCTTTACGTGTTTGGTCGGTGAATTCTATTTGTCTGAATTTTTCAAAAATTGAGTCAATATTCATATTTTCGATACCTATACCATTGTCGGCAACAAAAAAAGTGTAGGTATTATTGTTAAAAGCATGTAATCCAAAACATATTGTTCCATTTGTGCTATATTTTACCGCGTTTTTTGTTAGTTGGTAAAAAATTTGGCTTAGTTTAGTGGGGTCGGTTGTTATTGTTTGGTTAAAATTGGCATATTTACAAGTTAAATTTATACAGGTTTTAGCCTCAGTTATTAATTTGTGGTGTGTTTTTTCATATATGTCGGTAAATAAACTGTTAATATTAAACTGTACTATTTTTGGTACAATTTGGTTAGTTTCAATTAACGACAATTCAACAATTTCGTCAAGTAGTTCAATTAGCTGGGTGCCATGTTGGTAAACAATGTCGACAAATTTTTTTTGTAATTGTTCATTATTGCTATGTCGTTCAATTAATTGCGAGAAGCCAAAAATTGCATTCATAGGGGTTCGTACCTCGTGTGATATGTTTTGTAAAAAAGCTGTTTTGAGTTTAAGCGAGTCTTCAAGTTTTTGCTTAGCTGTTTTTAGCTCGTTGTTTATCTTTATAATTTTCGAGTTCGATTCGATATATTTAGTAATAATTTTTTGCAGTTTTTTTTTGCTTATCTCGGCATTTCGTTCGGCATTTTTACGACGCGAAATATCGTAGATTGCGAATGCAACAGTTTTGTTTTGTTTTTGGGTTTTTACCGGGCTCATGCATAAAAGAACGTCGATAAGTGAGTTGTCTTTACGTTTCCATTTAAGTTCAATTTCGATACTGTTTTTGTATTCAAGTTTTTTGTAAGCTTGTTCAACTAAATGATAACAGCCAATGTTTGCGTAAAGCATTAAGGTATTTTTCCCAACAAGTTCGTTTGCATTATAACCAGTAATATTACAAAGCTTTTGATTTGCTTCGGTTATTTGTCGTTGGCATGCAATGCCAAAACCAACAGGGGCAGCTTCAAAAAAACTTTCAATTTTTTGTTGTCTGTCAATAGCTTTAAATTCGGCTTTTTTAAGTTTTGTAATATCGATAAACGATATAATAACCTGGTTTTTTGATAATGGTTGAAAAGTAATATAAAGGTATTTATCGGCTGTAATGCTGTACTCTTGATGTTTTATTGTTTTATTAGTATTTAAAGCGTTAAAGGCCAGATTATGCCAATAATCTTCGGCTTTAGGGTGTATTTTATAAAATAACTTGCCTATACATTTGTTTTTTTCGGTATTAAAAATATTTGCATACTGGTTATTTATGTATGTGTAAACAAAATCGGTTTTTAAGCCAGAGCTGTTATTATAGCCAACAACTGCAATTGCGGTTTGTTGAGTGTCAACAATTTTTTCATAATCAATGTGTTCGGCAGTGTTGTTTGTTTTAGATAAAGTATTTTTATTGTTGTTTGGGAATATCATATTTGTAGCAGTTTTAAAAATACCGTTGAACAATAAAGATATTATTCAAAATTTTAAAATGCCACTAAATTTAATTACAAAGCTATTACAGGTTTATAAATTTAGTATAAAGTTTCTAAGGTCGGTTGTTTCTTCGAGCTTGAATTTTTTTTTAAGCCTAACCCTTGCCATTTGTACCGATGTGCTTTTAATGTTAAAAAAGCGCGCAGTTTCGCTGGTGTCAAAGTTCATACGGATACATGCACAGTGCTTAAGCTCGTTTGCCGACAGGTTAGGGTACTTTTTGCTTAGGCGGTTAAAAAAGCCGGGTTCAACTTTTTCAAACTGAGTAATAAGCATGTTCCAATCTTTGTCGAGTTTCGAGTACGAGTCAATAATTTCGAGAATAGGGCTAAAATTGTTTTTGGGGTAGTTGTTGTCGTAAATAACTTTTTCGAGTTCGGTTTTAATTGCTTGCAGAACATTCTTTTTTTGGGTCATATATAGGGTTTCGGCGGCCAAGTGCCGTTGTTTTTTTTCATATTCAATATATTCGGTAATATCGCGTATCATTATTTGCGAAAAACTATTGTTGTATAATACAAAATTGCTTACAAAAAGTTCCCAAAAAAGTAAATTGCCTTGTTTATCGCGTATTTGTATTGTTGTTTTATTGGTGCCAAGGTTGTTTTTGTGGTTTTGTTTTTTTATAAACGATAATAACCTTTTAAGGTCGTGTGGTTGAATAAAATCTTTGGTGCTCCATTGGCTTAGTTCATTAACCCTTGTAAAGCCTAACATTTGTGCTACCTTGTTGTTGTAATACCTTATTTTTTCGTTTTTTAGCAAAATAAAACCAAAGGGCGCATAGCTTATAAGGTTTGTAATGTTTTTAAATTCCATCTCAAGGTTGTACTCGTTGTTGTTAACGTTTGCCAGGTCGATAAAATATATTGTCAGGCAATTATTGTTGCTTTTTCGTATTAACGTGTACAAAGCTTTGGTTTTTTTTTGAGTTTTAATATTTACAAACCCCCAGTATGAACCATGTGCCAAAATGGTTTTTAAAATGCCAAGGTATAAATATGGCGGGTTAACACTTTTTATATGTGTTGTAAGTTCGGTAAACGAAAGTGGTTTTTGGTTTTTAGCTAATTCAAAAATCGCGATAGCCTGGTTTGTCCAATATATTTTTTGCGAATACAGTTCATACTCGATTAACCCCGAATTTATAAGACTCCCCTTTTGCAATTATTAATAAATTAACAGTTCTGGCTAACTAATCAAAATAAATAAAACACACAAAT
>CAZJCR010000335.1:0-1540 GCA_964544385.1 uncultured Bacteroidales bacterium
ATACCTAAGTAAAGCGTTTGTTCGCATAGCTCTAACCGCTCAACTTAGGTAAAAATAATAATGTAGCAAAGGCTGCCATTTTTATATAGCAGCCTTTGCTATTTATGCTAATTTGTTATTATAACCTTTATTACAATTGTTACCACTAATTTTTTACCCATTTGCCCTGCCCGGCAATAATACCGTTGTTGGCTATTGTGTAAATGTATAAGCCCGCGGGCAGGTTTGTTACATTTATAGCGGGGTTGGTGTTGCTATTGGTTTGGCTGTGTTGTACCACGCCGGCAATATTGTAAAATGTAACAACGGCATTGTTAAACTCTGCTGGCATATTTACGGTAACATGGCCGTTACCGGGATTTGGGTAAAGGCTAAAGCTGTTGTTTACCGTTTGGTTAATTTTACTTAAAGGCTTGGTATTACCATTGCTGTCGAGCTTTGCAATATACGCGCTGTAGTATTTCTCGGGCAGCGAAAAATCGTAACGTTCGCCAATAACAATACAACCGCCATCGGTTGTTGCTTTTATGGCATATAAAAAGTTACAGGCGTCGTTTCTAATATGCTTGTCCCATTTAACACTAAAATCGTTATTAACTTTCATAACACGTACGCCGGTTATATACTCATCAAAATAAGTACCCGAACCGCCTGTCGGGAAATTTGTTGTTGATGCCAAAAAGTAATAAGTGCCATTAGTTGCAATACTATTATTGTATGCATAAATCTCGAACGGGTTTTCGATATATGGATAAATTGTATCGGCAACCATAGTTTTTGTATTCATATTAATACGGCCAATTCCGGTACAATATTTATTATCAATGTTTGGTATGCTTACTGTTAATAAGGTATCATTTTCCCAAATAACATTTGGAAAAATAAGATAATTGTCAAGATTAATATCCCAAAAAAATATTTTATTAGTAAGTGAAAAGTTATTGTCTAAATAATAAACTACCATATCGTCAAATATCATGTATTGAGAGTCTTTATTTTTTGTTATACAGGCTTGATAAGCTACTTTAGTTGATATAAAATTATCTTTAATAAAGTTACAGTTGGCATCGAACTCGCAAATTGTAAAACCGTACGATTCGCGATTGTCGGCTATATGCGAAAATTGGAATATTAAACTATTGTAATTGTTAACATATAAATCGGCACGGGTATTCGATTGACTTGGTGCAACGGTTTTAAGTGTAGTTGTTTTTAAAATATCGAGGTTGGCATTTAGTCGGTAAACAATAATATTATATGTTGAATCGATATTTGTTGATACGTAACCAACTGCTATTATTACAGTATCGCCAAAGTTATATAGTTTCGATATAGTTTGCCTGTAATAATTAGGCAACTCACGTTTAATTGTTACCTCGCCATTTTGGTTTAGCAGTAAAAGGTAGCTTTTACTTTCGTTAAATGTATTGTCTATGTACGATTTTACCGCCACAACGTACCCGTCTTTTGTTTCGGTTACATCGTCGGGAATTGAAACTTTGTCGAGTTTTATAAACGTTTCGAACCCTTGGCCTTTAGT
>CAZJCR010000335.1:1550-2948 GCA_964544385.1 uncultured Bacteroidales bacterium
TAGTATTGAATAAAAGCACTAAACAAAATATTGTTAATATATTACGCATTGTAAATGGTATAAATTAGTTATTTATTGTTATTTTAAAATTTTAGTTACAGCCAATATAACTATTGGCTGTAACTAAATAATTATGGTATAATTTCAGCTTCTATAGGGTCCAATAGTACATCTCTTTTTGTCCTGTCTCCATATTGAATACTTTGAATACGAGTTTCGTAATAAAAATTGGTTCTGGTTTGAATGAACAAATTTTTTATCAAACAATTAACAAAATACTTTTTATTTGGTATGCGGTCTTCAACAATAAAATCAATATTATTTAAGTAAAAATTCATTTTATCGGGGCTTAAACAATCAATCGACGATTTATGCAATAAATACTGATGACCAGGTTGATACGGGTTATACCCCGGGTAATCTTCGGGAACTATTTGGTTGTCATCGGTAATAATGTTTGTATAAAAATATAAGGGTATAATTTTTGTCCAACGCAATTTCGACATCCATTTTGTTGCAGCATCATAATCACCATAATATTGTCCCTCATAAATATCACATTTGCCTCTTAATGCTGTCGGATACCAATAATCGGTATTATCAAAAGCTGCACTATTAGTTTGGTTAGCAATTTTTAAGGTGTTAACAGTACCAATTGTTGTAATTATTAATACCTGTGGCCCTTGTTGCGTGGCTTGTAGTTCAAAATCGTAAACCATTGGTTTTTTATTACTGCCAAGCAATGGCTGTAAATGTTGTACTAAGGTATTGTTTACATCGTGGTAAAGGTTGGTAACCTGTTGCGTTGTAAGCTCGCTAAAACCGTTGTAACTAACAGGTATAAAAAGGCTGTCGGCTGTGGTTTTCGAGTATTCGAGCGATGTAAATGCATGGTAATAATTAAAAGTAGCCTCCATTAACCAAACAGCATCGTTAAATGTCATTGTTTGGTTTGTGGCACTTTTGTTGGTGTTTGTTACCATTTGTTTAAAATCAATAATTTGCTGTTCAATGTTTTGGTTAGCAGCTTGTGGTTGGCTGTTTTGGGTTAAAAGGTTTGTGTCTTTTTGGCACGAGGTTAAAATCCCCCCCCCGCAACAATTGTGCTAATTGCACAAAATGTTAATAATTTTTTCATAAATAAATTAATTAAGTTAATAATATGCATAGTTAAACAAAAATTAATTGTGTGCCAAAAAATATTTTAGTTTATTGTTTAAAAATACAATTTGGTAAAATAAAAAGCAATTAGTAATGCTATTAAATAGCTTATGTACAGCTATATAAAATACTACGCAAACGTTTTATTAATATTATGTTACTTATTGTTTAAGTTTGTACTAAAGAATTTTTAAGCGTGGTTTTGTATAGTCATAAACACGCGGGCATAAATTTTAG
>CAZJCR010000336.1:0-2928 GCA_964544385.1 uncultured Bacteroidales bacterium
TCGTTAGTGAAACACAACAAACTCTACATCGGGATTATACCTAAGTAAAGCGTTTGTTCGCATAGCTCCAACCGCTCAACTTAGGTTTAAAGATTTATTGAGTTTCTAAAATTTTATTAATTATTATGATGCATAAATTAAATTTAATATTGGTTCTATTTTTTTTGGGACATAGCTTTGGCGCGATGTCGCAAAATACAAAATGGTATACCATAACAAAAGCTATTGAGCTAAACCAAAAAGAGCCACGCAAAATTATGATTGATGTTTATACCGACTGGTGCGGATGGTGCAAAGTAATGGACGAACAAACTTTTAAAAACCCGGCAATTTCGAAAATACTTAACCAAAATTATTATGCAGTTAAGCTTAATGCCGAAACAACCGATACTATAATTTTTAACGGTCATAAATTAGTGTCGACAGGGCAGGGCAACAGGCCAGTTCACCAACTTGCCGCGGCCTTGTTGAATGGAAAAATGTCGTACCCGTCGGTAGTATTTTTAGACGAAAAACTAAATTTAATTACAGTTGTGCCTGGTTTTAACAAGCCCGAACAAATGGAACCTATACTCGATTACATTTATCAATCGATGTATGCAAAAAATATAAGTTTCGATGAGTTTTTAAAAACTTATAAAAAATAAATTTTTATGTTAACTTATACCTTATGCGTAAAACCCCATTGTCAAAATTAGTGGTAGTAATTAAAAATTTACCTATCTCCGATGTGTTTTTTACATGCGCCCCAATGCAGGCACATTCATCGTAATTTCCAATTTTTACAATTCTAATATTTTCAACATTTTTGTCGGGTAGTTTTTCCAAATTTACAAAGCTTATAGCTTCGTTAATTGGAACTATTTGGCTTGTAACATCAATATTATGGTTAATAATTTCGTTTACAGTTTTTTGTATTAATTCAATTTCATTTAATAATAATTGACGGTTAAAATGGTAATCGCATTTACTTTTTTTTCGTTCAATATGGTTACTGAATGACCGTTTACAACCAAACATTTTTACCATTGTTGCATTTAAAATATGTTCGGCGGTATGCATTGGCGCGTAGTAATCTTTATTAGGTTTCATTATTAAAAAATGATTATTTAACAATATTGTTGTTGTCAGGTTGATGTTTCCATCGTCGGTGCGACCACAACCAGTATTCGGGGTTATTAATTATCGTTTTTTCGAGCAATTCAAAATATTTGTCGGTAATTTGGTTTTGGGCGGTGTTTTTAGGGTTGTCGGTAATTAGTTGTATATCAAAGGTATACTTACCATTACCAGTAGGTAATATTTCACAATAAACAACAACTAAATCATATTTTTTGGCAAGCTTTTCCGATCCGGTATAAACGCCTGTAGTTTGGTTTAAAAAAGTAATCCAGTGGTGAATATCCTGTTTCATAGGGGTTTGGTCGGCAAACATATAAACCATCGATGGTTTTTCATTAACATAATTTGGCACTTTACGCATAACCTCTTTCATCTCGATAGGATAAACATTTGTATTTACCCTCATATCGTAAAATAAGCGGTCAAATGCCTGGCTCGATTGCCTTTTATAAACCGCCGATGGCCTTAGTTTGGTAAAAAAGCCTAAACCGCCCGAGTACTCCCAGTTTCCGTAATGTCCATACATTACTATCATGCTTTTGCCCTGGTTGTAATACTTTTGTAAAAGTTCGGGGTTGTTAACTGTTATAAGTTTTTTAAAATCATTTTTGCTTAAAAATCGCAGGTAAAAATTCTCGAGCATCATATTTGCCATATGGCGATAATATTTTTTTTCGATGCTGATAATTTGCTGTAAGCTTTTCTCGGGAAATGATTTTGTTAAATTAACTCGCGATACTTGTCGCCTGTATTTTGCTATATAATAAATTACAAAATAAATGAAACTTGTAAGCCATTTATAACACCAACGGGGTAAACGGGTTAATAACCAAATTAGCGATATAATTATGTAATATGATATGTTATTTTTTTTTGTCATTTTTAATCGTTTTCGAAAAGTTCGCGTGCTTTTGTATTGTTTAAACTATTATTTGTTTGAGCCGACCGTGAATAAAGTTCCGACTCCCAATTTATTAATGTTGGTTCGCCAGCCATATTACTGTGAAGCAAAGTATAGTCGTTGCCAACTAAACTTTTGTTATAAAAAATAAATTTTTTGTTAGTAAGGTCGGCTATTTTATAATAATGCCAAATTTCGTAAGGGTAAGCAGTTGGCTCGTTAGGTTGTTCAATAATTGAGTTTGGGGCACCGTATTGTAAATACACCCTTCCACGGTCGGTAGTAAAACCTGCTTTTTGGTTCGAACCATATTTGTTTTGTACATAAATAAGTTTTTCGCGGTACTCATTCCATGCATACTCGGGGTTAAGTCCATTTCGTTTTTGCCAAAATGCATAAAATAACTGTTGCATTGTAAATAGGTTTTTTCCATCAATTTGGTTGTCAATAAACCGCTCTTCGCTAATATCGCAAATTGGGCGTAACGAGTTTAATAAAAATGCCAGCGAGTCGGTATTTGTGTATCTTAATACAAAACTGCTATCAATATTTATATTAGTAATATCAACAGGTTTATGATTAAATAAAGGGTTACTGCGCTGAAAAAATTTACGTGTGTGTGCAACCAGTTGGTTATTGCGGTTTCGAATTTCAATAACTAAATAATAGTTACCTGTTGGCAGTTGCGATATGTCGATAGTACGGAAAATAGGGCAAACGTTGCGGCCTTGTTGTTTTTGAAAAAAGCTAAACTCGCGCAAAGGTTTGCCGGTGTTCGAGTTTTCGATATGGAATGTTGTTAAAAAATCGGCTCCAGGCCCAAGTTCATAATCGGAGTTGTACAGTTCAAAATAAAATTTAAGATATTTAACTTTATCAGGAAAAAAGTCGGATACATATGGTAT
>CAZJCR010000337.1:0-2888 GCA_964544385.1 uncultured Bacteroidales bacterium
TATTAATAATATTTAAAGCATTTGTTGCCCTAAAATCAATTGTATTTGCTTCGGCATCAAAATACTTAACTAAATTATTTTTGTAACTATCATAAACATTGAATATTTCATGTTGCCAAACTGAGTTTGCTATTTCGATAGTTATGTTGCTGTTAACAGGTTTAATTTCGGAGTAAAGATTTTTTATGACGGGTAAAAATAGCGAGTCGTTAGGGTGTTGCCATCCTAAAATGCTTGCAAACTCGGCATGGGTATTGCCGTCGGAACCTATGCCAGACATGCTTAGCGAGTAGTAAATGCTTAATGGCGATATAAATATGTTTGTGGTGCAATTTTGAGCTAACTGGTTAAAAATATTAAACGAAAAATTATTGTTTTGCTCAACAATAGCACTTTTTTGAACTGGTTGAACCTCGGGCTGGGGAGTTTCATTAATTGGGTCAATAGTTTTTTGGCACGACAATACAATTAAACTTATTGATAATAATAATAACGCAAGCTTTTTCATGACAATAAAATTTAGTTATTAATTTGGGTAATTTGTACATAATATTAAGTAATATTTGTATAAAATTAAGCCAAAAAATAATTAAATAAAATTTTTAATTGTTTAAATATTAGTTATTACGTTTAATTTTTTTGCGTAACGATACAACATTTCCAATCTCGGGCTGGTGGCCAAACTCAATGCTATTTATACGGTACATATGCTTAAGTTTAACACCATACATTTGCGATATTGAGTACATTGTTTCGCCAGGTTTAACAACATGTTGTTTGTGTTTAACATCGGCTTTGCGTCGTTTAGGCTGTAAATAAACAATGTCGCCGGTATATGGTTGCACCCCTTTTGTTGTTTCGTTGTATTTATATAATTGCCAGGGCATTAAGCCATGTCTTTCGGCTATCGACTCGTATGTATCGCCTTGCTGTGCCAATACATAATCGATACGGTTATTTTGTTTTACATTGTTTTGAAACGGGTTTATTGAGTTTTCGTCGCTTACCAATAACGGCTGTTGTGTATTGCCAGCAATAACAGGTTCGGGCTGGCTAATAGTTTCGGGGGTTGGTTTGTATCGTTTACTGTCGAAACGAGCAAGGTTGTTTTCTTCGATAATTTTAATCAGCAAATGTGCATATTGCCGGTTTGTTGCATAACCGGCTTTTTTTAAACCTTTTGCCCAGCCTTTATAATCGGTGGTTTTAAGTTCGAATAAAAAAGCATAACGGCTATGCGTGGTTAAAAAATCGGAATGGTCGCGGAACGATTGCTCAGCGTTTTTATATTTTCTGAAACACTCGTTTGGGCGGTCGTCGTCGTGGGTAAAGGTTTCGCCTTGCCAGCCGTTATGGCATTTAATACCAAAATGGTTATTTGCTTTAACAGCAAGTGTACTGTTTCCATTGTCCGACTCTAACATGCCCTGCGCTAAGGTAATACTTGCTGGTACACCCGAGCGTTTCATCTCGCTTATGGCAATGTTTTTATATTTTTGCAGATATTGTTCGCGGGTAATTTTTTGGGCAAAAGTAAACAACGGAATAACTGTTAAAAAAAGCAGGTATAATGTTTTATTGTTTTTACGCATGGCAAGTTTTTTACAATTAAAGTAATGTTACAAAAATAGTTTAAAGTTTATACAAAACAATAAAGCTACTTAGTAACTGTAAACACCGCCGATGCCGAATTTCCGTTTTGGTCCACAACTAAAAGCTTATGTTTACCGGCTGTTGGTGCAACTGTAAGTTTATGCACAGCAACAGTTTGTCCAATAAAAGTATTGTCGATATGCCAGAATAATTTTGAGCTGTCGTTTACATGAGCCACCTCAAAAACAATATCTTTATGTTTTTGGTCAAAATCGACAGGTATAAGTATATTGGTGCCGTTTACCGGATAAATAATATCGACAACTTTACCCGACAAATTGTTACAATAGCTTGCAAAACCTGGCGCAGGTTTGTATAAATGGTTAACTTGTTTGTAATAATAACCAGCCACCGGACTTAAAACAAACCAAACAGTATCGGTATACTTACCGGTAATACAGTTCATAGTTATTTGTTGTCCATGGTTATTTAACAGTATTTTTTTGTGCATGTTGCACTGTTGGGGCATTTTGCTATTAATTGGCATTTCGGCACTGGTAACCGGGCAATTAATACTTGGGGTAAACCCCGATTGAGCGCATAAATTAACTGTTTTTAAGGCCATTTCGGGTTTATTAAACCAATGGCTTTTAGGTAACGATTGAAAAATTTGGAACATTAGCGGGGCAGCCACTGTTGTACCGGTTAAACCGGGGCGTCCATCGCCGCCGGCATTACCAACCCAAACTGCAACTAAGTAACCAGCGTTGTAACCTATTGCCCACGCATCGCGAAAGCCGTGGCTTGTACCGGTTTTCCATGCAATTTTGTTTGCCGACGAAAACAACTGCCAGTTTTGTTCGAGCCCCGGGCGTTGCGAATTTGTCAGGGCATTCGATACAAGCCACCATGCCCCCTCCGATATTATTTGCGGTTTAAAGCAAATACTATCGTTGTTAAACATGGTTAGTTTATTATATGTTACCTTACCTGTAAAATTGTTAAGATAAACAGCCTGAGCTGTATAAACCTTTACAAGGTCCCATAAAGTAACCTCGGCGCCTCCTAAAATAAGCGATAAGCCGTAGTTGTCGGCATTACGGTTAATTGTTGTAAAACCCAGTTTGTTAAGGTTGTTATAAAAAGGTAAAACACCATAATCGCGCAACAACAGTGTAGCAGGTATGTTTAACGATAACGACAGTGCCTTGTGGGCTGGCACTATGCCCGAATAGGTTTTATCGAAATTTGATGGGGCAAAATTATCGATTGATACCGGTATATCGTGTAAAAGT
>CAZJCR010000338.1:0-2795 GCA_964544385.1 uncultured Bacteroidales bacterium
AATTCCGAAAATTTAAAAAAGGCATATAATTTATTGTACATAAAATAAACTGTAAAGAACAGATTTTTTTTACCAAAAAAAATTAAACAACCTGTTATACATTTATAACAACCTAAAAACAGCAAGTAAAATACTACAAACCACAGAGAATAAAGAGAACTGCAAAGTTTGACCTAAGTTGAACGGTTGTATCTATGCGAACAAACGCTTTACTTAGGTAAAACCCCGATGCAGACATTAGCTCAATTTGGGTTTGACTCATTTAAAACAGTGATATTTTTATCTGTGAACTCTGTGCTCTCTGTGGTTAGAAAAAAATATTTGCAGATTTTAGGAACAAATTTAATTTGCCAATATAAAATGTAATAAAACAATAAAATAGCTTTGAATATTACATTATTAAACACAATTAATATATTTGTAAAAAATACATTACCAAATTTAACCTTAATTATTATTCTATGAAGCTTATATTTTTAACCATAACAGGCTTAATTGTATTAAACTTTACAGCATTATCGCAAGACATTATTGTAAGAAAAAATGGCGAAAAAATTAACTGCAAATTAACAAAACAGGATAACGATAAAATTTATTTTACAATAAATAACATATCAACATACATAAATAAATCAGACGTTGTTGAAATAATAAGACAAGACGAAAAAAAAGCTGATACCAATAATATTACTATCGACAGGTTTTCGGCAGGTTTAGGATATGGTTTTAATAACGGCGGCCTTATAGGCGGAAATTTGTTAATTTACCCGCATAAAAACGTTGGTGTTTTTGCAGGTTTGGGTTGGGCAATTGCCAGCCCGGGCTATAATGTAGGAATAAAACTAAGGAGTACATATAATGAAAAACGAAAAAATATTGCCCCATTTTTTACCGTAATGTATGGATATAATACTGCAATTATTGTAATTGACTTAGATAGTAAAAATAAACTGTTTTACAATTTTACACTTGGTGGCGGTATCGACATAAAGCCAAAACCTTATAGTCAGTGTTATTTTTCGTTTGCATTGTATGTGCCAATACGTAACAAAGCTCCCTTTGATTATATTGATTACTTAGAAACAAACCATAACATTGAATTTAAAACAGGTCTTGTCCCAATAGCATATTCAGTAACATACCATAAAATTTTAAAATAATAACCGCAACACCAGCTTTACCTGTAAATACGGTTACGGTTAAGAGCTTTACGGTACTTTTCGGCGTTTTTATTGTGCTCAACTAATGTTGCTGCAAACGAATGATAACCCGAAAAATCGTCATTAGCACAAAAGTAAAGGTACTTATGTTTTTTATAGTTAAGCACAGCATCAATAGTTGTAACCGATGGAAGACAAATTGGCCCGGGCGGCAAACCTGCATATTTATAAGTATTGTAAGGGCTGTCGTAATCTAAATGTTTAGTTAATATACGTTTAATTTCAAAATTACCAATAGCAAATTTAACCGTAGGGTCGGCTTGCAGGCGCATACCTTTTTTTAACCTGTTAATGTAAACACCGGCAATATCAGCTTTTTCGTCGTTTTTTGTAGTTTCCTCTTCAACTATCGATGCCAAAATAATTACCTGTTCCTTAGTTAAATTTATAGTGTTTGCTTTTTGTAAACGTTTATTGTCCCAAAAATTTTTACTCTCGGTAAACATGCGGTCAATAAACTGGTGGGCATTGGTATTCCAAAATACATGATATGTATTTGGTATAAACATACAAAGCGCGTTATCTTTATTCAAACCGTAACCCGACAAAAAAGCTGCATCGTAAAGCAGTTTTAAAAGCTCAACCGAGTCGGCCTCAATTTGGCGGCCAATAACCCCGGCAAAACGCTCTTTTGTACGTACCTTGTTAAAAACCAGCCTTACCGGGTCCTGCTTACCACTGCGCAAAAGGTTTACAAGTTCGTTATTGCTCATGCCGTGTTTTATTTTAAAACGCCCGGCTTTTACTTTATCGCGATACCCTTTTTGCCCGGCTACCCACTCAAAAGTGTTACGGTTAATTATTATGCCGTTACTGTATAGTATATTTGTAACATCGTAGTAATTTGAACCTGTAGGTATAAATATGTAATCGTTGGTTTTATTTATTAAATTAACATTTGGCTGGTTTATACCATTGTATATTTTATAAACTTTGTAGGCCGCTATTACTATTAATAATATTGCCGATACTATTACCAGCTTTTTTATAAAATTGCTTTTGTTTTTTTTCGATGCCATAAATTTTAATAAAGTGCAAAAATCAAAAAATATGCGGTAATTTTCAAATTAAAAGTTACTACACATTCATTAAATTATACTATAATTATACAATATAATATCACGATATTGGTTTTCATTTTTGAATATAAAAACAACATGGTATTAATAACAATGATATTAAACAGTATAATAACTATTCAAACAACATAAATTTGCAAAAAATAATTTAACTATAATTTAATGATGAACAATACTTTTATCAACAATTTTAAAAAGCTAATACTGTGTTTTTTAATTGCCAACATTGCAATAACAGCAATGGCACAACAGTTAAAACAAAAAATTACAATTGACGATATTTGGCGCAATTACACTTTTTATCCCAAAACAGTAAACGGGCTAAACCCAATGACCGATGGTTTGCACTACACGGCAATACTGGCCGACACAGCCATTATTAAATACAAATACTCAACCGGGCAACCAGTACAAACATTATTAACTTTAACCGAAATTAACAACCAAAATATTAATGAGTTTTACGACTATAGTTTTTCAAACGACGAAACAAAAA
>CAZJCR010000339.1:0-2790 GCA_964544385.1 uncultured Bacteroidales bacterium
TGTAGTGAAATACTTACAAAATCTAAATCGATTGAGCCATTAGCTCAATTTGGGTGAAAATCTTTTACATAAATATTTGTTATAACTATGTGTTTAGCTATTTTTGAAGTTTGCATAAAACAAAAAAAACAAACCCATAATAATAAATACTATGAGCGTTGGCATTGGTGAATTTAACGAAGACGAGAAAGCCCTTATTCAACAAAAATTTACCGAGTTAAAAAGTTTGGCCGAAAAAGACTGCACCGCCGAACAACTTAACCTTATAACAAAAGCATTTAACCTTGCCAACGACGCCCACAAAAACATAAGGCGCAAATCGGGCGAACCATATATACTGCACCCAATTGAGGTTGCCCGAATTGCATCAAACGAAATTGGGCTGGGCACAAAATCAATTATTTCGGCACTGCTACACGATGTTGTTGAAGACACCCATATTACCGTTGAAGACATTGAACTACAATTTGGCGAAAAAATTGCAAACATTGTCGACGGGCTTACAAAACTATCGGGAGTATTTGGAAGCAAAGCAAACCTACAGGCCGAAAACTTTCGAAAAGTAATAATGACAATGTCAGACGATTTGCGCGTTGTACTTATTAAACTTGCCGACAGGTTGCACAATATGCGTACGCTCGACTCAATGACCCCAAACAAACAACTTAAAGTTGCCAGCGAAACAATATTTATATACGCGCCATTAGCCCACAGGCTTGGGCTTTATGCCATAAAAACCGAACTCGAAGACCTCAGCCTGAAATACCAACACCCGCACGACTACAAATTAATATTGGGCGCAATAAAAGAATCGGAAAAAAAACGCATAACATATATTAACCGCTTTGCCCTGCCAATAACAAATAAACTAAACGAGGCAGGTATTGAATACGAAATATCGGGAAGGCCAAAATCAATATATTCTATCTACAACAAAATGAAAAATAAGAATGTCCCTTTCGAGGAGATATTCGACCTTTTTGCAATACGGATTATATTTAAACCTTTTGAAAACATACCCGAAAAATCGCAATGCTGGAACATATACAGCATAATAACCGATATTTACATACCTAAAGCCGACCGTATACGCGATTGGGTTAGCCAGCCCAAAGCAAACGGCTACGAAGCCCTTCACGTTACAGTTATGGGGCCGGGCGGCAAATGGGTTGAGGTACAAATACGTACCCAACGCATGAACGAAATTGCCGAACGTGGATATGCCGCGCACTGGAAATACAAAGGCCTTAAACAAAACGAAGGCGAACTCGACAAATGGATAAAACAAATACGCGAAATGCTTGAAGACCCGCAAAAAGATGCCTACGAATTTTTAGACGACTTTAAGCTCAGCCTTTTCTCGAACGAAATTACAGTATTCTCGCCAAAAGGACAGATTATTACCCTGCCGGCAAACTCAACAGCACTCGACTTTGCTTTTTACATACACTCCGAAGTTGGCCTGCACGCTATTGGCGCAAAAGTAAACCATAAATTAGTGCCTCTTAACCACCAGCTTACCGGCGGCGACCAAATTGAAATTATTACCAGCGAAAAACAACAGCCATTATTAGAATGGTCGAAATTTGTAACAACAGTTAAAGCAAAATCGAAACTAAAAACCGCTTTTCGCGATAAACGAAAACTTATTGCCAACGAAGGCAAAATACATATCGAACGACTTTTGTCGGAAATTGGACTGCAACCAAACTCAACTATTTTCCGAAAACTATACTCACACTACAATACACGTAACAAAGACGAACTATACTTTAAAATTGGCGAAGAAAAAATTGATAAAAGCGAATTCAAAAAAATACTGCAAAAACGGTCGCAAAACAAATGGATAAAATTTTGGAGCATTGTACAACCTACAAAAAAAGACGCAATTGCCACCGATGCTGCTAAAAAATTCGACAAAAAAAACACATTAGTTGTCGACGATAATACAAAAAACTACAAAATAGCAAAATGCTGTAACCCAATACCCGGCGACGACGTTATTGGCCACAAAATGGCAAAAGACGAACTGGTAATACACAACGCATCGTGCCCTAATGCCATAAGGCTAATATCGAGCGAGAGCCAAAACGTGGTTAAAGTTGAATGGACAACCCATAAAATACTTGCTTTTTTAGGACGCATAAAACTTCGCGGTATCGACAAAGTTGGCATAGTTAACAAAGTAACTTACATAATATCAAAAGAACTCGATGTTAACATGCGATCGTTAAATTTTGAAAGCCACGACGGCATTTTTGAAGGAACTATCGATGTTTATGTACACAATGTTAACGACCTTAATAACCTTATAGCAAACATTAGCAAAATTAAAGGCGTTACACAGGTTAAACGCGACGAAATGCAAAACAACCCTTAACTATCTTAAAAATTAATATCAAATTATCTTTATTTAGATAAATTCTACATAAATAAAATATTTTACTATTTTTGCTTTGGTTTAAATAGTAAAACTATGGATCAGAATAAAAAAAACCAGGCACAAAAACCTACCGAAAATACATTGTTCCGCGAACAGTTTATTAAACATATTGAACGCAACGGATACCGTAAAACCCCCGAACGCTTTGCAATTTTAGAAGAGATATATAAAAGCGACGGCCATTTTAATGTTGAGGCTTTGTATATACACATGAAAAACAAAAACTACCGTGTTAGCCGAGCCACTCTTTACAACACTATCGAAATGCTTTTAGAGTGCAACCTTATAATAAAACACCAGTTTGGTAAAAAGCTTGCACAATACGAAAAAGCATACAACTGCACACC
>CAZJCR010000340.1:0-2715 GCA_964544385.1 uncultured Bacteroidales bacterium
TTTGTTGATAAAAACAATGTTGAATGGAAACTTATTGAATAACAACTGGCTACAACATGTCGTAATAAAATATTGGGGGATATATTGTTTAGTCAAGTCAACCATTTTTAGGACGGTTCATTTTAAATATAGCCCCCATAATTTATATTATTACTGATACTATACAAACTGATAAAATAATTTGTTTAATTTGGCCACAAAACACATTAAGTCGTAAGTTGAGCCGTTGGAGCTATACTAACAAACTCTTTACTTAGGTTAACCCCGATGTAGAGTTTGTAGTGTTTCACTAACCAAGTATAGCGAAATACTAACAAAGTATAAATCGATTGAGCGAATCGCTCAATTTGGGTAAATATTAAATGATATATTTTATTACCATATGAGAGATTGTTTTAAAAATACCTTTATATTATGTTTTATAATAATTCTGGGTTTCATATATCACCATAAATATATAAACGAATTTCCATCGCACATACATGCATGGGCACAGTCCGACAGATATGCCTTAGCTTTGGGTTTTATCGATAATGGTTTAAACTTTTTTAAACCGCAAACTATGGTTTATAATCACAAACAATCACTAAAAAGTTATTAACCTTTTGTACTTTTCTGGTTGTGTACTTATAAATATATAATTCAAAAAGTTAATTCAAGGTTAACAATATCTGCCCATGGCTATTTTTGTTATGTTTATCAACTATTTATAAAAAAAGCAACGGGGTATAAATAATTTTACATATTTTTATAATTATCAGTAACAAAGCATTTGTTTTATTACTAATTTCGTAATTTATAAAAATAATTCTATTACTACATAGTAAACCTAAAGCCATGTATCGCAGTATTTTAATAATTATAATCATTTTGTGGGCAATTTCAATTATATCGTGTAAAAAAAAGGATATTACTATTGATGCCAACATTACCCATTTAACCGACTATAACAGCAACGATGGCTTAGTAAAACTTACAGCCATGGGCGGTAAAGCCCCGTACAATTATGCATGGTCAAACGGGCAAACCGGGGCCGAACTTACAAACTTAGCCGCCGGCCATTATTTTGTAACTGTTACCGACAAGCGTAAACGAGTAGTTATCGACACAATTATTATAACCCAACCCGAGTGGCCTGTTTGTATCGACTACGAGGGCAATAATTACAAAACCGCGGTTGTTGCAAATAAAATTTGGATGATCGAAAACCTTCGCAGCGAACTTTACCCTTCGGGCGATACTATTTCAGCCTTTAGCATTAACAATGCCGACAGCAACGATGTTGCATACGGAAAGTTATATACCTGGGCAGCAGCAATGCAAAATAGCACCAACGAGTCGGCACAAGGGGTTTGCCCCGATGGCTGGCATGTTCCAACCGATACCGAATGGACCGAATATTTAACCAATATTTCGAATTACGACAACACTATTCCCGACATTAAAAAATCGCTTAACTTGTCGTATGCTGGTTTTTATAACGATAATTTTCACAACCTCGAGGTATCGGTTAGCTTTTGGTCGTCAACTAAAGCCGGCGATAACGCCTGGAAACAATACTTTAACAAAAACCTTTCAAAAGCCTTTAGGTATCACGAGAAACAAACAAACGCCATATCGGTACGTTGCGTTAAAAATACCCCGTTGCAATAATTGGGTATAAATAGTTACTCGCTTATCAACAAACTAAATTGCTAATAATACCATGCCCCGGCATCGGTAAAAAAATTAAAATAATTTTTATATTGCGGGGCTATACTAATTTAAACTTATTTATAATGACAGAATATTTAAAAACAACAGCAAAACTAATACTCGACGGGCTTACCTACAAACCCGAGGTTGGTATTGTACTTGGTAGTGGTTTGGGCGGTTTGGCCGACAAAATTCAGGTCGACAAAGTGATTGAATACAAAGATATACCAGGGTTTCCGGTTTCAACTGTCGAAGGCCACAAAGGAAAATTAATTATTGGTAAACTTGGCTGTAAAAATGTAGTTGCCATGCAAGGCCGCTTTCATTATTACGAGGGTTATACTATGGAACAAGTTACTTTGCCTATAAGGGTTATGAAATTTTTAGGCGTAAAATTCCTTTTCGTGTCAAACGCGGCCGGAGGCATGAACCCCGAATACAATGTGGGCGATATAATGATTATTAAAGACCATATTAACCATTTTCCGGTTAACCCTTTAGTTGGTAAAAATATCGAAGAATTAGGCCCGCGTTTCCCCGACATGAGCAATGTTTACAGTCGCGAACTTATTGTTAAAGCTAAAGAAATATGCAAAGCCAATAATATTGCTATGCACGAGGGTGTTTACATTGGCAGCTCGGGCCCTACACTCGAAACGCCTGCCGAATATAAAATGTTCCGCATTTGGGGAGCCGATGCTACAGGAATGTCAACCGTACCCGAGGTTATTGTGGCTCACCACATGGGTATTAAATGCTTTGGCATGTCGGTTATTACAAATACCGATACCCCGGTTGATGCCGCTTTGGGAACAACTCATAATGAGGTACAAAATGTTGCCGAACAAACCGAGCCAAAAATGACATTGCTTATTAAAGAACTTTTATTGCTTATTTAAACAGCAAAATATATTAAAACGGGCTGCCTAATAATTTAAGCAGCCCGTTTTTTATTAATTCTATTTTAACCTAAGTTGAGCGGTTGGAGCTATGCGAACAAACGCTTTACTTAGGTATAAT
>CAZJCR010000341.1:0-2715 GCA_964544385.1 uncultured Bacteroidales bacterium
TTTGTTGTGTTTCACTAACGGAGTACAGTGAAATACTTACAAAATCTAAATCGATTGAGCCATTAGCTCAATTTGCATCTAAACCGATTGAGCGAATCGCTCAATTTGGGTAGCAATAACATCGCGCTTAAAACCAAAAAATATTAAAATATAAAAACTACCCTTTAATAAAAACGAGAAAGCAAAAATATAACTATTGCCGACATAAAAAATTAAACAGTAACTATTTTAATGTTAATACATTGTTTTTCGTTTAACTAAAAATGGCACTAAAACCTCGGCAAAACCTAAATTAATATCGGCTTCAACCATCTCAACTTTGTATTGGCCACATTTAAGCCTAATGTTGTTTAAAAAGCTGTTATACGATAATTTGTAATTATCGCGAATTGAGTTAGGGTTAATTTTAACCTGTGAACCGGTTTCCATATCAACAAACTTTAAAGGCCTGTTAGTATAGGCAAGGCTCTCTTCAAGTTTTTTGTCGGTAACATGATAAATAATAACCTCGTGCTTGTTGTAGCGTAAATGTTCAATTGCCGAAAATATTTTATCGGTACTATTGGCAAACATATCGGTAAAAATAATTACCAGCGACCTTGGGTGTATAGTGTCGGCAACAAGGTGTATAGCGCTGTCGATGTTAGTAGTTTTGTTAAAATCGGATTTATTGCTTGTTAGCAAACTGCTAAGTTGCGAGTAAAGCATTTTTGCATGTTGGCCCGATAGTTTTACATCGGTTTTTAGTTCGATGCTATTGTTAAACAATGTTAAACCAACAGCATCGCGCTGCTTGCGTAACAGGTGTATTAAGGCTGCTGCCGAAAAAATCGAAAAATTGAGCTTGTTATTACTTTTTTGTCCGGTCTCGGGAAAAAGCATCGACGACGATGTGTCAATCATTATCATGCAGCGTAAATTTGTCTCTTCTTCGTATTTTTTAACAAACAGTTTGTCGGCACGGGCATATAGTTTCCAGTCAATATGTTTAGTCGATTCGCCGGTGTTGTAAAGCCGGTGTTCGGCAAACTCAACCGAAAAACCATGGTACGGGCTGCGGTGCATTCCGGTAATAAAACCCTCCACAACTTGGTGCGAAACCCACTCGAGGTTATCAAACTGCCCTACACTAAACACATCGTGCAAATTTTTCATCCGTAAATAATATTAAAGTTAAAATACGATAGAACCTAAATTGAGCAATTTTAAAATTATTGTATACCTGAAAATATTAAACGGCCGGTAATTTTTTTTATTACCGGCCGTTCAAACTATAAATTTAATGTTACAATAGTTTGTTAATTTTTTCGATAAGGGCATTTTTGGCAATTGCTCCAACTTGTTTGTCAACCACCTCGCCATTTTTAAAGAACAGTAAAGTGGGTATATTCCGAATGCCATAATTTACGGGGCTCTCGGTATTATTATCGACATCAATTTTTACCATTTTTACTTTGCCCTCCATCTCAACCGACAGTTCGTCGATAATAGGGCCTATCATTTTACATGGGCCGCACCACTCTGCCCAAAAATCAACCACAACAGGTATATCCGACTTTAATACAACGCTTTCAAAGTCAGCATCAGTTAAATGTATAGCCATATTTTTTATTGTTTTATGTTTCGAAAATTCTATAAATGTATTACAAAACATGTTTGTATTGTCCCAAAAATAATTAAACAATGATAAACCAGCAACACAATTTTAATTTTTTATTTAGTTGTATAGGTTTTATCGATAATGAAATAAACAAAACAAATAAGTTTTTTATCCAAAATTTAGCGGTTTTGCTCAATTAGTTTAAGCTTTGTAAGTGTTTAAATATATACACAAATACCTAAGTAAAACGTTTGTTTTACAGCAACTTTTCAATTTAGGTTTTACTCTAACTTATACTCGTATTGAGGGTTAATATCAAAGTACTCTATTAATTGGTTTGTTACATTAACCTGGTATTTTCGCGATAGCATTTGCACCCAAATTCGCTTTTCGGGTTCGTAAACCACAAATTTAAGTGTTGTTTTACCTTTGTTTTTTTCAAAAATTGTTTGCAGCTCGTCAATAACTACGGCATCAATATTTGTAATAGGTATTTTTATCGATATAGTTTTAAGTAATTTTTGCCTTACATCGCTTAACATTTGTATCGACAAAACTTTAAACTCAATTTCTTTTACCGGGCCTTTACTCCAGGCGCGCTCTTGCACTTTACCACGTACGTAAAGGGAGTATCCTATTGTACAAAAGTTTTTATAGTCGACATAATCTTTACCAAACATTAGTACTTTATACGAGCCCGAGAAATCTTCGATAGTAAAACCGCCAAAAGGGTCGCCTTTTTTTGTAAGCGACGAGCGCACGTCGGTAACAATTCCACCAATTGTAACCTCGCGACCGTTCATGTTTGTAAGGTCGTTAAGGTCGTTACATTTAGTGTTACAAAAATGTTCGAGCTCAATTTTATACTCGTCGAGCGGGTGAGCCGACAAGTAAATACCCACCAGTTCTTTTTCTTTGTTAAGAGTTTCGAGCAGACCCCATTCGGCTGTTATGGGAATTGTTGGTTTTGCTATTTCAATTTTATGTTCGGCATTACCAAAAAGAGTGTTTTGGTTCGCGTTTTGGTCGTTTTTAAACGAGTTGCCATATTTAAGTAAAGCCTCAACAAAAGTTTCGCCATACTCGTTTGGTTCAAAAAATACAGCGCGGTGGCC
>CAZJCR010000342.1:0-2712 GCA_964544385.1 uncultured Bacteroidales bacterium
TTATATGTTCCCTCGAATTTAAATGGAACCATTATTTTATGTGGCATGTTATTTTCGGGTACTTCGCCAAGCCAATCGCCGGCAATTAGTTCATCGCCAACTTTTGCAATAGGTGTAAACTCCCATAGTTTATCTTTATCGAGCGGGTATGTGTATTCGCCTCGTTTAAGAAAAATCCCTTGCATTTTGTCGAGGTCGTTTTGAAGCCCGTCGTAGTTTTTTGACAAAATTCCAGGACCTAAAGTAACTTCGAGCATATGGCCTTCGAAAGTAACAGGCATACCAGTTTTTAAGCCGCGAGTGCTTTCAAAAACCTGTACATAAGCATCATTACCGGTAATTTTAATAACTTCGGCCATTAATGCGGTTTGTCCATGCTGTATAAAGCAAATTTCGTTTTGGGCTACCGGCCCGTCAACCTCAACTATAACGAGGTTTGCAATAATTCCGGCAACTTTTCCGGTGGTTTTATTTGTTTTTTCCATGCTTCAATTTAAATTCTTCAGGAAATTCATAACTATTTTCAATATCATTAAGCATTTTGTCGAACAATGCTTTACCTTTTTCTTCGTCAAGATTATACCAACGTTCAACTATTAAAAGTTTGATAACAAAAACTAAAATTTTTTCGATGGTGAAATAGTTGAAAAAAGTAATGTCGTCGATATAATTCCAGGTAAGATTGTCGAGTTTTATCTCGCGGTCAACAATATCGGGGGTTTCGAATATTTGTATAAGTTTTTCGATATTATCGACTTCGGTTGTAAGTCCAAAATCGCGCGAACGGTTTTTTTTGAGAGCGTTAATAATGTCGTTTTGTCCAATAAAGCTATTATCGACATCGATATTATGTTTACGGCCGTTTAAGGCAACAAATATATTGCGTACAAGTTGTTGGTATTGGCAGTATTTTTTTATAAAGGCATTATTTGTTGACAACAATAAATTATAATAACCTATTGTAAGTTCAAGTTCGGTTTGTAAAAAAGTAACCGGAGTGTCGGCAAAAAGGGTTTTGTTAACGGTATTTATGATATAATTTGGCAGGTTAAAAATTTCGCCGCTCTCGTGTTCTTTTTTGTCGATAAGTTTTTCGATTACCGATGCAGGGTAGTTTCCACGGTTATCGAAAGTTTTTCCGGTTTTAAAAATGGCATTAGTAATGTTGATATTGTCGAAAGGTAAAAAAAGCAATTGTACCAGTTTATAATGTTCGGGCAATAGTTCATCGCTAAGGTAATTGCGAAAATCGGCAGGTGTTGCCGGAATTTTATTGTCGCCAATAAAAATATCGGGCAAACCGGCTATTAAACAGTTATAATCGCGTAATATCATTATAATTGACCAAAAAGTAGTTTAATTGTATTAGGGCGAAGGTATGCTTTAAAAAAATTAACAAAATCAGCATCGGTAAAACTAATTTCGTAGCTTTTGTCGGCCGGCGAAATTTTAAACCCCGTGTTAAGGTTTTTGCTAAACTCGACAACTAACCCGTTATTAAGTTCGTTTGCTAAACTGTTTTGTATAGCCAAATCGAGTTTGTTTTGACCCGATTGTGGCAAAGTAATAACCATTCCGCTGTTACCTGTTTCGAACCATGATTTAACAACCTGTATAATAAGTGCTTGTAAAAAGTCTTTATCGTTAAAAACGTCGGTTACTGGTGGTTTAACAACATTAAGAATAAGTAAGTTTGTAATTTGTTGTTTTAACGCTCCTAATGCCTGAACCGATGATAATTTTATCTCGTTTTCAGCATTTTGTTTAATTTCGTTTGCACTTTTTTGGGCAGCCAAAATAATTTCATCGGCATTTTTTTTGGCATCGTTTATAATTTTATCGGCATTAGTTTTAGCATTTGCCAATATATTTTCGGCCTCAATATTTGCTTTTTGTACCCCCTCGTTATAAATTTTATCGGTAAGCTCACGTAGTTTGTTTTGCATAATAATATTTTTTAATATCGAATAATTACAATACTGTATTTTGAAACGGTGAAAATATAATTTATTGCACAATTTTGCAATTAAATATGTTGTCAATAAGTTTATAAAAACGCTAAATTACCTTTAATTATCGGTAAAGCGCGGTTAATTTACGGTAAACATAACGGTCGACAATATGGCAAGTGGCGGTTTGCGGAGTGCGTTCCTATCCCTCGAGACAAAAGCCCGGAGCGGGCTACAATGTACAAATTTACTACTTTCCCCGCCATTTGCTATATTGTGTATTGGCTATAGTGCTTTTTTATCAAGCTTTGGAAGTCCAACTTTTTTCAACATTTCATTCGCTTTTTCCAATTTTTTTGGAAATAGAACTTTATCGTTAAAAAAGTCTAGAGACTTATCAACCAACACAACGGGTTTCTTTTTTGTATTAATGTCTTTTAATCCCATTGTTAATTATCTTTTAGTTTTACAAGAAATGCTTCATATTCAACATCTTTTAGAAATTCTTCCCATCCATTTTCAAGCTCACCGTAGATTTCAAAATCCTCTTTTATTTCATCAAGATAATTTGTAATACCCATTCGGTATAATCGAGTTCTGGATTTTGTACTTCCAGTTGCATATACCATTGCTTCTTTGTGCTTATCAATGACTGCATATAAAGTCGCCACAACTGTAGCTAATACTTTCTCACTGTCTCCATTGTTTGAAATTACTGTATCATCAATTTCTCCAGTCTCAATGTTTTTGTCTCCAAAGCCCA
>CAZJCR010000343.1:0-2667 GCA_964544385.1 uncultured Bacteroidales bacterium
AAGTTGAGCGGTTTGAACGAAGTAAACAAACGCTTTACTTAGGTATAACCCCCACATAGAGTTTGTTGTGTTTTGCTCGCAAAGTGACCTGAAATACTTACAAACTCTAAATCGATTGAGTGATTAGCTCAATTTGGGTCTAAATCGATTGAGCAAATAGCTCAATTTTGGGTTTTAATTACAAATCAGTAACATTTAATTAATTGAAAATTTTGAGTTGTTATTAAGTATATAGCAAAATATTGCCACCAATATTATAAATTTGTGGCAAAAAAAATGATAACGTTACTATTATATTTGTTTTTAGCCCTTGTAGTTTCTTTCTTATGTTCAATAATGGAATCGGTATTATTGTCAACACCACAATCGTTTTTATTGGTAAAACTCGATAATAATAACAAGTGGGCTCAGCAATTTATCGAAATTAAAAAAAATATTGACAAACCATTATCGGCAATATTATCGCTCAATACAGTTGCTCATACTATTGGTGCAGCAGGTGTTGGTGCGCAGGCAGTTAAAGTTTTTGGTCAGGATTCGTTTGGTATAGTATCGGCAATATTAACAATATTAATATTAGTGTTAACCGAGATAATACCAAAAACAATAGGGGCAAGGTACTGGCGAAATTTATCGAAAATAGCGTTTTACGTAATTAAAGCAATGATAGTAATTACATATCCTTTAGTTATAATATCGGCATTTATTACACGTATAATATCGCACAAAAAAAACGAGAGTTCTACCAGCCGCGAAGAGATTGCAGCTTTGGCAAGTATTGGAACCGATGAGGGACTTTTTTCGGAAAAAGAGAATAAGATTATTCAAAACATACTGAAACTTAAAAACATAAAAGTTACCGAAATATTAACACCTCGTGTTGTTTTGGCTGTTGCCGACGAAAATATATCGTTACAAGATTTTTTAATAAACAAAAACTATCTAAAATTTTCGCGCATACCAGTATATACCGATAACGACGAAAATATTACCGGATATGTTTTTAGGCAACAGGTTTTCGAAAATTTGGCCGAAGACAAACATAATCTTAAACTAAAAGATATTAAGCGCGATATTATGGTTTTTCCAAACTCGATGGTTTTGTTTGCTTTATGGGAAAAACTGTTGCAAAAAAAAGAACATATTGCACTTATTGTTGATGAATATGGTGGTGTTGATGGTATTGTTACAATGGAAGACGTGATTGAAACATTGTTAGGGCTCGAAATTGTTGACGAAAAAGATACTATAACCGACATGCAAAAATTTGCCCGCGAACGTTGGAAAACCCGGCAGGCAAAATACAACCTTATCGATAAAATTGATTTAGATAACAAACAATTAGATTAATATAATTTTTAGTAACATTTTAGTTTTTGTTTATTTACCCTAAACAAGTTAATTAAAAACACAAAAAAATATGTAATACATACCGAAAAAGTAATACCCAAATTGAGTGGTTAGCGCTAAAGATATAGGCTTACAAAGACTAAATGGGGGTTAATCCTAAGTAAAGTACTTGTTCACTTGGTTCCAACTGCTCAAATTAGGCAATAGTTGTGGTTTTAGTATATAACATACGTTATCAATAATGTTTTAGTTATTTACAATTACTTACTAACAATAAATTTAAACATCACAAAAAATGCTACTATCGTTAATTTTAGTTATTGTCGGTTTTTTGTCGCTAATATTTGGGGCAAACTGGCTTGTTAATGGTGCATCGGCTCTTGCAAAACGCTACAAAGTTTCGGATCTGGCCATTGGCCTTACAATTGTGGCTTTTGGAACATCGGCGCCCGAATTGGTTGTAAATATTATTGCATCGGTAAACGGCTACCACGACATAGTGCTTGGTAATATTTTAGGGAGCAATAATTTTAATTTATTTATAATACTTGGTTTAGCTGCTATTATTGTGCCAATAAAAGTACAATCGTCAACAGCTTGGCGCGAGATACCAATATCGTTATTTGTTACAATTGTATTATTGTTATTTATTAACGATTTTAATTTTGCCGGTAATTCTTTGCTTGGCAGGTTCGATGCGTTATTTATGTTAATATTATTTGTCTTGTTTTTATATTACGTGTTTACCGGGCTAAAGAACGATAATACACAACTTAGTTGCCAAAACACAAAACCTGTTATACAAATATGGGGGTTAATAATAATTGGTTTAGCCGGCCTTATTGCTGGTGGGCACCTTGTTGTAACCAATAGTGTTAAAATAGCAAACCTTTTAGGCGTAAGCGAAAAAATTATTGGCCTTACTCTTGTTGCAGCCGGCACTTCGCTGCCCGAGTTAGTAACATCAATTGTGGCCGCTGTTAAAAAAAACAGCGATATTGCAATTGGAAATGTAATATGTTAAGATAATCGAGCTGAGCAGGAGATTGTCCAGCACATAAACTGAAAAGAGTATTTATTATACTTACCATGGAGGATTGACCGAGTGGCTAAGGAGCCTGATTGGAAATCAGGTAAGGCGTAACAGCCCCGTGGGTTCGAGTCCCATGTCCTCCGCCAAAGCAACACCACCTAACGACAAAGCTGTCGCTAGGTGGTGTTGTGTTATATCTCGATACGTGATGAGAAAGTTCGTTAATAATCATTTTATGGTAGAGCTATGAAAACGTACGAATCAGGAGTGATGAAATGAATCAA
>CAZJCR010000344.1:0-860 GCA_964544385.1 uncultured Bacteroidales bacterium
CCACCGGTGTCGATTTCGACGATTGTCCGCCGGTATTCGAGTACACTTCGGTATCGAGTACCAAAACGTTAACATCTTCGCCCGATGCAAGCACGTGGTCTAAACCACCGTAACCAATATCGTAAGCCCAGCCGTCGCCGCCAAATATCCAGTTGCTGCGTTTAGGCATCCAGTCTTTAAGATTAAGTATTTCTTTAGCTGCATCGTTGTTTTCTTTTTCAAGTGCAGCAACAGCTTTTTCGGCAAGTACAACCGAGTTTGCACCTTGTCGGCGTGCCTCAATCCATGCATTAAGTGCTTCGTTGGTATCGGTTTTAAATGCTGCAGCATTTTGGTTAGCCAAACGTGCAGCACGTTCTTGTAATTTTTTGGCCGAAATTGCCATACCTAAACCAAACTCGGCATTGTCTTCGAACAACGAGTTAGCCCAAGCTACACCTTTACCGTTTTTGCTTTCACAATATGGTGTCGATGGTGCCGAACCACCATAAATTGACGAGCAACCGGTAGCATTGGCCACCATCATACGTTCGCCAAATAACTGGGTAATAGTTTTAACGTAAGGGGTTTCGCCACAACCTGCGCAAGCACCCGAGAACTCGAACAATGGCTGTACAAATTGCGATGATTTAACGTTAGTTTCGCGTGGGGTAATTTCTTTTATCGACACTTTAGCCGATATATAGTCCCAGCGTTCAATTTGGTCGCTTTGCGATGCAAGCGGCTGCATAACCAAAGCTTTGGTTTTTGAGGGACAAACATCAACACAGTTGTCACATCCGGTACAGTCGAGTACACTTACCTGAATGCGATAGTTCAAACCATTAAACATTTTTGAAGGAGTTGCCTGTCTTACTTCA
>CAZJCR010000344.1:870-2616 GCA_964544385.1 uncultured Bacteroidales bacterium
AGCTTTGGTTTTTGCAGGGCAAACGTCGGCGCAGTTGCCGCAACCGGTACAGTCTAATGTTGAAACTTGTATACGGAAACCAAGCCCCTCGTAACCTTTACCATTGGCTTTAATAGTTGTTGTACCAGCAGGTGCTGCGGCAAGTTCTTTTTCGTCGAGCAAGAACGGACGAATTGCAGCGTGTGGGCAAACGTAGGCACATTGGTTACATTGAATACAGTTGTCGGGTTGCCACTCGGGTACATTAACAGCAATACCGCGTTTTTCGTATTGCGATGTACCAGCCGGGAAAGTACCGTCTTCGCGTCCGGCAAAAGCCGATACCGGAAGGTCGTCGCCGGCAAGGTTGTTAATTGGTTGTACAACTTTACGTACAAATTCTGGCATATTGCTATTGTCTTCGGCTACAGCCTTAACATTTAAGTTTGCCCACTCGGTAGGAACTTCAACTTTAGTAACGTTACTGCCGGCATCAACGGCTGCATAATTCATTTTTACAACCTTTTCGCCTTTTTTGCCAAACGATTTTTCAATCATTTTTTTCATTTGGGTAACAGCAAGGTCGTAAGGTATAACGTTGGCAATTTTAAAGAAAGCAGCCTGCATAATTGTATTTGTACGGTTGCCCAAACCAATTTCTTCGGCAATTGCAGTTGCATTAATAATGTAAAAGTTGATTTTGTTAACTGCAAGATATTTTTTTACCGAATCGGGCAGCATTTTTTTAATTTCTTCAGCGTCCCAAATGGCATTAAGTAAAAATGTACCACCTTGTTTTAGACCTTTTAGCATGTCGTATTTGCCTAAATAAGCAGGTACGTGGCAGGCAACAAAGTCGGGAGTTGTAACTAAGTATGGGCTCATAATTTTTTTATCGCCAAAGCGTAGGTGCGATGCTGTAAAACCACCCGATTTTTTTGAATCGTAAGCAAAATAAGCCTGGCAATATTTATTGGTAGTGTCGCCAATAATTTTGATTGAGTTTTTGTTTGCGCCTACTGTACCGTCTGAACCTAAACCGTAAAATTTAGCTTCGAAACGGCCGTCGTTCGACAGGCTAACCTCGGGCAACAATGGCAGCGATGTAAATGTAACATCGTCAACAATTCCTAAAGTAAAGCGGTTTTTAGGTTCGGCCATTTTAAGGTTATCATAAACGCTTAATATCATTGCTGGTGTAGTGTCTTTCGACGATAAGCCGTAACGCCCGCCAACAATAATTGGTGCATTTGGTTGTCCGTAATAAAGGTCTTTAACATCAAGGTATAATGGTTCGCCGTTTGCTCCGGGTTCTTTGGTGCGGTCTAAAACAGCAATACGTTTAACCGATTTTGGCATAACAGCCATAAAATGTTTTGCCGAGAACGGGCGGTATAAATGAACAGCTAATACGCCAACTTTTTCGCCTTTAGCGTTAAGGTGTTCAACAACCTCGCGGATAGTTTCGGTAATTGAGCCAATTGCAATAATAACGTTTTCGGCATCGGGGGCACCATAATACATGAATGGTTTATACTCGCGGCCGGTAATTTTTGTAATCTCGGCCATGTAGTTGGCTACCATGTCGGGCACAGCATCGTAAAATTTATTTGCAGCCTCGCGCGACTGGAAGTAGATGTCGGGGTTTTGTGCCAAACCGCGTGTTACAGGGTGGTTAGGGCTTAAAGCACCTTCGCGGAAAGCTTTAAGGGCTTTCATATCGATAAGTGGTTTTAAGTCGTCCTCTTCTAACATTTCAATTTTTTG
>CAZJCR010000345.1:0-2552 GCA_964544385.1 uncultured Bacteroidales bacterium
GCTGATGTTACCGTTGCGTCCCCATGATGCACGAAGTTTCAAATATGAAAGAATACTTTCATTGATATTGTCTTTTATGAATGATTCGTTGCTAACTGTCCAACCGGCTGAGAATGATGGGAAATAACCCCAACGAGTATCTTTTGGAAGTTTTGATGAGTCAAATGCATCGGCACGGAAATTTGCCTGTAAACTATAACGTTTGTCGTAGCTATATGTAAAACGACCAAAATACGAAAGGTTTCTTGAATCGCTTGGCGCGTTGGTTACTTTCTTTTGAACATCGTCTAACAGGTAAGATGCATAACGAAAGTTAGGTTCGTAACCTTTTAAAATATCATCACCCTCGCACGATAAGGTAATATTATCAGAGTGATAAGCTTCCCATGACATACCAGCCATTGCGCCAATGTCGTGTTTATCGCCAATTGTTGTATTATAGTTAACAAAGTTTTCCCACTGATAATAATATGATACGTTAGCCTCAGCCTCTAACAAATAGGTAGTCCTGCGCACAAACTCGTTAGCCTCGAACGGGAACTCATAGTTGTGTTTATTGTGTTGACTAATACGATAACCAAAACGAGATGTGTAAATTAATCCGTTAATTGGGTTAAAGTTTAAGTACGAAAGGCCACGAACATTAATACCCTCGTTATAACCTTCAACAGCGTCTCTCTTAATAAATGGGTTAGACGATTGTGTTTCACCGCTAATTGGAGATAGTCGGTAGGGTGTGCCATCTTCGTTTCTAATTATGGCAATACCGTCTAATATAGCTTGTCGCTGTCTTGGTGTTAAATCCTCATCATTTTCGCACAATGGACCAAACAATGGATCCGATGTAACTGCTGCTAAAAGAGCCGAACCGTTATCACTTTGTTGCGAAACTGACTCGGTGTGCCATTTTTCGAATGAATTATTGGTACCTACGGTAAGCCATGGTTTAATTTTATAATCGCCATTTATTTGTAGCGAAAGCCTTTTGTAAACATCTTTGTTACCAACAAATATACCATTGTTATTAACATGGTTTAATGCCGTAAAGTATGAGCCTTTATCGTTACCACCTTGGAAACCAATAGTTTGACGTGTGTTCCATGTTGGTTCAAATACTTCGTCGGCCCAATTAATGTCAGCACCATCATAACCAGCATTGTCTAATCTCTCGTCGGTTAAAAACCCTTGTTCCTTACCAAAAGCTATATACTCTTTAGCATTTAAAACATCTAACTTACGGGCAAGGCTGCTAAGTTGCATCTGAGCATTGTAAAACACTACCCCATCTTTCGATTTTGAACCACTCTTGGTTGTAATAAGCACAACACCATTACCTGCCGAAGCACCGTCTTTCAATATTTCCATCGATTGAATCATCTCGGGGTCTAAGTATTGAATATTATCAACTTTCAAACCGTCAACAATAAACAATGGGCCAGTTTTATCAGAGTTGGACGACACACCACGAATTCGTATATCGGCACCCTTACCCGGAGCTCCCGAATTTGAGAACACCTGAACGCCGGCAGCCTTACCCTGAAGTGCAACAGCAGCATCTGATGTAGCACGGTTTCTCAAGTCAGCCTCGGCAACCTGGGCTACTGCCCCTGTAAGGTCGCTCTTTTTCATTGTACCATAACCAACTACAACAACGTCGCTTAAGCTAACCACATCGGGCGATATACTAACGTCGATGGTTGTACGCCCACCAACAGCCTCTTCGTAACTTTCGTAACCAATAAACGAAAATACTAAAATAGCATCGGCGGTTGGTACTTCAATTGTGTAGTTACCATCACTATCGGTAATTGTACCGGTGGTTGTACCTTTTACTACAACGTTTGCACCTGGAAGCGGATCTTTATCGGGTAATGCAAATACCCTTCCCTGAATTTTAAAATTCTGACTAAATGCAAATGATGCACCTGTCAGAAGCAATACAAAAACTAGTAAACATTTTTTCATAACATTACTTTTTTTGATTTTAGTTTATAATTATTACTGTTGAAATTGTTTTTCATTTATCGCTTTTTAAATTTTTTGGCATATAATACTAAACCCAATTAATAATCTGATTATCAACGGCTAATTAAAATGCAAACCACTATTACTTTATGTAATATTTATTTTGCTTTAATTACATTTTAACATTTATATACCTTTTTATATTAAAACACCCTTTTAAATTTAGTTTAGTTTAAATTTTATTTATTATATCACACACGTAGCTTTTAAGTATTTTAATAATGGTAAAACTATAGTTTATAGAGTAGTATTTTTTTAAAATACAGATATTAAGTTTTGGATATTAGATAATATTGTACACTATCAATTTTGATAACTGACTTGATTATCTGCAACTTACAATGATACTTTGCACCTTTTTAACATAATTTGTCAAAACTCGATATTTTTTGGTGCTATATTATTTTACTATATATATCAACTAAATTTCTGAGATAAAACAGCTATTTATTGTTTAAAACAACGCAAGTATTATAGCAAAAAGTTTAGTAGCTAATACCTATTTTGAGCATTTAAAGTAAAATGAA
>CAZJCR010000346.1:0-2551 GCA_964544385.1 uncultured Bacteroidales bacterium
GCATTTAGCCTTTGGTATTGGTGCCGGATGCAATTATCCTATGATTATTATCCCCGAAATGTTTAATAAAACCGACATTTCAGTTGATAAGATTGTTAACCTTGTTATTTCGTCGATTATTAAGAGAAAAATTTTAGGTATAAACTACGGTGTTGCAATGATAAGCGAGGGGGTTTTTCATTTTTTAAGCGATGAACAAATTAAGAATACTGGTATTAATTTTATGTACGACGAACATGGGCATCCCGAGCTTAACCAAGTAAGTAAGGCTCACATTTTTAACCAGTTGGTTATGCAAAAAATTAAGCAAATTGGGCTTAATGTGCGTACCCGTCCGGTTGAGTTGGGATACTCGTTGCGCTGCTGCAAACCAATTGGTTACGATTTAAGCTATTGCGGACAACTTGGCCGGGGTGCTTATTATTTATACAAAAAAGGGTTTACTGGTTGCATGGTATCGGTTAACACAAATGGCGAAGTTTTGCCACTATTCCTTAACGACTTAAAAGGCCCCGATGGGCGTATTAAAGCCCGTTTAGTTAATATGCAAAGCCAAACTGTAAAAGATGTTTTTGAAAACCTGCACTTTGTAAGTAGGGCTGATATTAATGATGCTGCAAAATTTACAAATAACCCTGCCGAGTTTGTTTTTGAAGATATATTAAACTGGTAATTTTTTGTTTTAAGCTGCCCCTTGTATAATAAGGGAGCAGCTTAAAACACTACTATAACCCAAATTATACCTAAATAAAGCATTTGTTCGCTTAGCTCAAACCGCTCAACTTAGGTATAATTTTTTTAATCGCATTAATTAGCAATTGTTTATCAAGTGGCTCGTTAATAATTGCAGAAAATAAATTATTATTATCGAGTTGTTTATCGGGGCTATTATTAAACAATATTATTTTAGTATTATTATTTAATTGTTTTATCTTTTCGGTAATTTTAATTGTGGAGTTATTATCTATGTTATTGTCAATAATTACAAGGTTAATGTCAATATTATCGTTAAATACATTAATAGCCTTATAACCATTTTCGGTAAAAATTATAGTTGCCCCCGATTCGAGCAATACATGGTTAAAAATACTGTTGTCCCAAACAATTTTTCCAACCACCAAAATTGTTTTTCCTTTTAAATTTAAACTATCGATATTATTATTGTTATAGCCACCGGCCACCGGTATCATAACCTTAACGTTAGTTCCCAAACCTGGTTGCGATGTAATATTTATTGTTCCGTTTAAAAGATTTACTAAACCATTGGTAATACTTAACCCTAAACCTACCCCACCATATTTACGGGTATCTGAGCCATCAATTTGTGTAAAAGTATCGAAAATATGATTTAGGCCGTCAGATGAAATACCAATACCGGTATCGGCCACATTAATTAACAATATATTTTGTTTATTTATCGAAAAATTAACATCAATTACGCCATTGTTTGTAAACTTAATGGCATTGTCAATTAGTTTTGATGTTATTTGCCAAATACTTTCTTTATCGGTATCGATAATGCAAATATCAGGTATATCGTAATTAACTGTGAATTTTACATTGTTCTCTTTTTGGATAAAAGTTTCGGCAGTATATTTTTCGCTAATTTCGTCGATAAAACTATTAAGGTTAATGCTTTCGGGATAAATTGTATACTGTCCCGATTCAATTTTCGACATTGTTACAATGTCAGAAATTAGACTTAACAAACTGTTTGAACTACTTTGTATAATGTTTATGTAACGCATGCTATCGTCTTTCGATAAATCGCTGTTAATAAGCAAAGTTGAAAAGCCAATAATAGCATTCATAGGTGTTCGTATTTCGTGGCTCATATTCGACAAAAAAGCCGATTTTAACTTATCGGCTGCTTTTGCCTTTTCGTTTGCATCAAATAGTTGTTGGTTTTTTTGTTCCAACTCGGCGTTTGCTTTTACTAATTGGCTGTTAATTAACTTGTACTCGTTGTTTAATTTGTTGCTTTCAGCATATTGTTCTTTTAAAAGTTCTTCGGTGTTTTTACGATATTCTATCTCGTGCTGTAATTGGATATTTATTTTTTTTAAATCTTTTTGGTTTCCGCGTAGTTTTCTATAGTTTTTTAAAAGTTGTGAATTTAAACGTTGTTCAAAAGTTGATACAATTAGTGTTATCGATGTGAATACAACTATTGATAATATCCACGATGATAACGATATATTAAGGTTTACGGGGTTATTATATGAAACTAAAATGTTGTTTAAATATAAAAAAGCGATAGCACTTTGATAAATTAGAGCACTAAAAAGTATAATTATACCCCACAAATAACTATAAAAAATAAAAGTTAAAACTGTTACTAATAAAAAAAGCAATGTACCATGCGAATATAACCCAAACGAATACAAACTACTTGCTGCCATTATGTATACTAACGATAGTATTATTATTATGCGCAAGTTGTATTTTAACGTTTTACGGATAAAGAAAACAAAAACAAAAATAGCGACTATGAAAATTTGTATGTAATTAAACAGTTTAAGGCCAAACTCAAAGGCTTTATATAGTGTTG
>CAZJCR010000347.1:0-2542 GCA_964544385.1 uncultured Bacteroidales bacterium
ACAAACAACTCGATGCCATGGATTGCGGCCCCACTTGTTTAAAAATGGTGGCCGAGCATTACGGACGAAAATACAGCTTACAAAAACTGCGCAGCAAAAGTTTTATTACCCGTGAAGGTGTAAGTATGTTGGGTATTAGTGATGCTGCCGAAGCAATTGGTTTTCGTACGATGGGGGTAAAAGCATCGCTTCAAAAAATGAAAGATGAAGACCCAACTCCTTTTATTGCTCATTGGAAGCAAAATCACTTTGTTGTAGTATATAAAATCACAAAAAGTAATGTTTATATAGCTGATCCGGGTCATGGCCTAATCACTTATTCATACCCAGAGTTTGAAAAATATTGGGCAACAACAAAACATGATAATGATAATGTTGGAGTTGCCTTACTTCTTGAACCCACTCCCTTGTTTTACGAAATGGAAGGAGAAAAACAAAAGCGTACCTCATTTTCCTTTTTACTTAATTACCTAAAACCTCATAAAAAATTCTTAGTTCAATTAGCTTTGGGAATGCTATTGGGAAGTTTACTTCAATTAATATTTCCATTTCTTACCCAAAGTGTGGTTGATGTGGGTATCAATACTCAAAACCTGAATTTTGTTTATTTGGTATTGGCTGCCCAAATGGTTTTGTTTGTGGCACGCATGGCAACAGATTTTATAAGGGGTTGGATACTCTTACATATTAGCACACGCATAAATATTTCCCTCATTTCTGACTTTTTAATGAAACTGATGAAACTTCCCATTGGTTTTTTTGACACTAAAATGATTGGAGACTTGATGCAACGGATTGGCGATCATCGTCGTATTGAAGAGTTTTTAACCTCAGAAACCTTAAATATTCTGTTTTCATTTGTAAACCTGATTATTTTCGGAGGGGTGTTGGCCTATTATAGTTGGAATATTTTTGCAATTTTCATGATCGGTACAGTGTTATATGTTGCCTGGATTTTGTTGTTTATGAAAAAGCGTCGTGAGCTCGACTTTAAACGTTTCCAACAGGCAGCCGATAACCAAAGCAACCTGTTCCAGTTAATTACCGGAATGCAGGAAATTAAACTAAATAATTGTGAGAAACAAAAACGTTGGGAATGGGAACGTATTCAAGCCCGCTTATTCAAAATAAGTATAAAAGGATTAGCGCTAAGCCAGTACCAACAAGCGGGTTCTGTATTTTTCAACGAGGGGAAGAATATTCTTATTACCATATTTGCAGCCACTTATGTAATTAAAGGTGATATGACTTTGGGTATGATGATGGCTATTCAATATATTACCGGGCAACTTAATAGCCCCATTGCCCAGATGATAAACTTTATGCAAAGCACACAGGATGCAAAAATAAGTATGGAGCGTTTGGGTGAAATTCACGAACGCGATGATGAAGAAAATCTGAATGATCAAAAATTAAGTGAACTTCCTGAACAAAAAGACATTGTTATTGAAAACCTCATGTATCAATACGAGGGGCCACATTCACCAAAAGTTCTCGATGATATTAACTTGCACATTCCTCAAAACAAAGTTACAGCCATTGTTGGGGCAAGTGGCAGTGGCAAAACAACCTTAATAAAGTTATTACTGGGTTTTTATCCTCCGGTACAGGGTAAAGTTAAAATTGGTAATTCAACACTTGATAATTATAGCCAGCGCATGTGGCGTGACAAATGTGGCGTGGTAATGCAAGATGGTTTCATTTTTTCCGACACCATTGCCAATAACATTGCTGTTAGCGATGAACAGGTTGATCGCACAAAACTATTAAATGCAGTTAAAGTTGCTAACATTCAGGATTACATTGAGGCGCTTCCGTTAAGTTACAATACTAAAATTGGTCAGGAAGGCAGTGGAACAAGCCAGGGGCAGAAACAGCGCATGTTAATTGCCAGAGCCGTTTACAAAAATCCTGAATATATATTTTTAGACGAAGCAACCAATGCCTTAGATGCCAATAACGAAAGGGTAATTATGGAAAACCTTAATGCATTTTTTAAAGGCCGTACTGTTATTGTTGTTGCACACAGGTTAAGTACAGTTAAAAACGCCGATCAAATAATTGTACTCGATAAAGGTAAAATTGTAGAGCAGGGTAATCATAACGAACTTACCAAAAAACGAGGAGCCTATTATAAATTAGTTAAAAACCAATTGGAATTAGGTAATTAATTAAAAAATGGATGATAAATTAACCATAGCCATATTAAAAGCCCTGAAGGATTTGAAAATATATATCGATAACTATGTCGAAAACATGGATTATGAATGTATGGCATCAATTGGTAAAAAGGATATTGACAAAATCACAGCGAATGAGTTCAAAAAACTAGATATTAAACCTTCATCCTATCATAAAATCACCTACATTTCTCCTGATGAATTGGAAAACTTGGGTTTTGAAGGCAATCCCAATGATGATCTGCAATTAAATAAGGATGCCATTTTTTTTAAATTTGAAGACCTGCCTTTTTTCTTTTCTTCATTCATATTAGAGTTCTACAATAATACTTGTAACCTCACAAAAGGTGATATCGAAAAGG
>CAZJCR010000348.1:0-2532 GCA_964544385.1 uncultured Bacteroidales bacterium
TTTGGTATTATGGTCTCAAATTACATGTATTAGGTAATCAGCGTTCAAACAAACTTCCTTTTCCTGAATCTATTGTTGTAACACAAGCCTCTGAAAATGACCTGAATGTATTTAAACAAAATTGGGCAAATATACCAAACCGTCAATTTTATGGTGATAAAATATATCACGACAAGGAATTCTTTGATGAAATGTCAAAAAATGATGGTTCTATAATGCTCACTCCTGTTAAAGGAATTAAAGGTCAACCAGATTGTATTAAATTTTTTGACAATGCTGCCAACGACTTATTTTCCAAAGCTGTTTCTATCATTAGACAACCCATAGAGGCTTTCTTTAACTGGCTAAACGAAAAAACAAACATTCAAAGAGCGTCTACAGTCAGATCTACCAAAGGTTTGTTAATCCATGTTTTTGGTAAATTAGCGGCCGCTTTTATTGGACTTATTTTTAACTCTTAATTCGCATTATTATTTAATAGTTATTCAATGTCTTTAACACAGCGAATGGGCAAACCATAATTCTTATAAACATTACCATTAAAATCAAAAACAGGTGATATTATGTTATATTCAATTGTCCAGGCATTGCTTTTATTACGTTCTGTTGATGACCAAAATGCAATACAATCATCTGAGAAATTTCTATTACTTAGTCTTATACCAAAATTCACCGATAGCAAAACCTGAATTACCACTAACCAATAATTTTTGAGTAGCTGTTTCTAAATCACCTTTGCCTAAAAAATTTAACAAAATTTCAAATTCATCTTTACCAGGCAAATGCCAACCAGTAGGGCAAACATTATTTGCTGTTTCCCAAGTATATAAATAACCATATTGGGTCACATATCTTTCTTCATTATTCCATGCCCAATATTTTCCACTATCGGGTTTATAGGCTAAGTTTTTAGCTAACCAGGTTTGGTCACCAATTAAAACTGTTGGATAAGTTTTACCATCGCGGTTGTCGATAAATATTGTTGTACTGGTATCGTAATTATCATTTATTACATCATTAAAATTATCGAGCCATGTTTTGTGCACCATACCTGTACCGACGGTTTTTACTGCCACACAACGTATGCCAAGCCACGGTTGCGGGGTGCTATATGTTTGTTCACTTTTTACATTGCACTGGCTGGCGTAAATTGTAAAATTGCCCCCTTTGGCTATACCTTTTTCGGCTGTCATTTCCGACACGTTGCCAAACACCTCGTAAGCCCCCGATTTATGTGGCGGAAACATTGTAATGCCGGCTATCCCTTTGGCACAATAATTATTTTCCCCGCTCGTAATGTTATTATAATTAAATACCGAACGATGCTTTTTGTCAATACTGTCGATTACAGGTTTTCCATCACTGTTTGTTGTAAGGTTTTTTGATGCCAGTAACTCCCACTCGGCAGTGGTTGGCAGCCTGTAAATATAATTACCGGGCTGGCTTATTTTTGTACGCCACTGGCAAAACATAACAGCTTGTTGATACGATATGCCTGTAACCGGTAAACTTAACATTGCGCATAGTTTAGGGTTTTTAGGCAGTCGTGTGCCAAACATTTCACAACCCTGACATTGTGCATTAAAATAACCTATGGGCATACCGGTATAAATACCTGTTAATGACACATAATTAGTTGTTTGACTGATTATGTAAGCCCATAAAGCAGGTTCGACGGCTGTACTGTCGGGTAAAATTCCCCGAGCTGCTTGTTTGCCCTTGTTTATCAAAACCCAACTATAAAACGACAACCATGATGCTACATCAACTTCGGTTTGGTCGAAATATAAACTGTCGTTTATTTGTATTGACCTTGGCATGTTTGTTTGCGCAATGCTTATAGTTACTGTTAGTATACTTATTATTATTACTAACAGTTTTTTATGTATTAGTTTTTGCATAGTAATTAATTTTTTAATGTACCATCGTTATTAAACATTAAACTGTACCAAAACTGCATAGTTGTTTTTTGTTCAAATGTTAAAAAAAATATTGAAAACTTTACCTGTAATAAGTTTTTGGGATTATAACCCAAATTGAGCGGTTCGCTCAATGCTATAAAAAAGCCCCGGAAGGGCGGGGGTTTGTCTCATTATCTCTGTTTACTCTTACATGGTTACAGTACGGATTGCAAACCAGCAATAACAGTGGTATTAAAAAACGTATACAGTAATATAATTACAAAAGTTTTCATATTTTAGTACGGCCCTTCCCTGATGTTTTCAACTTTCATTATCCTTATACCATCAGGTTTTGTAGGTGGCCATGTATAAAACAGTTCTTCATTATGATATGCAGCTGCACATTGATATAGCTTTAAGCTGTCGGGAACAATAACTCTATGCCATTCAGGATCCTCATTATTGTATTTAACTTGTAATGTAATTCCTACAGCCACTTTAAGCCTATCCATTTCAGCTAAGTATACTTTTCCTCCTACTTCAAATTCGACTATTGAAATAGCTCTATGTCCTTTTCTATCGATAGATGTAATCATTTTATGATTAATAAGTTTTCCATCTACAATTGAAG
>CAZJCR010000349.1:0-2528 GCA_964544385.1 uncultured Bacteroidales bacterium
ACCCCAAACCCCACCGACAACAAGCTACAGAAATACCAATGGGACTTGATTCATAACCCCGAAAGTATGGTGGGGTGGTTGCAAGACGAGGAGGAGGGGGAATATCAAAATTTTGAAGTTAACATGGAAGCGATTGCTCAAAAAGAAAAGTACATTGAAATTTTTTATAATCTGATTAACAAATCAGTCATTAGTGTGAATGAGAATGCTTCGCTTACAGGGGAAAGACCAATGAATGAGACAGCATTAATAAAAGCTACGATAAGAAAGTATATTTATGTAGACCCCTATGACTATAGAACTTGTATTTTTGTGCCTGATAATGAATTTGGTATAGATTGTATTGAGATTTCACTAGATATAACTGGAGAGATTTTAAAAGAGGTTTATCCATTCTTATTGCAGTCAGCAGCGTAGCTACTCAGAAATTTGGTGATGTTATTTATAAAGCTTCAATTAGCAAGATTTCTTATGAGTTATTGAAAAGCAGAGTTACAACATCTACGAATATGAGTCAAGCCTTAAAAACAGTACAATTATCTAATTTGACAAAATTCACAGGCACAACATTAAGTGTTATTGGAAAAATAATGGACAGAATTGGTACAGCAACTCTCTGGTTTACACTATTGACGTATGATATTGAGCCAGGGGAGGTTACCGATGAACGTATAGAAGAGGCTACAATACGCGCTTTTGTGCACACTGTAAATGAAATTGACATGTATGGAGAATAAAATAATGAAATCATATAAGCTTCCATTAATACTATATGTATGGGGATTATTTTCTGTTGTATTTGCTGTGTTAGTATTAGTTAGGGATGGTTTTTCAATAGATGTAATGATGATTCTGCTTGTCGTCATTGGTATAACTTTTTTTTTGACGAATAGGTATGCCTGCAGAGTTGAGATATACGATGATAGATTTGTTATTCGTTATTTTGTATTTTGGAATAGTTCAATTGATATATTTTTTAAAGATATTATTAGTGTGGATTACAAAAAAGGGTTCTTTGATTTTAAGGCTTACTTAGATAATACATATAGTTTTAAGTTGATTTGCTATGATACATTAATTTTAGTAATTGATTCTAAGCGTAATGAGATTCATATAAATACGCGTTTTGGTGGTTTTGATGGTTTGAGAAATTACATTCAAGAAAAGCTTCATTCAAGATATAATAAGCGAAAGTAAGGTCTTTAACTTGTTATCGCTACAATTCGGCTTAAAAAAAGTCGAGATAAGAAATTCATCATATTATTACAAACTGTAAGGATCAATAACTGTCATGATAGTAATGTTTTTAAAATCTTTTACATTACGGCTAATTAATGTAAGTCCGTAAACTATTGCGGTAGCAGCAATAATGGCATCTGGTAGCTTGATTTTATACGTTTTCCGGAGTTCGATAGTTTGCTCAATAATATCATCGTTTATATTTAAAACCGAAGCCTGACCGGTAAAAATATCAAGCGTTTCCATGTCTTTTTCGGTGAGCTTGCTGTATGAGTACAGTTCAATACGGTTGATAACTGAGATACTGTATTCCTTGTCAATAATATTGTCAATAAAAGCAAGTCCGTTTTGCGGAATAGCTTCGCCAAGATAGTCAATGGCCGCGTTGGTGTCAATTAAATATCCCTTTGTTGCCATTCGCTGCGCATTTGTTCAAGTTCAGATTTCATTTGTTGTGTGGTTTCTTCAGAGAAAGCACCCCTTAGCCTTTTAGAAAGCTTTTGTGGGGTTTTCTCTTGGGCTGATTGTATCAACCTGATTATATGGGCTTGCTCCAGCTCCTGTAAAATCCTTAACCCGGTATTGTCTTTTACTTCTACCAATAATGTTTGCATAATATTAAACAATTAGTTTTTCTTTTAAATCAATTTTCAGTATATACGCCGAAAGGAAATCTTTAACCGTTTCCTTTTGTTTATCATTTAGTAATTGAATTTTATTAAACATGCTTAACAGTTCCCTATCTTTAATATTTTGTTCGGCTTTATTATTTTGGGTGCCATATACAAGTTCATCAATGGTAACTTCCAATGCATCAGCAATTTTTTGTACTACATCAATTGAAGGAACAGACTGAGCCCGCTCGTAACGCGAAAACTGAACAGGATGAATACTTATTTTTTTCGAGAGTTCTTCCTGTGAAATCCCTTTTTGAGTTCTTATCCTTTTAAGGTTTTCCGAAATACCCTTCATTTTACTTATTGTTAAAATTATAAACACAAATTTAGCTTATATGTTTAATAATGGCAAGGTTTTGTAAATTTATTTGTTAATATTCAGGCAAATTGATGTGTTTTTATCGCCGCTACTACCAATTTATTTTGTAGTTAGAATTTATAGTAAATAAGCTTGCTTAGTTTTAAAGTCCCTTAATAAGCACCAATAATTACAAGATTATCGAACCCCCAAACAAAACCCCGTTTACACCAAAAGTTTTTATACTTTTGCTTTAAAAAATCACCAAAGTTCAAATTACCGATAACCTTATGGTTGAAGACCCTTACGGAAAT
>CAZJCR010000350.1:0-2518 GCA_964544385.1 uncultured Bacteroidales bacterium
AGTCGAAAATGTATCAAAACAATTAAGCGGATGGCAAAAAAGCCAAAAATAAAAAGTTTTCCGCCAGAATCGTGTGTGTGCTATGGTTCATACGAGCGAGCATTTTAAATCCGGTAGCCCGCTGGCATTGTAAATACCTGCAATATACTAAACAGGTTGGTGTTAGCTATAAAAGATTTCACGGGCTGAAAATGCCGGTGCAACAAATAGAGCGGTTACTTTTACAGCCCTTCCGGGTGGTGCCGGCGGCCGGGACCTGGATTACATGGACGACGGACTGGGCGGTTACAGCTACGGTAAGGAGGTTGGCTTTTCAGTTCGTTGTGTAAGGGATTAAGACCATAATTGAGCGATTCGCTCAATCGATTTAGATTTTGTAAAACACAAAAACAGGCTTTAGCTTATAGCTAAAGCCTGTTTTTTGCATAATTAATTGTTTACATTACTCGGCTTTAATTACCAATGTTCCATTTAAAAGGCCATTGGCTTTAGCAGTTATTTTAATATCGCCTTTTTGTCCGTTAGTTTGTACAATAACCTGTGCAAAACCATTAAATAAATGGCGATTATACGGTTTGGCTTTGTAAATAATTTGAACCGACCCGGGGTCGGTGTTGGGTTCGTCCCATTTATGGGTTTTACGAAACCTTTGTCCGGTAACAGCAAAAATATTTTGGCCTTGTTTTAATATATTTTTATCGAGCCTGAACGATTGCCCCGGAGCATCGCGTTCAATATTTTTTGCAATTGTGTGGCCGTTAACGTAAACCGATTGGTTATGAACAATGCTTTTGGTAAACAGGTTAACTATAATATCGGTTGTTAAGCTGTCGATACTAAAAGTGCCGCGTACAACAATAAGCGTGTCAATGTATTGGTTCCAGTCAACATTTTGTTTAAATGCAGGTTTCCAGTTACTTTTGTCGATAAGGCCAAAAACCTGTGGGCAGGTATCTAAATTATTAACAGGTAGTTCAATAAGGTTATCAATTTTAGGGGTAACAATAGTTTCAAAAAAACGTTCGGGAGCGTGGCTCGACGGGTCGCCGTTACCAACCCCGATAATTTGCGCGGGGCCTTCAATATCAAAAATAATATTATTGTTAGCAGTAGGCACAATCCTGTTTTTTTTATCAACAGTTTGTACGGTTATAACTGCTACGTCGGTTTTGGCGGCAGCAAGCGTTTGTTTGTCAGGTATTAATTGTATTTGCGATGCGTTGCCGGTAGTTTCAACCTTTTGAGTTAGAGCCAGTTTTCCATTATTATATCCTTTTGCCAATAAAGTACCAGGTTTGTAGGGCAATGTAAAAAGTAAATGGCCATTAACTGGCATATCTTTTTTGTCGATAACTTTGTTGTTAAATAAAAGTTCAACCTGCTCACAATTGCTATAAATTAATACGTTACGTTCTTTTCCTTCAAGCCCTTGCCAGTTCCAATGTGTGGCAATATGCAAAACAGGTTGGTTGCCCCACCAGGCTTTTAAGTAATAAAAAATATCTTTAGGGAAACCGCATAAATCGACAATACCAAATTGCGAGTTAACTGCCGGCCAAGCGTATGGCGATGGTTCGCCGCGATAATCGAACCCGGTCCAAAAAAACAAGCCTGCCAAAAATGGGCGTTCGGCATAAAACTGCCAGCCACTTTGGGTTCCAACATTTTCGGGCATACGGTTGGTAGGGGCCAAGTGCCCGGTTGCTGCGTTAGTTTGGTAAATTCCGCGCGTGCCCACGGTATTACTTTCTTCGGTACCTATACCGGCCTGCCATGGAAATTTTGCATGGTGTTGGTCAATATTGCCTTGTACAATGTAATTGTATCCCATAACCTGGGTAACCATGCCAATTCCATTGTCCCAGCCTCCGCTACATGCTGCGGTAAACGCGCGCGACGAGTCGAGTTTTTGGGCAAAGTTTTGCATTGTTTGAGCAATACGAGCTCCCTTTATGTTCCCCTCAATAGCCCACTCTTCGTTGCCCAACGACCAAAGTACAACGCTCGGGTGGTTACGGTCGCGTTTCATAAACCGTTCGAGCAGGTTAAGGTGTTCGTTGTTCGAACCCATTAAACGATTCTCGTTTAAAACAAGCATACCAAGGCGGTCGCAAGCATCTAAAAATGCCGGCGATGGCGGTTCGTGCGATGTGCGTATGCCGTTGTTGCCCATCTCTTGAAGTTTTTTTATACGGAAATCGTACAAAGCATCGGGCACAGCCATTCCTACGCCGGCGTGGTCCTGGTGTAAGTTTGTTCCAACTATTTTAATGTTTTCGTTATTTAAAAAGAACCCTTTATTGGCATCGAATTTAACGGTACGAATACCAAAAGTTGTATTGTAACTGTCAATTATTGTGTCGTTAACAGTAATTATTGTTTGTAAAGTATGCAGGTAAGGGTTTTTAAGCGACCATAAAACCGGGTTATTAACAGTGTGCCGGGTATAAAATTCGTTATTTGCAAGCGCGCCTATTTTAAGGTTTTTAGTTGTTGCGGTAGCAATGGTTTTGCCATT
>CAZJCR010000351.1:0-2512 GCA_964544385.1 uncultured Bacteroidales bacterium
AAAAGTACACAGGCAATTTGTTATAAAAGTGGACTATTGTTTTAAGCTTTCGCACGATTATCTAAACCTTTGTACAAATTTTTTTATAACAAAAGGGGGGTAATAAGGTTTGTAACAGCTATATTTAAAGGTCTTGTATGGTTTTTTACCTTAAAAAAGCATTAGTTTAATTGTTACTTGCAAGCTTTATCAACAGCAAATTTTTAAACGTTTATTTTATGATAACCTTTATGCCTTTTGTTATTAAATAATAAAGGGGGTTGTTATGCGTCAACCCCCTTTAAAAATGAAAAGTTTATACTGAAAAAAAATCAGCCTATTTATTAATAATTTTTCCGACACTTATACTGTTACCTGCTTTAAGCTTATAAAAGTACGAAGCCTTGCAAAGGTTATCAATTTGCCATTCAAGCGTTTGCGTGCCTGATTGGGCCTTGTTGTCGACCAATGTGGCCACTTTTAAGCCCAGTATGTTATATACTTCGAGTATCACATTTTCAGTACCTTGAATGTTGTATTGAATAGTGGTGTAATTGGTTGCCGGATTAGGGAATACCTTTACGTTTTGAATGTTGTTGTTTATTATTTCGATGCCACTAACGGGTTCGGTGGTAACATGTCCCCATGTTGTACCAATGCGCACTTCGTCTACTTTTAGGATGATGCCTGCGGTTTGTCCCAGATGTAGCCTTATTTGGTCGAACCCATTGTTTAGGAAAGTAGCTGCGTTAACGTTAGCAGCTGATTCGGCAGGTTCAATATCGGTTGCGGGGTTTATCCACATATATGCGGTATCGGCTTCGGTACTGCCCGAGGTTTTAATTTTTACCACGTACCATGCCAGCCCTGAGCTGTACTCGTATGTTGAAGGAGCGTTAAGGTATGGGTTCGGGTTGTTTATCCCCATAAAATTCTGTCCCCAAAGTTTTCCCATATAAAACTGTTCGCCCACACCATTTACATCAAGCGAAAAGCCTTGCCACGAATTAGCTTCGGCAGTGGGGTTTTCAACCTCAAATAAAAAGCTGAGCCAATAAGTACTGCCATCGTCCAATAAGGCCGATTCCAATTTGCGCACGGCTTCGGTGCCAGCACCATCAACAGCTGTAATAGCAAGGCTTTTGCCCTCGGTGGTCAGGCCTGTGTAATTTAAACCATCAACCAGCTTAAGGTTTTCGGTAGAGCCATTAATGGTCCATGCACCCGCCCAGCCATTGGCATTGCTGCCCTGGCCTTCAATGGTGGTGGCTTCGTAATTAAAGGTCTCAACTATTGGCATTTGGGCTAAACCCAGGGTTGTCATGCTACATAAAACAAGCATTAAGGGTAATGTGTGTTTCATAATGATTTTGTTATTATGTTAGTAATTAAATTATTAAAGAATTTTGAGTTTCGAAATTTCCATTTACTGGGAATGCAAATTTGTAATTGTAGGTTTTATGGTTGTTTTATTTGTTAAGTTGGTTTAATGAACTATCAGTTTTTGGTTCAAACAGGTGTTTTGGCCTTGTATATTAACCAAATAAAGCCCCGGTTTCAGGTTAGCCATAATTAAGGTAACCCCGTTATTGGTAATAGTTTGGGAGTGTACCACGGCTCCTTTTGTATCTATTATTGATATTTTAAACAAAGGTTCGGTGTTTGTTGACAAATTGACAAACAGTTCGGAACCGTTACCGGGATTTGGGTAAATAGAAAATTGCCGGGTATTTTGCATGACAATGCTGGTGTTAAGGGTATCGACATTAGCCGAAAGGTCAATGGCAATGGAATCGATACGTTCGATACGCCATTTTTGGTTCCATCCGCCTAAATATTCCCATTGCTTAAATACCCCACCGGGTTTCACATCGTAGCCGTACAAATCAATGCAAGCTTTATGGTTACTTGCTTTGGTAAGAATGCTATAATAGCCGTTGCCAAGGTAATTGAGCCTGAATTGTTGACGTGGGGTATTGGCAAAATTGGCCGCCACTAAGCTGGCACCATTAGCTATAGTGCCGTTTTGTACCTCGAGCACCAACTGTTGGTTACCGCTGCGTGGCAGCATATATACATTGTCATTTCCGGCTTTACGGATAGTCCAAAGTTGCGATCCCCAATTCATATCAGTTCCCTGATTAACAGAGGTATTAATCCCCGCAAGGGTATCGGGCAGCTGCAAAAGCAGATGGCTGTATGCGTTTCGCAAAACATAGGTAGCACCATCGGTAATTGTGGTAAATTTTTGGTTATGGACTGGGTTTATTTTTTTGCCCCAGGCACAAATACCATTGTTTTTGATACCGGTATATAAAAGGGCCTGGCACTCGTTCTCCCAGTCCCAGCCTTCGAATACCACTAATTTATGTGATGCCCCATCGTTCCAGTTTAGGGTAAGGGTATCGTGGTTTAGCGACCATACATTGTTGGCTGAGCCGTTAAAGGTCCCATCGGCATCGAACTTTATGGTAGTAGAATGTGACAGATAATCAGATGCGTTTGACGAATGATAATTAAGGTTGATGTGTTC
>CAZJCR010000352.1:0-2477 GCA_964544385.1 uncultured Bacteroidales bacterium
GTGAAATACTTACAAAATCTAAATCGATTGAGCGAATCGCTCAATTTGGGTAAAAATCTATCCCTTTAATATGCGCAGCACAGTAATTTATCCACCCTACGCGCACACACGTTCAGGTAAACCCCGGTTTAAGCAGCCGGAGTTTGTTTTTATTTATAGTTTTAATACAATTTGTATAAAAAAAACTATTTTTGCACACTGTTTAAATTAATCATTATAAAATTATTGATATATGGGACGCGCGTTTGAATACCGTAGAGCCGCAAAAGAAAAACGTTGGGACAAAATGTCGAAAATTTTCCCAAAATTAGGTAAAGCAATAACTGTTGCAGCAAAAGAGGGAGGTATCGACCCCGAAATGAACCCAAAGTTACGCACTGCAATTCAAAATGCCAAGGCTCAAAACATGCCTAAAGACAATATTGAAAACGCTATAAAACGGGCCAGCGGTAAAGATGCCGAAAGTTATACCGAAGTTAACTACGAGGGTAAAGGCCCTCATGGGGTACTTGTTTTTGTTGAATGTATGACCGACAATACCACCCGTACAGTTGCCAATGTTAAATCGTATTTTAACAAAACAGGCGGGCAACTTGTGCCAACGGGCTCACTCGAATTTATGTTTAGCCGCAAAGCTGTAGTCGAGTTCGAAAAACCTGCAAACATCGATATAGATGAGCTTGAACTTGAGTTGATTGATGCCGGGCTCGAAATGTTCGAAACTTTTGATGATACTGTTTTTGCTTACGCCGATTATACTAACTATGGTACACTTACACAGGCTTTCGAGGCTAAAGGTATCGAGTATAAAAAATCGGCCTTACAGCGGATACCTTCTAACCCGCTCGAGTTTACCGAAGAGCAGCTTGTTGATATCGAAAAACTAATTGACAGGCTCGAAGATGATGATGATGTACAGGCAGTATATACAAACATTGCTTAAAAATATAAACCTTCGGTAAAATGCCGGAGGTTTTTTTATATCTCAACCGGTAATTGTTTTATAAGTTCAATTTGCGATGGACTTACGTTTGCCTGCAATACAATTACTTCAACCCCATTGTTAATTGCTTCAATTAGCGTTTCGGCATATTTTGGATCAATATGCCTGGCGGGGGCAAAAATATCTACATCGGTACGTTGAACAATGTAAAGCATTACTGCTCTAATATTCTGTTTTTTAACTTCAATAAGTGTGTTAAGGTGTTTTTGTCCTCGGGTTGTAACTGCATCAGGGAACAGGGCGTATTTTCCATCTTTCATGGTAACATTCTTAACTTCGACAAAGCATTTTTCATTGTCGTTTTCGGCATAAATATCGAAACGGCTATCGCCAAATTTCACCTCGCGTTTAACAGTATGGTATTTTTCGAAACCTTTAATTTGTTTGTTAACAATAGCATTGTATGCCAATAAATTCGGCCATGCAGTATTTACTCCAACCCAGTTATTGTTAATGTAAATCATTTCCCAGGTATATTTAGTCTTTCGCTTAGGGTCGTTAACAGGGCTTATATAAACGGGGGCGCCAGTTTCGATACAGCTTTCCATCGATCCTGAATTAGTACAGTGTGCTGTTACTATTTTACCGTTATCGAGCTCAATATCGGTTAAAAATCGTTTATATCGTTTTATTAGAGTGCCTTTTATAAGTGGGGTTTCAAATATCATAGTGTTTTTGTTTAAGTAAATATTGGCTCAATTAAATATTGTTTGGTTGTTGTATAAAGTAGTAGTGGCTAAGTTGTAAATATAAAAAAAGGCAGCCTATGGCTGCCTTTTTTTATATTGTAAGTAAATTAATTACTGTTTTACAATGCGTTGTACGCGTTGGTTGTTGTTTTTGTCAACAATAGTAATCATGTAAACGCCGCTGTTAAGTTCCGAAGTTGAAATTTCAACTTTCTGGCTTACAGCCGATATTGTTTTTACTGTTTGGCCTAAAATGTTTGTAACAATAATTTGGTTTGCATCTTGTAAGCCGGTAATAAACAATGTTCCGTTAACAGGGTTGGGGAATAAACGTACGTTAGCTAACATGTTTTGTTCAACACTTGTAACATTCCATGTGTCATTAACGGCTACGTTGCTTGCAGCTACTGTAACGGTGCGGTTGTTAGCACTTTCAGGATTGTCGAAACCTGCATTTTTGTAGTATTTGTAAGCAAGTTGACCGTAGTTTTCGTTAACTTCAACAACAGCAGTGTATGTTTTATCGCCATCAGCATCGGTTAATTCTATCGAACCGGTTTTTCCGGGTTCTAACCAGTTGTTAAAGTCGCCCGAAACATAAACTTTATCGCTTGTTGCAACAAAATCGCCATTTGCTATTGCATTAGTCATGTCAAGGTTAAATGTAACATTAACTTGTGCAGTTGGCATTTCGTTAAGATAAAGGTCAATAGCATAGTTATCGTGGGTAATTGCCCATTTAAGTTTACCTTCTAACCAAACCCAGCCACCACCATAAGGTTGTT
>CAZJCR010000353.1:0-2392 GCA_964544385.1 uncultured Bacteroidales bacterium
TGTAGTGAAATACTTACAAAATCTAAATCGATTGAGCGAATCGCTCAATTTGGGTTTAAATCAGTATTTATCAGCAAATATTTATTTTAAATAAAACGGGTGGGCAGTAAAAATAGTAATACCGTTTTTTACCGGTTAATGAGTAAAAAAAACAATTACAATATTTAAAGGCAAATTATAGTATTAATTTACTTGTTGAATTTTTATCGGCTTTTTTCATTGCTTTGTCGGCACGTTTTTCTTTCAGGCTTTTTTGAGGTTCTTTTTTGCTGTTTTTTTTGGCAACTTTTTCTTTTGTCATAATAATATTTTTTAGTTAATTATAAATAAGGCAATAATGTAAAATGGCTAATAAATGATATTTAATTCGCGGGTATTATGTAAAATATTTACTAACATAATTAAAGTATCGATATTTCATCGTAACCGCTTTTAATAATAGTCGAAATCATTTTAAAGCGTTCGTTTGCCTTTACATTGTGCGAAACATGTGCTGGTATAATAATTCCCTGTCCGGTATCAAGTGTATTCATTTTTTTATCGATAACAACCTGAGCCGAGCCTTCGATAATTTGAATAAACGTGTCGAAAGGCGATGTTTTTTCGGCAAGGGCTTCGCCGGTATCAATAGCAACAACACTTATATTGCCTGTAGTTTTTCGTATTATAGTTTTTGTTACTACCGAATTAGGTACATATTCAATAATCTCGATTAAAATATGTGTTTTTGCTTTTTCAATTTCGTTGGTTAACATTTGCTTAGTTTTTAGTTATTCAAAGGTAGCTTAACCAATTATTTTAAGTTTTATATAATTGATAGTTTAATTTACATTATTCACACATTTTCTAAGGTGCTGCGCCTTTTATTTTTTAGTAACTTAAAGTGCGATGGTGTTAGGCCGGTAATTTTTTTAAATTGGTTCGATAGGTGTGCTACGCTGCTGTAGTGTAATTTGTATGCAATTTCCGACAGGTTTAGTTCGTCGTAAACAATTAGTTCTTTAACTTTTTCGATTTTATGTTTAATATAAAACTGTTCAATTGTAGTGCCTTTAACTTCGGAAAACAGGTTTGCCAAATAGGTATAATTGTAATTAACTTTTTGGCTAAGGTAATCGGACAGGTTTTCTTTTATTTGGTCGTCGGTATAATGTACCAATTCAATTATTGCATTTATAATTTTTTCAACTATTATACTTTTTTTATCGTCCATAAGCTCGAGCCCCGACTTTTTAAGGGCTATGTCTAACTTTTGAAGTATGTCGTCGGTTACCGTGCCAATTATGTTTGCCTCGCCAATTTTTACATATACGTATTTTAAACCAAGTTCTTCGAGTTCACTTTTAACTACCATTTGGCAGCGTATACAAACCATATTACGTATATATATTTTCACAATTGTTTATAATTAAAAAATGCATTTATATAGCTAAAATTGGCTTTATTGTTTAATAGTTAGCCGGCTATTAGTTTTATGCTTTTGTATGTTGTATTAAGATGTGAGTTTATTTAATTTAAATTTTTGTTTATTTATAACAAATTTTTTAAAGTTACATTTTTTTTCGACTATAAAAAATAGTGAATCAAAGTAATAGCATTACTATTTTGTTTATTTATTACTAATACCCTAATTGAGCTAATGGCTCAAATTGGGTGTAATTAGTTAAACCTAAGTAATGCGCTTGCTCGCTTTACTTTAACCACTCAACTTTGGTGTTAATAATATGCAAAAAACAGCATACTTAAAAACCGTTAATAATTTTAGCCTAATTAAATAATAGTTTTAACCGCTTAAATAAGGCATTAATCAAAATAATTTATAAACCATTATAGTTTTAGTATCTTAAATTATAACTAAATACGTAAAAACAACAAAAAAAAATTAATTTTGCCAAGTTGTATATCTGTACACAAGCAACTATTACTATACACTAAAACAATAGCATACAGCTACAAACTAAACAATAAGGTTATGGTTACAAATTACGCCGCCAAACAAAAAAACACTCCCGGTTTTTTACCTGCCACAGTTTTAATTAAAAAATTAGCCAAAACAGCAGCATTAGCAATTATATTTTTGCTTTGCGGCTTTAATGTTACGGGGCAAACCAACCGTACATGGGATGGAACAGACTTTTGGGGTTCTTTAATAACTGATTGGGATGATTATAGGGCTTGGGGAGGATTGTGGCCTAATACGAGTACTGTCCCAAACTCAACCGGCGAAAACGCTATTATACCCGGTGGGGTAGCAAGTTACCCAGAATATTCAACAGGTACAACAACAATTAACAACCTTACAATTAACAATGGTGGTGAATTAACCGTAACAGGCGGCACTTTAAGTTGTAACGTGCTTACTGTTAATGGTACGTTAAATATAACAGGCGGC
>CAZJCR010000354.1:0-2389 GCA_964544385.1 uncultured Bacteroidales bacterium
TTTGTAAGTATTTCACTATACTCCGTTAGTGAAACACAACAAACTCTACATCGGGATTATACCTAAGTAAAGCGTTTATTTGCTGCGCTTTAACCGCTTAACTTAGGTCAAACTTTGCGGTTCTCTTTATTCTTTGCTATTTGTAGTATTTTACTTGCTGATTTTAGGTAATACAGTAAACATATAATGGTTAATAATTAAATTACCATAGGGTAAATGGGCAGTTTAATTGTGTTTATATTTACTACGTTATTTTTATAATAAACACAAATGGTTATGTCAATAATAAGTAAGCTAAGTTTTAAGCGTGTAGTTTTATATTCGGCTGTAATTACAATTATTTTACTGATAGTTTTTTTGTCGCGGTCGTGCACTGTTGGCAAGTCAATCGACAATGTTTCGGTACCGGTACTTTCAAAAAACGAGCTGCGCGAGCTAAAACGTTACCCTAATAAATACCATTTACAGGTTGGTCGTGCTATTGGTATTGCCGAACCTTTTTACTCGCAAGCCGAGATGCTCGAAAAAAAGGATTATTTTGTTGATAAATATAATTTAGTTTTAATTAAAGATAACCGTTATTACGAGATACCAAAACTTATACACTCGCTACCATATTTAAAAAAGCCTGCAAAAATATTTATGGATAACCTTGGCAAGCGTTTTAATAAACGTTTAAAAAACATGGGGCTTAGGAAATATAAATATTCGGCAACATCAATTTTGCGTACACTCGACGACCAAAAAGGCCTGCGTAAGTCGAATGTTAACGCAACACCTAATGCATCGTCGCATTATTATGGCTTAACTTTTGATATTGCGCAAACACGTTTTTTCGAGGTAGGCAACAGTACACCGGTATACTCGTACCGGTTACGGAATATTTTGTTACGCGAGCTTATCGAAATGCAAAAAAGTGGTTTATGCTATGTATTGCTCGAGAGCCAGACAAAATGTATTCACATTACTGTACTATAATTAGGGCTTTAGCGCTGAATTGCCGATGAATTGCGACAAGCTGAGGGGCTTGGCAATGGGTGTGGCTATGAAGCGTGGGCATTTCATTTTTTTAATTCTCAATTTTTTTATTGCTTTCTCAAAATCTCCTTCTGCTATCATTTTTTGTTCAGAATCTTTAAATTTCCTATATTTTCGTTCTGCATTATTTTTTGCCAATGAAAACGGACATCCAATTTTGTTTCCCCGTTTTCGGTTTGATATATGATGATTTGTGATTTATTTTCTTCCATTTGGGATAATTTATTTCAATATATCATTTTCCCAATTTGCAGGGTTATTTATAATATATTCCGATATTTTTATATACGATTGTTCATCGCGGATAATGTGTTCGTGGTAATTGCGTTGCCATAATTTTTTATAAAATGTTTGCCAATTATTGGTTTTTACACCACGGATATATTCGACCGTTGTAATTGATTCGAATGCCCCCACCATTTCGCCTACGGTTTTATTTGTGGTGGATTCCGTATGGGCAATCCCTTGTGGTTGCCCTTTTTCGTTTTGGGCGACCATGTCGTTTTGGGCGACCATGTTGTTTTGGGCAACCATGTCGTTTGGGGCAACCACAAGGTTCGCCCCAACGATTTCCAATATGGCGTGGAAATGATTGGGCATAACAACGAAATCGTGTAATGCAATATTTTTATATCGTTCCGTTAATTTAAACCATTCGTTTTCAACCATCTGTCCGGCATCGTTTAATTTCATTTTGCCGTTTACAATATTACCAAACAAACATGCACGGTTTTGGGTGCAAATGGTTATAAAATACAACCCTGCCTGCGAATAATCGTACCCTTTCAGGCGGATGCTGCGGCGATGATGTTTTTGCGGATTGTAGGTCATATTGTCTTTCGTTTTTTCTATTATTGATTAGCCGCAAAGCTATCTGTTCTCTATCTTGTCTTTCAGGGGTAGCCGCAAGGGTTACCCTTACGGCGTAGGCGATTCGTTGGGGCAACCCTCGCGGTTGCCCTTATCGTACGCTACCCTCTATTATCGCAATTTCTTCTGCTGTCAAGTCGTAAAGTTGGTAAACCAATTGGTCGATTTGGGATTCGAGGTCTGTTATGGTGGTTAAATTGTCCTGCGACTTCAATTTCAATATTTGATTAACTAATTCAGCAAGTTTATATTGAAGTGTTTCGCTCGGAATTACAAAAGGTATATTTTTGATGTCCACAGTTTTTACCTGAGCAAAAGCTCGTCCTTCTTCTTCTTTAAATGATTGAAAGAAATAATTTATCATTTTGGCTTTATGGTTTATCTCATATTTAGCTCTCAAAGTAGGGGAGGGGTGGGCTCCCCAGGTTCTTTTTATGGATTGATCTTATTTAGGTTTCAATTAACCCTAAGAAGGAGGATT
>CAZJCR010000355.1:0-2378 GCA_964544385.1 uncultured Bacteroidales bacterium
CGTGATATTATAAGGTTGTTTTTTGGCATTGCCTGCCAAGAGATGACACTTGAAGAAATTGGTGAAAAATTTGGCTTAACACGCGAACGCGTAAGACAAATTAAAGAAAAAGCTATTAGGCGATTACGACATACATCGCGCAGTAAATTGCTTAAAACATATTTAGGATAAAAAAAAGCGGCTTTTAGCCGCTTTTTTTGTTTTATACAGGCAAGTTTTTATACTTTAAATTGTTTGTAAACGTTTAATACTTTGTATTTTTTTTGTTTACAATAAAACTTATTATTATGCATAAACTATTTATTTACATGGCATTGTTTTTATTTGCAGGGGTTTTAACCGCGCAAAGCCAAAACACTATTAAGCTAACCCCACCCAATAAAGCACGTGGTACAACTATAATGAAAGCTTTTGACCAACGGGCATCGCAACGACAGTTTAAAAGCGAACAAATAAGTATTGCCGATTTATCGGATTTACTTTGGGCTGCTAACGGTATTAACCGTCCAACTGATGGTAAACGCACATCGGCATCGGCACAAAACGCCCAAGATGTTGAAATATACATTGCCAACCCCGAGGGTATATATTATTACAACTACAAAAATAACCAACTAAACCTTGTTGCAAGTGGCGATTATCGTAAAGATATTGCATCGAAACAAGAAACATTTGCAATTGCGCCAATTTTTGTTTTGCTTGTTAGCGATATTTCGCGTTTTAAAAGCGGTGCCGACGAGCAACGCCTTAACTGGGGTTGTATTGATGTGGGAATAGTATCGCAAAATATTATGCTTTTTTGTGCTTCGGAGGGGTTTGCAACATGCCCACGGGCTTATATGGAAACCCTAAAGCTTGAACAGGTAATGAAACTAACAAAAACACAACATTTGATACTAAATTTACCTGTATCAAAAAAGTAATTCGTTAATTTAACCACGATATAATAAATAATTTAAACGCCGGGTTAAAAATAATTTGACCCGGCGTTTTTTTTTTAATAAGTAATATGCTATTTGTTTTAAGTTAAATTATGTATATAACATAAAATTTAAATTATTATATTTAAATAGTTGATATTAAATATTTTGAGTTATTAATTTGTTTGTTAAGTATTGAAAATTTAATTTTTTGTTATATTTATTTTTAAATATATTTGTTTAACTAAATTATTAATTAAAATTATTTATTTATGAAAAAGAATTATTTGTTTATTTGTTTATTTGTTTAATTTTCACTAATTGTTCAAATAATTATTTGTTTGAAGATGAGATTAGTATTAAACAAAAGTCGGGTGTTATTGATACTTTACCTGAATTAATTAAAGAAAAGGCTTTTGAAGCATTTTTAAAGGCTCACAATGATTTTTTTGAAAGTATTCCATCTTTTTTTGATGATGTTTCTTGTTGTAAAGGTATTGCTAATACAACTATTGAATTACCAGCTGGAAACGATAGTATTGATTTAAGTCCTGTAATAATAGATACAGTATTACGCCGTGAATTACTACCCAATGAATATGGTTTAAAAGAAAAAATTATTATGGCGGCGATGATTGCTCAAACAACAGGAGACGATCAAAAATTAATTGATTTGTTAACTGAGAATAATTTATTATCTAAATATTTTGGTGTAATTGATAAGTATGATTTATATAATCATCAAAAAAATATCGATAATTTAAATAAAGGAATTAGCATGGATGTTTTTAGAAGTAATAATTATATTAATGGTGATATTTTTTTAAAATATGATAAATCATCGAGTTCATCCTCAAATTCTTCATCAAGTTCTTCATCAAGTGGTTCGAATATTTTAAACTGGTTAATACCTGGCAAATGGGGACATGCTGCGTTTTTAGATGTTGATAAAAGAGCTGAAGGTGGTAATAATTATCTTTTAAGTGCCTCAAATGAAACAGACCAACCAAACGATGGGAAAATGGGCAGGGTTGGTTATGACAGGGTTGATGGTTATTGGTCGAAAGCAACAGAGATAGGTATTTACAGGGTTAAAAACTTAAATATATCAAAAAGACGTGCCGCTATAGTAAATGCTGCAAATTATATTAATAAGCCATGGTCGGTAAATACTACAAGGAGTTCGAATGACGAGTTCTATTGTTCAAAAATAGTATATAGAGGTTGGTTATCGCAAGGAGTTGAAATAGAACCTCATAAAATATCGGGAACAAATATGCCATGGCCTAAAGTTTTGAGCTTTTGGCGTTGGAATAGAAAAAAAGTTGGATTTATATGGATTACATATCCTGAGTTCCGATGGGTTGAGATAACTGATTTTTGGGTTACCCCAACTGATTTAGCTGATGATAATGATGTTGTTAAAATTTATTGATTATTATAGTTAAATATGGAAAA
>CAZJCR010000356.1:0-2330 GCA_964544385.1 uncultured Bacteroidales bacterium
GAAGAACTACTTTAATATCAGGATGATTCTCTTTAATTTGCTTTAGCATTGTAAAACAGTAAGTTGTAAATAGGCGTTACCCTAAATAAAGTGTATAACTGTTTTGTTACAACCGCTAACCTTAAGTATTAATTAACAAGTTAATCAACTGTCATAAGCCTTATGCCAAAAAAGCCGCCGGCCAGGCTGCCTGGCGCGGGTGCAAATTTTATTTCAACGGGGTTGCCGTTAGCAAGGTTTATAACCTGTTGTGGTATTTTGTAGTCAATGTCAACAAATTTTTCGCCCATAGTGCCGTCGAGCACTTGGTTTGCAATTACCTGGTTATTAACAATAATATTGAAATTACGATTTTTATCGGCACCATAATATGTTACACGTAGCAGGCACTGTTTTTTTCCGGGGTTTTTAAACTGGTAGCTAATAAAGCCCGATGCATGTCGCCAGTGGCGGCTTTTAAAAATGCCGGTACGCGAGTCGCTAAATTTAACAAAATGGTCGGCTTCGGGTTGTTGTTCACCCGGACAAACAAGGTCAACAGTTCGGCGTTCAAGTTCGTTCAATTCTTGTTCTTTAAGTGCGAGCCCGGCTTGCATGTTAAGGTATTCGGTTTTAGTGTATACAGGCCAGTAAACCATGTACCTGGCCTCGTGTATTGAGTAAAATGGCTGCAATGTAATAAAGTTGGTATCGGTATTTGTTAAATTGCCAAGCCTAAACAGCAATTTACTTTTATCAACAGGAGTAATTACCGATGTAATATTTTGAGTACTGTCGATAATAATTGCCGGGGCTTTGTTTAACGGGTATTTTGGTCCGTTGGCCACATGCCCCATACGGCTGTCGTCGGCCCAAAGTCCAACTAAGTTAGTAGTATCGGTAATTGCTCCTAAAACAATTGGTCCGTGTATAAACGATACCCATGGCGAACTGTCGGGCAAGTACTCGGCATAAGTTTGCATATCGAAACTAAAAAATACAGTATCGTTATTATGCCACCGGCGTTTTATGTTATAATATCCATTGTTGTCGGGTTTTAAATTCGCTGATTTGCCGTTAATAGTTATTTGTCCGCTGTTTTTAATAACCCAATTAGGGTTACGTATTTTTAGGGTAAATTTTTTGGGTTTATTAGTAACAATAATAAAACTTGTATTTTGCGAGTAAGGGAAACCGGTTTTTTGTTCAACAGTAAGCTCTTTGTTATGCCATGTTACTTTTGAACTAATAAACATATTTGCCCAAATTGTATTGTTTGATTTAGCATAAATAAGCTCGCCATATTTTCCGGGGTTCTCAAGCCCCGAGCCCACGCAACACCAAAAGCTTGTTTGCGGCTGCGAGTATACCCTGTAATGCCGCGGGCGCATTGGAGTAAAGTACACAAAGCCACCCTTGTCGGGATGCTCGGTCGATAAAATGTGGTTAAACAATGCGCGCTCGTAATAGTTAATATATTTTTGTTGCGGGTTGGCTAAAAACAATAACCGGGTAAGTTTAAGCATGTTGTAAGTATTGCAGGTTTCGGGGCCTTGTTCCGACTCAACCATGGTCGAAAAATCGTTTGCCGGGTGAAAATGCTCGCGCACGCTGTTTCCGCCAATCGATATAGTAAATTTTGAAACAACAGTGTTCCAAAAAAACTCCGATGCAGTTTTCCACTCTTTGTTACCAGTAGCCTGCGCGTATTTTTCGAAACCTATAACTTTGGGTATCTGGGTGTTGGCGTGTAAACCTTCAATTTGGTTTTGTTGCTGTATTAGTGGGGTTAGCAATGCAATGTGCGAAAACCGCTTTGCCAGTTCAAGGTATTTATTGTCGCCGGTTAAAGCAGCAACGTCGGTAAAAACATCGTTAAGCCCGCCATGCTCGCTTACCAGCATTGTTTGTACCTGCTCGTTGGTAAGGTTTTTTGTTGTTAGTGCAAACCAGTTAGTTAGGTTTATTAAAATTTGTTTAGCATCGTAATTACCCGTGTTAATATACACATCGTAAAGGCCGGCAAAAAGTTTATGTATATTGTACAGTGGCACCCATTTGTCGTTAAGGCTAAAAGTTGCGGCATTTATTTTGCCTTCCGACACCTCTTTCCATGTTTTTTGTCCATATGGTACGCCGCCCACGTAACCATTACCGTTTTTGTTTTGACAGCGTTTTAACCATTTTATCATGTAATTAATGCGTTGTAAAACCTCGGCATTGCCGGTTGCTGCATACATAAACGACATTGCCGACAGGTAATGCCCGCCAATATGCCCGTCGAGTCCGGTGTTTTCCCAGTTCGGGTAATTGTCTTTTATTGGTTTAAGCCCGGCATCTTTAAAGTATGG
>CAZJCR010000357.1:0-2324 GCA_964544385.1 uncultured Bacteroidales bacterium
AAATCATTGTTGTTTTCTATATTTACAACTTGTCAAAAAAGCCAGCCATTTACCAAACTTCCATTAATCAAGCTTCATAAATAGGGTAAAATAGAAATACGAACAGAAAAATTGACTGAACTATTTTTTTATTCGAAAATAGTTTTGTTAGTAAATTTTAGATTAGACAAAAGGTTTTATCTAAATGGAAATCAGATACAAAGTTTAATGCGCATTTTTTGAATTCAATTATGTTACTTATTTTTCGATTCCTCAGTAAAAATGCTTAAGTACACATCTCCAATAAAATGCTCTTCGGACGATATGACGATTATATATTTCCCTGTTTGCGTAGTTCTAAATATAAACTTTTCAGCGTCTTTTTCAGGAGTAACCTCGATATTATTGAACAACACCTTTAATTCTAATTTAGCTTTACCATTGTGATTGAGTTCATATTTGTGTTCTGCCTCTAAAATGACAGTTTCTTTTTTAACCTTAGATTTAGAATTATACGGAATTTGTAATATAATTTTCGTGTCATCTGGTTTTAAAATTTCAATTTCCTTGGGTTGGCAAAATCCAAAATTCCAAAATATAAATATGCTTAAAATAGTAATTATTAGTTTCATTTTTTTAAAAATTGCGACGAAGTCTGCTAATTGATACACGATTTAATTATGGTCGTATGTGTTTCAGCAACTTGTCTTATTATTAATATTTCTTATAACCGTTTCTCTATAATATAGTGTTCATGGCTTATGTATAGTTCGTATAAATCGTTAAATTTCAGAACATAATCACATATTACATCATTGTTTATATTTGGATTTCCTTATTGAATACTAAAAATATAATCAATTTTTGTGATTGTACAGTTTTTAACCTGAAGAAGATTATTTGGAAAATGCATTGTTTTTATTAGTAAACTATCATTTCCAATATATTTATTTTTCGTTGAGCCAAAATAATTATATGAAACTATTGACATCAAAAGTAAAAACATTATAAAGTACAAAAATCTGATTTTCATATTAAATTAAAATAGCTTAATGGATTCTCCCTTGTTTCAAAATATAAAATAATCCTGTTATTGTCAATATCTAAACAAAATGAGGAAAAGCGTTCTCCTATTTCGTAAGTTTTTAAGTAATTACCATTTTTATCAAAAACAACAATTTTATCAGGATAGTTAAAATGGGGTCTCTCATTTTCATCAAAATACATTTCGGGCTTACCACTATAGGATGCAAAAATTTTATCGGATGAGAATTCAACTTGCAAGAAAAAAACTAATTTTTCGCTTTTATTCTTTCCCCATTTTGTACCATAGATATTTGAAACTAATGTACCATCTGTATTACAAATTGTAAGCAAATCATAGTTAAAATATCCATTTACGTACCTGTTTTTTTGTGGTGAAAGATCAAACCAAGATTGAGAAAAGTCGCTTTTTATTTCTTCATTCTTATAACCAAATATCATACTTGAATTACTATTAAAATTGTACTTTATATTGGAGTAAACTAAATTTTGGTTTTTATCAACGGTTATAGCATTGCCAACAATAACCGAATCAGATAAAAATGCAAAATTCCAGAAAACTTCCTCTTTTTCTGATATCTTTATGCTATTAGCTGTTTTGTAATCTGGATTGTGCAAAATACTGTCTAACGGAAAATTCCATAAAACAAGTTTGCCCATATCATTTATCCAAATACTCCTACTTTTTTTATTAAAGCTTAAGGAGCCGCACCGACTAATTTCACCTGGGCCTTCTCCAATAGTTACAGCAGATGTTATATAACTAAAGGTATTTTTATCGAAAATATGAACTCCTTTATCAATAGCATAGAAATCAAATAGAATTAGATAGGAATCAAATATTTTTAAAAGTGGATTTTTAGAGATTACATTAGTTTTAATTTCAATTTTATCTTTAATTGGAACGTTATTTTTTGTAATATCAAAATAATTTTTTGAATTATCAGTTTTGCAGCTTGTTAAATACATTATTAAAATAATAATAATCTGCGTTTTCGCAATTGTTTTTGTCATAACAGTATTTGTTTAGTTAGATGACCCTAATCTTAGGGCCATCTAAAGGTGTTTTTTTAACGTCCAAATTGTCTAAATCCTGGCCAAATCCCGTGACAATAACAGCCACCCCATGCTTCATAGCATCCATTATTTAAACATAAAAGATCCCCTTCAGCTTGTGCTACTGCTGTTTTTGCAATAATAGTTAAAGTTGTAGTTGAGTTATTAACTTGATCGGATTTGTTTATTCCAAAATTAAAAGCCAAACCTACAAACAACAATGCTCCGGCAGCTATTTTAATTAC
>CAZJCR010000358.1:0-2232 GCA_964544385.1 uncultured Bacteroidales bacterium
TGCAATACCCATGTTGCGCGAGCTTTGCATAACAGTTGACTTTGACAATGCTATTGAACCAAAAATAATTGACAATACCCCTAATATAAAGGCCAGGCCTATTAAGCAAGGTATAAAAGCAAACAATAAGGCAAAAATACCTAATACAAGCCCTGCTACGCCAAAACCGTGTACCGAATTGTTGTTCCTGATAATTTCCATAGTATTTGTTTTAAATTAACAGCTAAATTTACAAAATATGTTTAAAGCAATTAAATAACGACGAATTTAAATAATCGTTACAGTAAAATATAAAATTAACTGTAAAATGTTGGCTAAAAATTGTAAGTAAAATAAAATTCGTGTAGGTTTGGTACTCATTAATTAAAATAAAATATTCATAAAATAATTATTTGTTATAATACTGATAATTAAACTAATACATAAACAAAAAATATTATATATGAAATTAACCGAACAAATAAACAACGACATTAAGGCTGCTATGCTGGCCAAACAAAAAGAAAAACTTGAAGCTTTGCGGGCAATAAAAGCTGCATTTTTACTTGCCCAAACCGAGAAAGGTGCAAGCGAAAACTTAACCGACGAGGCTGAAATAAAAATATTACAAAAACTTGTTAAGCAACGTAAAGATGCTGCACAAATGTATAAAGATGCCAACCGCATGGAACTTTATCAGGTTGAAGTTGACCAGGCCGCGGTAATTGAAACCTATTTGCCGCAACAACTGTCGGAGGCCGATGTTACTGTTGTTATTGAAAGTATTGTTGGCCAGTTAGGTGCCAGCGGCCCACAAGATATGGGAAAAGTTATGGGAGTAGCATCGAAACAACTGGCAGGCAAAGCCGATAATAAAATTGTATCGGCAATTGTAAAAAATGTTTTGGCAAAGCTTTAAAAAATGGAACCATTAACGCTCACAACACCTGCCCTGCTTTTTTCGGCAGTATCGCTAATATTGTTGGCCTACACCAACAGGTTTTTAGCTTATACACAAGTTGTGCGCAACCTGTATGCTGATTATCGAAAAAACAAAGACCTTGTTTTAATTGACCAGATAAAAAACCTAAGACAAAGGTTGAAACTTACGCGTGCCATGCAAATATTTGGTGCTGCAAGCCTGTTTATGTGCGTTGCATCGATGTTTTTACTATACGTGGGTGCACAAATTACAGGAGCATTTACTTTTGGTATTGGGCTGCTTTTTATGATAGTATCGCTTGGTATATCGGTTTGGGAGATACAAATATCGGTACGGGCTTTAGATTTACACTTAAAAGACATGGAGAACTAATATTATGATATTGAACTATATACGTTGGGACATTGACCCCGAGATAATTAACATTTTTGGAATATCGCTGCGATACTACGGTATTTTATTTGTAGGCGGGCTTATTGTTTGTGCCTTTGTTTTAAAATGGATGTTTAAACGCGAAAATATCGATATTGAAAAGCTCGATAAACTAACAACTTATGGAATAATTGGTGTATTTGTTGGGGCACGTTTAGGACATTGCCTGTTTTACGAACCTGTTTATTACCTTACCCACCCGCTCGAGATGCTTTTGCCCATACAGCCAAAACCTGGCGGTGGATATTATTTTTCGGGATACCAGGGGCTTGCCAGCCATGGCGGGGCTATTGGCCTTATGCTGGCTATTTATATTTTTGCAAAAAAAACAAAAGAGTCGGTTATAAATACGCTCGACCAAATGGGTGTTGTGGCTCCTTTAGCAGGCTTTTTTATACGAATGGCCAACCTTATGAACTCCGAAATTATTGGCATACCAACCAATAAACCCTGGGCTTTTATTTTTGTTAGCGAAGACAACCTGCCACGCCACCCTGCACAGCTTTACGAGTCGTTATCGTATATGCTCATTTTTATATTCATTTTATATGTTTACAAAAATTACCGCCCTAAACTGCATAAAGGCTTCTTTTTTGGATTGTCGTTAACACTTATATTTGTTGCTCGTTTTATTATTGAATTTATTAAAGAAAAACAGGTAGCTTTTGAAGAGCAAATGACGCTCGACATGGGGCAAATACTAAGCATACCTTTTATTATTGCCGGTGTGGTATTTATGCTTTACCCAAAGCTTAAAAGCTTAAAAAAATAGGTTATATTATTACCAAATACAATAAAAAAAAGAGGTTGCTCAAAAAAACAACCTCTTTTTTTTATAATACCCCTGAAATCCGCAAGCATATTTTTATAACCAAATA
>CAZJCR010000359.1:0-2226 GCA_964544385.1 uncultured Bacteroidales bacterium
TCTGTAAAACTGTTAGTAACTTTAATAAACAGTCAACCTATTTTAGGACGATACACACCATTCCGTCTTCAAACCGTAATACTTTGAAACCGGCTTTTTCCAAATTATTCTGTCTTATTAAATCTTTTTCTTTTGCTCCTTCTAGTAAATGTGTTACCCCATCAGTTTCAATAATAAGTAACAATTCAGGGCACATAAAGTCAGCTATATAATTCATTACAGGTCGTTGACGCAGAAATTTATATCCCATGATACGGTTTTTTAATGCAAATTTCCATAAATAAGCTTCAGCTTTAGTTCCATTATTTCTTAACCGTCTGGCTCTTTCAATAAGCTCAGGGTTATATAAATAATTATTGTATTTATCAGCTTGTTCCATTGTTTTTTACCATTAATTTACAACTTTTTGGGTAAAAAAGTTAATTCACCCTCCGGCCATTCGGCCACCTCCCTTTAGGGAGGACCTCCTACGAAAAAAATTTATTCATAATGTGAAATGCAATTCAAAAATTTCAATTTAGTGATAATTATATATTCGGCGTAGTGTCCCCTTGAGGGGACTATAGGGGTGAATTGCTCATAATAAGTTTTTGCTGAAATATTCAGGGAGGACCTCCTACAAAAAAAACATAATGTGAAAAATTGCAATGCAAATCCAGGGCGATACTGGTAACAGATTCTTTTTATACAACAATTTTCTTATTTTTTATTTAACAAAACCAAAAAAAAATTTGTTTTTGTTAGGTAAATTCCTTACGGGGTTTTGACAAACGTCAATAATTTGTTTTTTAACTGTATTAGTTTGTTTAAAAAATTACTGTAAATTAGACACGCAATTTTGATAAAAACCCAAATTGAGCGATTCACTCAATCGATTTAGATTTTGTAAGCATTTCACTACACTCCGTTAGTGAAACACTACAAACTCTATATCGGGGTTATACCTAAGTAAAGCGTTTGTCCGCTTAGCTCCAACCGCTCAACTTAGGAAAAAATTACTATTGTTTTAACAATAGGGTTTGGAAGCATGTTTTTTTATGTTGTTTAATAGTTTGGTTTTTTTTACAAACATATTTATAAACTTTGTTTTAATAATTAGCGTATTTATTTCAATAAATTTATGTTTAAAAAATAATTTTTATTATTAGCATAACAGCCTTATTTTTAGTATCTAAACCTGATTGGAAAGCTGCCAAAGTTTAAATTAAAATTTTACCCAATGAAACATCTATGGATAAGGAAATTTATTACACACGAAAATGATTATTCATAGATGTTCCATCTGACCATTAAAAACTAAATTATAAACAGATGAAACTTCATAAACATATAGCCACCATATTTTTATTACTTGCAGCAAATGTTGCATTTGCCCAGCTCGACGACCTTTTTTGGTTTGCCATGCCCGAGGTTACCCCACAACATAATAATAGTGAACCTACATATTTACGTATTACAAGTGCCGAAGATCAGGTTTATGGCGACCATGTTATTGTTGACATGCCTGCCACAGGGCTCGAGTTGTATAATGGCACTATTACTCCAGGCACAACACATAGCCTCAATTTAACTTCTTATATTCAAACTGAATATGGGACTACATGGACCACCGGCGAAGGTTCATCGAACATTTTAGAGAGTGGCCAGCCAGGAACCGAAGGAAAAATTGAAAACCGCGGCATACGCATACGCAGCTTAGGAACAAATGCTTTAGATACCGAAAACAAAATAACCGTGTATTGCGACCGTAACAATTCTAACAATAAAGATATTTGGGCACTTAAAGGACGTAACGGTTTTGGTAAAAAATTTACTGTACCAATGCAAAATATATGGGTAAACCATTATTGGGCCGACGACCCTAAAGCATTAAGCGGTGTCGATATTGTGGCAACTACCAATGGCACAAGTGTTACGGTTAATGCAAAAGCCTCTTTCCGTTTGGCCGGTGGCGCAAATAATTATTACGCGGCCAATACTAACCATACATTCACGCTTAACATGGGGCAAACTTTTGCAATTGTTGCTGCCGACACTGCCCGTGCAAGCCACTTTGGCGGTACTGTTATTACTGCCGACGCCCCTATTGCTGTTAGTACACGCGACGACTCGGTCGACCCTAACGTTACAGGCTCTCATGGATACGACCTTGTTGGCGACCAGCTTATACCCGACATACTGGGAGGTTACGAGTTTATTGTTATGCGCGGCGAACTGTCATCGGAC
>CAZJCR010000360.1:0-2203 GCA_964544385.1 uncultured Bacteroidales bacterium
CAACTGAGCTACACCGGCATCATTTAAAGAACGTCATGTTTATCTTCTCAAAACGGTTGGCAAATGTATTAAAATATTTTATTAATACACACTATTCGTAAAAAAAAATATTTTTTTTATACACCTCTTTGTTTTTCCTTTGATTTTATTAGTTGTTGGCGCAATGCATCAACCGATAAATCAACCGCTTCTTCAAAAGTTTTTGCCTGTTTTTTCGAAAATAAGTCGTTGCCTGGTATTAATATGCGTATATCGGCCACTTTGTTTTGTGAATCGTCCGATTTGTCGAGCTTTAATACTACTTCGGCTCCTATAATATTATCAAAAAACTGATCGAGTTTTTTTACTTTTTGCTCAATAAAGCTTACTAATTTTACATCGGCATCAAAATGTACCGATTGAATTTTAATTTCCATAATCCCTCCTTTTTTATGCCCTTGGATGGGCTTGGTTATATGATTTTTTTAACTTCTCGAACGATGTATGTGTGTATACCTGTGTGGCACTTAAACTTGAGTGCCCTAATAGTTCTTTTATGGCATAAATATCGGCTCCGTTATTTAGTAGTTGTGTTGCAAATGAATGCCGTATAATGTGTGGGCTACGTTTTTTTTGCGATGTTACACTGCCTAAATAATGTTTTACCATATTATATAATAAACTTTGGTATAGCTTGTTGCCTTTTTTTGTTATAAACAAATTGTCGTAATTGGTTATTATTTGTTTACGTGCCTCAATGTATTGGTTTAATTTGGCACTCAACTCACGGTTAAACGGTATTATGCGTTCTTTGTTCCGTTTACCTTTTACTTTAATTTGGCTATTATAAAAATCGACATCGCAAAGGCAAATACCAATTAGCTCACTTAAACGAATGCCTGTGCCGTAAAATGTTAATAATATTGTGTAGTCGCGTATGCCTTCAAAGGTGTCGGGAAAAACAGTTGTGTCGAACAGTAAATCCATTTTTTTTTGTCCTACAAAGTTTGGCAATTGTTTGCCAATTTTTGGGACAATAACTTTGTCGGTGGGCGAGTTCACGATATATTGTTCGCGTTGTAAAAAGCGATAATATGTTTTTAAGGTTGAAACTTTTCGCCTTACTGATTTTGCATTTATGCCGTTCTCGAGCATAAAAACAATCCACTTGCGAATGATTATGTGATCACTTGCAAGTGGATTAAAATTTTTGGTAAGCGAACTGCCAAATTCGACAAACTGCTCAATATCGCTCAAATACGAGCGCAATGTATGATTTGAATATCGTTTTTCGTTAGCCAGGTAATTTGTAAATTCTTGTATGTACATAACACCATATTGCTAAACTCAACGAGAGGTTTTTACCCTCTGAAACTAAACTATGCGTTAGCCTCTTCGTTCATTTGCAGTTGCTGAATATAGATAGCTTTAAGTTTACGTTCGCGGCTTTGTACCGATGGTTTGGTAAAAACCTGGCGCGAGCGTAGCTCTTTAATAACACCTGTTTTTTCGAACTTGCGTTTAAATTTCTTTAAAGCCCTGTCAATATTTTCGCCTTCTTTAACTGGTATAATAATCATTTGTTTAAATTTTAAAATCCAATGAATTTGAGGCTGCAAATGTAGAACATTGATAGTTATTTACAAAACTTTATCTTAAAAATTATTCTCTTTTTTTTAAATTAGTTGTTAAACTTAGCTAAGATACTATTTTAAAACAAGCATTATTTGCTTAAAAATAAATTTAATATTTTGTTTTAAGACTTACGGGTTTGTTTTTTGAGGTTTTTTAACTTTTACTATAAGGTGTTTGTTTTGATAATCGATAATTGCTTTATATTTTACTAAAAAATCGCAACCTATTAAACCAATAACTCCTTTGTTAGTGTAGTTTTTGTATAAATTTATTACATGTTCGAGGTTAAGTAAAACGGTATTGTAGTTTTCGATTTTTAAGTCGCCAATTTTTAAACCGGGTATTTTGGCAACATAACATGTTTCAATCATCGAGTTTACGCCCGACGATTGTGCACTGTCGACGGTTTTTATATTTTTGGCTATTGGCAAAAGTGTGTTATAGTCGAAAACTGTTTTTGATGCTCCTGTATCGATAATAAGGTTGCTATCAAGTTCAGTAGCAAAAGTTACCGGCACTGTAATGTGGTAGCTTTTTTTTTCGAGTTCGATAAGTTCGAATGGTATTATTATTTGCATTATATACGGTT
>CAZJCR010000361.1:0-2203 GCA_964544385.1 uncultured Bacteroidales bacterium
GGTTGCCCCGAAACCCCATTTTGGTTAGGCGCACCAAACACAATGTATCTATCGGTTGATTACACAAACAACAAAGCCCGTTTCCTTAATGCTTCGGGCGCAGCAGTTGCCGGGGCAAAAGTATCATTTAATTATGGTGGAACTTACTATTTTACCGTAACCGATGCCAACGGGTATGCAACCGCCCCTTACGATATTACCGAAGATACCGAGGTTGGCGGAAGCTATCCCGGATACCTTCCTGTTTATACACAACATATAAGTAGCTATAATTACTGGACTAATGCAAACCCCATCCGTGGAAATACATTCATAGAAAGCGGGGTAACAATAAACATTGTAGGAAACCTTACTGTTCCAAAACACTCTAAATTAGTGATTGAAAATGATGCCACAGTTATTGTTTACAATAACTTTACTCTAAATATTGAAGGTGATATTGAACTTAGAGGTACTAATTCTAAGTTAATAATAAACGGTATAGCCAACATTAAAAATAACGTTTCAATTTCAGGCTCTGGTTATATATGTCTTAACGGCTCAATTTCGGCAGCACCCGGCTCCTCGTTAACAATTAATGGCTCATCAAAAACTGTCAAAATGCTCGAGGTGCAAAAAAGTATTACTTTGCCGGCTAATTTAACAAACGTTACCCTGCAAAACGGCAAAATTATTATGGCAAACAGTAATGCCGAACTGTTTTTTAACAGCGGCATTGGCAACGTTAACATTAACAACGTTATTGTAACAACACCTGCAAATACCTATAACGCGCACCAAGGCTTCGATATACGCTGCCCAAATTTCGAGGTTAAGAACTCGGTTTTCGAATACGGCCTATACGGCCTATACATTGTAAGGCCAATGGTTGGCGCCGAAAAAAATATAACCGGTTGTACTTTTAATAACAACACTAACGGATTATTAATAGCAAACGGTGCTTACAAAATTAGTGGTTGTAATTTTAATGGCAACACGCAAAAAAGCATTGTTGCACAATCGACATACGGCGGCATTACTTGTAAAAATACAACTATTATCGGCGGCACAAATGCCTATGCTATTGACCTTTCAAATACATACGGGCGTGCGTCGTTCTATAATTGCAATATAAGAAACGCCCAATATGGTATTAACGCCAATAACGCGGTTATAAGTTTTAAATGTTCGTCGGTTAACAATAACTACTACGGACTAAATATTACCAATAACACCATTATTTACCTTGCTCAAGTTGGCACAATACCGGCTGGTAATAGCGAAATTAAAAACAACTACCGCGGTATATATGGCAGCAGTGGTAATAATAATATTTATTTAAACAACGGCTATAACAACCTGCGTAACAGCTCGTATGCCCTTTCGGGATATTTTGGGGCTATACCCGCCGGCAGTTATACTTGCAACAATAATTACTGGCGTACCGGCGGCGGCGCACCGCGCAACGGATACGAGTACTCGGGTATTTATGGCACAAACAATGGCACAGTTACACTTTACGATGCATCGCCCGAAAATAATTTTGAGCTTTGCATGGCTTTATCGGCATTAGTGCCCGCTAAAAATACCGACAACTACCGCCAAATATACACCTCGTTTGCTGGCAACCTGCCATTAAACAAAGCTGTTGATGCTGCAATTGCCATTGATGCCGACAACAATGCTAAAGCCCAAAGCTACAGTTTTAACGCCCTTACCGAACTGCTTTTAACAGATATCGACAACGCCTCCCCGGCCGAACAATACCAATTAAGTGTTGCCAACAATTATTTTAAACTGTTACTCGCACAAATGCTACAAAACAGTAACAACACTAAACAATTAATAAGCACACTTTTAAAAGTTGAACAACACCGCGGCACGTGCAACAATAACAGTAAAAATATTGATGCGCAGTTAATTATCGACATGGCAGATGCCTATATAATGGCCGGCGATTTTAATATGGCAATTAATTATTTAGAAAAAATGGCTTTACTGTCAACCGGCACAAACTTAAGTACCATAAACAATGCAATTTGCCGTGCTAATGTAATGCACCAGTTACATCAAAACCCAAACCTGCCAACCGACTTACAGCAAATGCTGTTGCAATGCCAGGAGTGCAATGCTAAAAATAAAAGTGGCCAAATTAATAATAACAACAACGAGCAAACAAACGTGCCTGAGAGTATAAATAACCTCGAGCTTGTAATAATGCCAA
>CAZJCR010000362.1:0-2195 GCA_964544385.1 uncultured Bacteroidales bacterium
AACGAAATGGAATAAACCTGGTATCGTTGAAAATTGGTAACAAAAAAAAGAATGGGTTCGATAATGAAACATTAAAAAATAAAATGAAAAATACAATTGTACGACAAAACTCTTTTTTAAACTTATTGTTCGATCCAAGGCTTGTTAACTTTAGCACCGATTTAAACAGGGTTAAAAACGAAGCATCAAGTACAACCGATACAAATTAACTAAATGTTTAAATTGTTTTAAGGTTATTATTTATGATTAAAAAATGGGTATTTATTGCTCTATTTGGGTTTACTTTATTAATAGTAGGTTTGGTTTATTGGAACCATAAACCTACTGCTACCAATATTATAACACCTTTAAATATTACCGATTTTGATATTGTTTTTGGTTCAGATAAAGCCCCGGTTCGGGTGTTTATGTTTTTCGATTACTTTTGCAGCCATTGCCGTAAATTTTTTATCGATGAGTTTCCAAAAATTGAACAAGAGTTTATAATTACTAATAAGGTTCAATTGGTTTTAAAACCAGTTTTTTTTTCAAATAAGCTACCTATTGTTAGAGCATATAAATCAGCCATTTGTCTTAATAAGCATGGTAGGTACAATGATATGCACCAATTGTTATTAGTTGAACCTGAAGCTGTGTTTTCTAAATCGTTTAACGATTTAATTGATGACTATGTACAACGAAATTCAATGTATGCCGAATGTATGTATTCCGGTACAGCCGAACAATATCTTGATGAAACCCGAAAATTATTTATTGCCAATAAGTTTAAAGGAACACCAACTTTTATAATTAATAACAAAATTTATACAGGTTATCTTAATTATAATAAGTTTAAACAAAAAATTAATAACTAATATGGAATTAACCCTTTTAACTGAAAATAGCTTAATTTGGCGCATGTTTTTTTCTAACTTTGTAATTAGCAGTTTACATTAATTAATAAAACAAAATGATATGAAAAAAGGATTAAAAATTTTAACTATGATGCTTATGGTAGCCGGTTTAGCTTTTACAGCCTGCGAAACTACCGAAGAGGATTTGTGTTCGAGCGAATTGGGAGATGTTGGTCCTGATTATAATTGTTCAGTTCCGGTAATGCCCGAAATATGTACTGTCGATGGCAAAGACGACCATTGGGTGTTAAACGGTGTTGAATATGCTTGTCCAAATGGTGATTGTACCCAGATACCCCAAGATTTGGTAGATGCTATCCGTGCTATGAAAGATTGTTCAACCAAAAAATCTATTGATATTGATGCAGTAAACCAATCAATATCTGAAAAAGCAAAGGTAATTATTAAAAAGCTACATGGTGAGTTGGTACTTTGCCAAAACTAACAGTTGAATAACAAAAAAACTCCTTTAGTTTATTACTAAAGGAGTTTTTTTTGATATATTATTTATTGCAAACCGCCCGGTTAGGGCAAAAATCAGAAAAAACCTTTTTTTTGTTTACGTAAACTTTTGTCTAAAGAATCGCCCCTAAGGTTTATATCAACAATAGTACCTTGTCCATCGATTAAAAAGCTTGCAGGGATACTTTTAATGTTATAATTTTTTGTAACAGGGCTTAACCACCCTTTTAAGTCGCAAACGTGGTGTGGCCAAAGCATATTGTCTTTTTCAATAGCTTGCCGCCATGCATCGGGTTTCATGTCGAGCGACACGCTTAATATAGTAAAACCTTTACCATTTTTAAATTTAGTGTCTTTATACTTGTTATATGCTATAATTAAAAACGGGGTTTCTTTACGGCATGGGCTGCACCAGCTTGCCCAAAAATCGATAAGTACCATTTGCCCTTTTAACGACGATAACCGTAATGTATCGCCATTAACTGTTTGCATAATAATTTCGGGTGCTTTTTGGCCAATTTGCAGCGTTTGTGCTTTAAGTGTTTGTATGCTTAAAAAAAGAACTGCAAAAGTTAAAATTCGTTTAATCATAGTTTTTATGTTTATTAGTATCTAAAAATACATTATTTTTTTTAGATACTAAATTTCAATTAAATCGGAACCTTTAACCCAGCCTACATTACCATTAATAAGTTTAATAGCCTTGTAGTTGCCAACTTTGTCAATTACCTGAACTTTAAGCCCTTCGTGAATTAAAAAAAGCTCGGTGCCGCTGTCCGACGGCGAACTTGTTGCAACTACGGCCGGCGTAATAATTATTGCATAAGGTTCGTTTTGTTG
>CAZJCR010000363.1:0-2191 GCA_964544385.1 uncultured Bacteroidales bacterium
ACTTTAAAGGCATCAAATATCAATAACCCATAACAAGGAACCCGGAACCCGGAACCCGGAACCCGAAACCCGCAACCCGCAACCCGCAACCCGAAACATCCTACAATATTCCATATTAAGTTCATAAAAATGTAATATCTTTACATTATTATGAGCTATATATTACTTGTATTTTATTTATCATTACTGATTACTTTTATTGTAAAAGCAAACTTTTTTAAAGTTCAGGGTATCAGTAGGTTTGTTGTATCAATAATATTTGTGGCAAAATTTATTGCAGGTATTTTGGTTTTTGTGGTTTATCAGTATTATTACAACGCAAGGCTAAATTCCGATATTTTTAAGTATTTCGACGACGGTAATATTATTTATAGTGCACTCAGCCAAAACCCACTCGATTATTTACGAATGGTAACAGGCATTGACGCCGGTTCGCCACATTTAGTTAAATACTACGACACTTGCCATTTTTGGTTTAAAGAGTTTAATTATAATTTAGTTAACGATAACCGGGTTGTAATACGCTTTAATGCCATTATTAGGTTAATTAGCATGGGCAATATGCACATACATACTTTATTTATGAGCTTTTTAAGTTTTAGCGGGTTATGGGCAATTTTTAAAACTTTTAAAGCCGTTTGTAACATAAAAAACTTGTATTTAATACTTATTGTTTTCTTTTTTCCCTCGGTTTATTTTTGGACATCGGGCCTGCTTAAAGAGGGTATACTTATGTTTGCTTTAGGGTTTTTAATTTACGGGGTTTATTTATTATGTAATCAAAAAATATCGGCTAAAACAATTATAATTATTGTATTATCAATATGTATGCTACTTATCTCAAAATTTTATGTATTAGTTGCAATATTTCCGGCTTTGTTGTTTATAACAATAAAACCGATGTTTAAAAACGGTAAAAGCATATTAATATACATTATAATTCACATAGCATTTTTCACATTTGCTTTTATACCTAACCCGTTTACCAACAGTAGTTTTGCACAAATTTTGGCAAACAAACAAAACGATTTTATTAAATATACTAATTCGTTAAGCATAGTTGGCAGTAAAATAAATATCGAACCAATAAAACCAACCGTAACAAATATATTATCAAATTCACCAAAAGCATTCATAACCACATTATTAAGGCCACACATTTTTGAACCCAAAAACCCTATGATGCTTATGGCCGCTTTTGAAAATTTGTTAATACTAATTTTATTAGCCCTGGCAATAATTTACTTTAAACTCGGTGCGTTAAAAAACATATGGTTTTGGGGGGGTATATCGTTTGTAATAATACTTTTTACCCTGTCGGGGATAACAACCCCAATACTCGGGGCACTTGTTCGTTATAAAGCTCCCGCATTACCTTTTTTAGGCTTTGTTTTGCTTTTATGTACCGATATTTCAAAAATTGAATCAAAAATAATATCATTAAAAATATGGAAAAAATTGCGCTCATAACCGGTGCCACATCGGGTATTGGCATGGAAACTGCCAAAATACTTGCCCAAAACGGGTATAACATTATAATAACAGGTCGTCGGCAACAAAGGCTAAACCAACTAGCCAATCAATTAATAAGCCAGTATAAAGTTGAGTGTTTGCCTCTTTGTTTCGATATACAAAACTTTGAACTTACAAACCAGGCAATTAACAACCTGCCTAACGAGTGGAAAAATATTGATGTTTTAATAAACAATGCCGGGCTTGCTGCCGGCCTCGACCCAATACACAAAGGACATATAAACGACTGGGAACAAATGATAAACACTAACATAAAAGGCCTTTTATATATAACCAGAGCCGTAACGCCAATTATGGTATCGCGCAAAAAAGGCCATATTATTAATATTGGTTCAATTGCAGGTAAAGAGAGCTACCTTAACGGGAATGTTTATTGCGCCACAAAACATGCTGTCGATGCTATAACAAAAGGCATGCGAATTGACCTTAACCCATACAGTATAAAAGTAGCATCAATTTGCCCCGGAATGGTCGAAACCGAGTTCTCAGTTGTACGTTTAAAAGACCCCGAAGCCAATAAAAATGTATATAAAGGCCTAACCCCGCTATCGGCAACCGACATTGCCGAAACAATACTTTTTATGGTTACCAGGCCAGCACACGTTAATATTGCCGATGTTCTTATTTTTCCCACAGCCCAAGCTTCGGCAACAATTGT
>CAZJCR010000364.1:0-1034 GCA_964544385.1 uncultured Bacteroidales bacterium
ATCGTATTTATGATATAATTATTGGGTTATTCAAATTTACACCTAAATTGAACGGCATAAGCAAGGCAAATAAAGGCATTAAATAAATATAAAGCCAATAAATATACTCAACTAACTGTTTATAAATCATAATTTATTATTTTGTTGTATGCCTTGTAATTAGTAAATTACCTACTTACACCCAAATTGAGCTATTCGCTCAATCGATTTAGATTTTGTAAGTATTTTATTAACATAAAAACAAATAACACTATGGGCGAAAAAAAAATAATAGTTATAGGAGGCTCGGCAGCCGGTCCAAAAGCAGCATCAAAAGCACGCCGTATGGACGAAAATGCAGAGATAACACTATATCAAAAATCAACCGACTTATCAATGGCATCATGCGGATACCCGTATTACATTGGCGGTTTTTTCGACGACCGTAACCAGTTACTATGCTCACCAGCCGGAGTTGTTCGTGATTCGAAATTTTTTTGGAACGCAAAAAAAATAACCACCGTAGTTAATACCGAGGTTACACAAATTGACCGCCAAAACAAAACAATACAATACAAAAACCTTCAAACAGGCGAAACCGGCACAGCACAGTACGATAAACTTGTTATTGCCACCGGCGCCACACCCCGTAAACCGCCTATTCCAGGTATCGAACTTAATGGTATATCAACTCTTCAGTCGTTACCCGATGCCGACTATTTGCGCAACATACGTGATAAAGGAACAATAAAAAAAGCGGTAGTTATTGGTGGCGGCCTAATAGGCATTGAAACCTGCGAAGCATTACATTTAGCCGGTATCGAAATTACTATTGTTGAAATGCTACCCCAGCTTCTTACATTTTTAGACAAACAAATGGCAAAACTTGTCGAAAAATATGTACAAAGCAAAGCAAACGTAATACTCGAAAATGGAGTAGCAGCATTTATTGGCGAAAACGGACAACTAACAGCCGTTAAACTACAAAACGGTACCGAAATACCTTGTCAACTGGCAGTTATTGCAATTGGTGTAATACCAAACACAAAATTAGC
>CAZJCR010000364.1:1044-2180 GCA_964544385.1 uncultured Bacteroidales bacterium
GTTGGCGACTGTATTGAAACCACAAATTTAGTTAGTAACTATGCTGTACACGCACCATTTGGCGATTTGGCCAATTTACAAGGGCGCGTTGCTGGCGAAAACATTATTAAAGGTAATGTTGCATCGTTTTACGGAACAATACAAACAGGTATTTGCAAAGTTTTTGAATATGGAGTTGGTTCAACCGGACTGTCGGAACAAAATGCACAACGTTTAGGCATAAAAAACATTGAAACAGTTTTTAATGCCAGCCTCGACAAACCAAGTTTTATGCAAGGTAAACTATTAATTACTAAATTAATTGCCGACAAAACATCGCGCAAAATACTTGGCGCGCAAGTTATTGGCTCCGGCGACGTTAGTAAACAAGTAGCAATTTGGGCAATGGCAATTAAAGCTAACATGACTGTTGAAGATATGGCTAATGCCGACCTGCCCTATGCACCGCCTTATTCGCTTGCAATTGACCACAGCATTGCAAGTGCCCATATTATGCAAAACAAGCTTAACGGATATATGAACGGGATATCGGCTTTACAAATGAAAGATTTGATTGACAACGGCGAAAAACCTGTTTTCCTTGATGTACGTAACCCCGACGAGTACGAACAAATGAGGCTTGGTATTGGCGAAAAACTTATTCCTTTAGGCCAATTACGTAACCGTATTAACGAATTGCCCGAAAACAAAAACACCCAAATTATTACATGGTGCAAAATATCGTTACGCGGGTACGAAGCTGCTTTAATATTAAAAGCCAAAGGTTACAACAATGTTAAAGTATTAGAAGGCGGAATTATGGCCTGGCCATTTAACCGCGAAAAATAATATCTATTTAAACAATAATTTAACGGTTTGCCCTTTATTTATTGGCAAACCGTTTTTTTTATAACAACAGCAAATATTTTTATAACTTAATAATTTATTGTTTTTTAACATTACAGTAACATTAAATAAACATACCGTATTATTTTGGTAAAATAATTGTTTTTATTTGTACAAATACCAATTAATAACACAATTAAACACAAAATGGAATTAATAATAATAAGCATAGTATCGTTTTTTACAGCAATACTTACTTTTTTTTCGGGGTTTGGCCTTGGTACAATATTAGCCCCTGTTTTTGCTATATT
>CAZJCR010000365.1:0-2133 GCA_964544385.1 uncultured Bacteroidales bacterium
TGCAGGCCCGTTGTTAACATACAAAATTGTATAGTTATTTGAGCCAATTGTACCGGTAACCAAAAAATCTAAAAAGCCATCGTTGTTAACGTCGGTCGACGATATTGACTCATACTCGTAATGCGAAAACTGCGTTTTAAAAGTAAAAAAACCTGAACCATTGTTTAAATACGATGCATTAAAATCGACAAGGTTATTGCCCGGGTCGCCGCCTGTAATTACATCAATTTTACCATCGTTATTAATGTCGCCGGCCATGGCCTCGCTCGATGTAAGGTATTGATACGGGTTGTTAAGCGGGTCGGTATAATAAAACTTGTTAACGCGCTTTGTAAACAAATAATACGGAACGTTTACATTAATTTGCGCTGTTGTTATTGTTGTTTTATAATTAATATTAGTGTTGGAGTTTGTGTAAGGATAAAACCTAAAATACCAATTTTCATGAGTTTCTAAATTTTGCCAGCCGCAAAAGCTTTGCTCACCCTGTTTAACTTTAACTGCTCCATAGCCGTCAATTAAGTTTAAATCGTTGGCAATATCGGTACCGTCGGCAGGCGTTGAAAAAGTGTTGTTGTTCGATGCCAATATAAGGTAGCCGTCGGGTTGTTGTAAGCCAAAAGCATCGTCCCAGCTAAGTGTTAATTCATTATTCACTGTTGATGCGGCAATATTCAAAGGGTATTCCGACGGTTCGTCTTTTATTACCGGTTCGAACCTGTACACCTGCCCTGTAGCTGGTTTTGTACCAAGTTCGCTATTGTTAATGTTTATATCGGCCACAGGGTTTGCCGTAGTGTTTTGTAGGGTAACAAAACTGTTGTCGGCAAAAAACCAACCAATAGTGGCACTGTTATAAAAATTATTAGGAGTTGGTTCTTGATTATAAATGTATTCAATTATGTTCGATGTTTCGTAAAGTTTTATTTGAAAAGTAATTTGGCCGCCGCTCGCGGCTTGCCCGCCCATTTCGGTCCATTCGACTGTAAATGTGCGGTTTGGCGCAACCCCTTGTGTTAAATAGGTAATTGAAATTGGTGTACCGTAATATACATAATTGTCCCACAACGGGGCTAAATATGGCAAAGCCTGGTTATTACCGGCAACATTGTCGTTATTATAATTATATCCAGGCTTTGTGGTATTAAACGACAACCAACCATACATACAAATATAAGCATGCGAATAAACAGTACCATTAAAGTTAAAGTCAAAATTTAAAGGTACTTGATCACTAACATCACCAATGGTTTCGGTACCACCGGTTAAACTTGCAAACGTGCCGTTTATAGGTGTAAATAAATAATTTTTGTCATCAATAGTTACAGCATTATTATTAAACAGCGTGTAATTTGATGTATTGCCCGATAACTCGAAATTATTTAACGTGGCATTCGTGTTTGCCGATGCGTCGATAAGTGTAGTTATACCTGTATTATTTGCCGATGCAACGCCCTGGTCCATATTATAATAAACCAAAAGGTTGTTGTTTTGCAAGGGGTTTTGAACGCGTTTGGTCATATTGGTATGTATATCGCTTTGGGTGCGAGCCACGTTCCATATTCGGTATTCGTCGAAACTACCATCAAAAAAGCGCGAATTGTTCCACGCGCCTATACGTGCCTGAGTTAAGTTTGCTGTAAGTTTTGTAATTGTAGCCTCGGTTTCGAGTTTGCCATTTATGTATATTTTTACATCACCGGCATTAAAGGTAACTGCAACGTGGTACCATGTTCCTGTTAAAAAAGTTTTTATTACATCAACATTTGGCGTTGAGCCGCCAACAGCCAGTGCTAATCCATTGCTGCTAAACTGAAAATGTACCGACCCCGATGTGTAAACATCGGTATTATAAATACCGTCAAGGTCGCTGGTTGGTGCAATAGTATTTGCGTTAAACCAGGTTTCGATAGTAAACTGGCTTAGGTTGCTTGCAAGCGCGGGTACTGCAATATTATCGTCAATACCGTCAAAGGTAAGGCAATTGTTTGTTACCGAAAACTGGTTTTTTAATGTCCAGTTCGATGTAAAACCATTTAGGCTAAAATTATTAAGCGTGCCGTTAATGCCATTTGTAACCTGGTTATTTAGTTGCAGCTCTGTACTGTTATCGGCGTAAGCCACACCCTGGTT
>CAZJCR010000366.1:0-2131 GCA_964544385.1 uncultured Bacteroidales bacterium
GACGGTTGCCCATACCACCCAAATCGAGAAATATTGAATACTCGCCATCGGCTGGCACACTAAACTTGCCGGTGTAAAAGCTCTGGTTTTGAGCCACTTTTTGTGTGCCGGCGGTGGTGGTAACTTCTACAAGCTTTTCGCTATCGTCATAATTTTGGTGCTTTACCAATGTTATAAAATTATCGGCCGGGTTAAAATCGGTTAACCCGTATTGATGCCAAAGCAAACCATAACCTTTGTTCGAATACATAAACGGAATGGCAATTTGACTGTTAACCTGCGTTAAACGCCGGCTTACACCTTTTAAATTGTAATGTCCGTCTTGAAATTGACCCAAACCAAAAACCGATTCATCGACAGGCGAATAAAAAGTTTGCTCAACCATAAAACATGGTTTGTCCATAACCGTATCGGGTTTCAACAAACGCGTACCGGCTTTTTCTTTCAAAATAACCGTACCCATACTATCGATAAACGTTAGGTTACCCGATGTTTTATCAACCTCAACCACGAGCCTTTTCATCGATAAGCGAACAGTACCCGCTGTTTCAAAAACGTCGAAACCGGGGGTAACATATCCGCTAAGCAAAACAAATTCGGGAATACTTATTTTTTCGCCTTTAAAATACTGCACACGAACCGTATTGCCCGATAACGGGTAAATGCCAAGCGTACCTTTGTTCAGTTTAAGTGTAATACCATTAGGTACTTTATCGACATTTGAGCCCGATTGACATGCAGTAAAAAAAAATAATGACAACGCGATAATTACAACAAATTTGTCCACATTATAATTTTAAGTATTAACCATTAATTAAGTTTCCACCAGTCAATATTAAACAACTCGCCCTGGCTGCCTTTAAAAACAAGGCAAATGTTATTAACACCTGTTACTTTTTTTACTTTTCCCTTAACTGTTACCCAATTTTGTTCACCGCCGGTATTATTTACATCGATAGTACCCAGCAGTTCACCATCTCGATTATCAAGGCGGATTTCGATTTGGCCGCCATTTGAGGCCGATGCCACACAAGCTTCAAAATTTTTTGCACCTTTACCAAAATCAACGCTACGCACAACCAAATAATCGCCATTATCAATTTTTGTTACAAAAACGCCTGCCTGGCTGTTGCCCGATGTTTTTAAACCTTCGCTCCATGCAATGGTTTCGGCCTCAACGCGTTTAAAAGCATCTACATTTGCAACACTATTTTTAACGCCTTCAATAGTTGGTTTAATAATTGGGATACTGCCATCGGTATTGTAAGAAAATTGCTCAACGCTAACCGAACGTTTAAAACCCTCACCTTTCGACAGTGCCTGGTCGTGATAAAACAAGTACGAGTTACCTTTAAAGTCGATTATTCCGGCATGATTAGTAAAAGCCAAATGATCGGCACGCTCCATTATTAACCCGCGGTATGTCCAGGGGCCTTGTGCATTAGGCGCGGTTGAATATGCAATATATTCGGGGATACCTTTAGCTGCATAAACCATGTAATACAAGTTGTTGCGTTTGTAAAACCACGGTCCTTCGGTGTACGATGGGTATTCATTCCCATCGCGGCCTTTATTGCTGCCAAAAGCCCCTACCGACATTTCAACAGCTACAATACCTTTATTGCCAATGCTATGGTCGTAAGTAACCATATCGTTGTTTAATTTTACATACCACAATTTCGGGTTGCCCCAATACAGGTAAGCCTGCCCATCGTCGTCAATAAAAACTGTAGGGTCAATATCGTGCCAAACGTTATCGCTATCAACAATTAAGCGGCTATTAAGCGTATCGGTAAACGGGCCTGTTGGCGAGTTTGCAACCAAAACCGAAATACCTTCGCCATGAATAGGCACATATAGGTAAAATTTGCCGTTGCGGGCTATACATTGTGGTGCCCATGCGCCATTGGTTTTGTTGTGCCATTTTAAGTTTTTTAACGATGCTACCGCACCATGGTCGGTCCAGTTAACCATATCTACCGACGAGTAGCATCGCCAGTCGTACATTGTAAAAAAGTTGTTAACGGTCGAGTCTTCGTCGTGCGAAGTGTACAGGTAAACAGTATTATTGTACACCATTGGGGCAGGGTCGGCAGTAAAATAGGTTTGTATTATAGGGTTTTGGGCATGT
>CAZJCR010000367.1:0-2110 GCA_964544385.1 uncultured Bacteroidales bacterium
ACTGCCTTATCCCCTCGCCCAAGCATGTAATTATCGACCGCGACGAAAAAGGCAATTTTTTCGATTATGTATATCGCAACGAACAGTCGTCGGAAGAAATGTTTAAGATACTGGGATACAAGAAGAAATAAATTTCAGCATTGTTTACCTGTTCGTTTAGGGTACGAGGTAGTTCTAACACAAAAAACTCACCTTATACCCTAAATATGAAACACAATAATTGGATAAAAAGTAACGTAAGTAAGACCATAATATGCTAAAAAGGATGCTTCGGTTTTAAAACCAACACCTATGGACGTAGTTAACATAAACTCATAGTTAATATTAGGATTAAAACCTAATTCCATTTCACTTCTTTCCAGTATCATATTATCATTCAAAACCAATAATCCATAATCACTTCCTATTTCATCAGAAAGGTTTTCGACAATTGTACCATCAAAAAAAGATTGATTGTTTATGCATAAAACCGAGCCAACTCCAATTCCCAGGCGATGTTTTTTATATTTCAGATTATACAAAATATTTATTTCTAGTCCATTTATACTATTTATTGAATTAGCATTATAAAGCAAATTCTTAAAATAAATACTATTATAAGGAAGTTTAGTTTCTGCTTTAAATAGTTTTACTCCTACCGAGTAGTTGTTTTCCATTAAATAAGAGACCTCAAAAAAAACAGAAGAACCATGATGGGTTTCGTAGTATCGTGGATTATAACCTTCAAAATCACCATTAGCACCAAACATCTTAGCACCAACATCACCAAAATAACCAGCTCCCACACGCAAACTCCACTTACTTTTTACCTGCCCACACACATAAACCGAACATAATATTGCACCAATGAAAATAAAAATACTTTTCATGTAAAATGTTTATTTAAAATAATATCTCAACTGCACTCCTGCATTAAAAAAACCTTCGGGAGTAAAAGGCTCAAGTTCTCCAAGTATATGCACATATGAGAATTGCCCCCCTCCATATACATTTTTATAAATTCTTACCAGTAAATTACCTGAAAGTTCATATGCAAATTTCCAATCGTAGGTATTAATTACGTGCTGTAAAATAACATCAGGATTCGAAGAATACATATTACCAAAGGCATCTGCAAAATATGAGTGATATCTCATTCGCATGATTCCACCACCAATATTAAACTTAATTAACTCTTCATTTAACGGTTGTAAAAAAGCAGCAATTGAAAACGTGTTTGCATGCAATGCATAAATTCCTCTATCAAATGCCGAATCATCATACGCATTTAAAACCCCATAACCCGCTTCAATCAAAAAAACACTTTTTATCGAAAACTGTAAAGTATTCTTCAAATAACTACCTTGTGCCCCATCATGCATACCAAAAGGATGACTTGCAATAATTGAGACTGACTCACATTTAATCCACTCTTGAGCCTTAGATTTATTAATAAATACAAATAATATAAAAATCAAAAAATAATATTTCCTCATATCGTAATTTTTAATAAGGTGCTAAATCTAGCACCTTATTTTATCAAGTTTATTTACTCATAACCATTTAACCACTTTGTTTGGACAAATCCTAACCCTTCTTGATGCGCCCAACCCAGATTGTTTCTTGCCCAAAAATATCCCCAGTCATTACAATAAATTACTGGTTCTTTACTTTCATAATTAGCTGAAAATTCAACATTTGTAGTATCAGTTATTTCAATCCCAGAATCTTCATATGATACTAAAGCCTGAATTTTTCCTGTTACTTTTGCAGAACATCCACCTTTATCATAATCGTAAACTGCCATTACTTGATAAGGTACTTCTTTTTCCCACTGTGTATCCCAAGTAATATAACATAATTTCCACCTTTTATACTTTACATCTTTTCGTGAAAAATCTTGTTGAAATTCCCAATCAGTTACATCGTTCTTTGTATAAGGAGATTCAATTCCAGCTCTTACATACCTAATATCAGGACCACCACTAAACAACCCATCAGTTTGTTCAGTACATTGAGCTTGTTTTATTTGGCAAGTAATATAGTCAACGGCAGATGCTGATTTCAAAGTCTCTTTAAAAGCTTTTTTCTTTTTATTTAATAAAGAATAATAATCCTTTATTTCCTCATA
>CAZJCR010000368.1:0-2108 GCA_964544385.1 uncultured Bacteroidales bacterium
AAGTTGAGCGGTTGGAGCTATGCGAACAAACGCTTTACTTAGGTATAACCCCGATTTAGAGTTTGTTGTGTTTCACTAACAAAGTGTAGTGAAATACTTACAAAATCTAAATCGATTGAGCTTTTAGCTAAATTTGGGTAATATTTTGTGCTTGTAAATAAATTGCTTTAAATTACAATTTACTGCAACATCATATGTTTTTTGCTGGTATAATTGCTTATTACAATAAAACAAGCAGCATTACTAAACTACCGGCCACCTAGCAAAAAAGGGGCAACCTAAGCCGGTTGCCCCTTAAAAATATGGTAAAAATTATAAATTATTAGCTCAAATTGAGCGGTTTTGTCCAATAAACTATTGTACGGCAGCTAATGCATTAATATTTCCATAACCAAAATTAGAATTTTTGTTTGGGTATAAACTTGCCGATTGTTTCATGCGGTTTAAAACCTGTGCACGGCTCCAGTTAGGATATTTACCCCAAATAAGCGCGGCTATACCGGCAGTTGTTGAAGTGGCAACCGACGAACCGCCTACGTAAGTTTTCGAGTTATTGTAAAATCCTAAACAAACCGAGTGGCGGCTGTCGTCGTTGTGGCGTTCCATAATAACTGTAAAATCAATTTTGTTGCCTTTGTGGCATACAGCGCACTCGGTAAAACCCGAACCGTCGGTAATACCAGTTACGGCAACAGTTTCGTCCATACTTGCCGGGAAAATTACACCAGCAAAATTTGTAAACTCGGTTGATGTACCACCGGCAGCAATTATCATTTTACCTTTAGCATAAGCATAACGCACAGCATCGGCAATACTTCCAACGTTAATAATATGCCCTATCGACATTGATATAACTTTAACATCGGTACGGTTGCCAAGTTCGGTTAATGCGCGTGCAACGCCACGTTGTTCGTGATAGCTGTCGAGCACAACATTTTTTGTAGCCCGGTAGCTAACTAAATTACAATTGTAGGCAACACCAACGGGCATGTAGTTATCGTTGCGTGGGCTTGCTATTGTTGCTGCCATAAGGCTTCCGTGGGCGCATTTGTCGTAAACACCGTCGGTAGTTGTAACCCAGGGCCAAAACGAATCGACAAAAACACCATACTTATATATTGAACGGCCACTCGAGTAACCGTCGTTAAAATTTGAGCCAAACATCGACTGGTCTTGCGACACACCTGTATCAATAAGCCCAACTGTAATGCCCGAGCCTGTACTGTAGCTCCATGCCTGGGTAATGTTGTGTTTGTCGTATGTCCACGATACTAAGCAGTTTGGTGCAATTGTGCGGTAATCGGCACTATTAACAGCTACCGGGGCTTTGTCGCAACCCGACGAGCTTTTTAATGTCGATTCGTTAGCAAAAAACCTATAGCCGGCGGGCTCAATATAGCGTACATTTGGCATAGCACGTAAAGCCGAAAGCGTTTCGATATTGCCAACTAATACGTCAACAAAATTGAGAACCTCGTCGTCGTATACTAAAACATCGGTACCGTTTTTTAAGCGCAGCCCTGTTCCCTCTTCGTAACTACGTACAACATCAAGTATATCGTTTTTTTGCGATATTAGTGCAGTACTTTTTTGTGTCGAAAACGATGAAGAACCGTAACCAATTGTTAAAATACTGTCGCCACGCATAAGCGCGCTCCATAGCACGTAATCATCGGCATCGGCCCACGAAAACGAGCCTGTTTGTTGCAAAACCTGGTGTATTTGCGCGTTAATTTCGGCACCGGTAAGTGGTTCTAATTTTTGGCTTTGCTGGTTTGTTGGTTGTAGCTCGTCGGTTTGCGTACAGCTTGCAATTGCTACAACAATAAACAGTGCCACAATTTTTTGTAATTTTTTCATTCGTTTTAATAATTTAGTTAAACATTGTTATTCGTTGCAGCAAATTACAAAAAAACAAAACACAAAACGCTACCCTAAAAATTTACTATATAAATTTGGCAATACAATTTTATTAAAATTGCCCGTTATTAATATTTAGCCCCGCTATTATAACATATAAGGCAATGTGTTCAATGTTACCTAAGCTGAGCAGTTGGAGCTAAGCAAACAAACACTTTACTTAGGTTAACCCCGATGTAGAGTTTGTT
>CAZJCR010000369.1:0-2105 GCA_964544385.1 uncultured Bacteroidales bacterium
ATATTAATATTGTTGTCGGCAAGTGCTTTAAACAAATCAACACGTATTTGGCTTTTAATATTTTCGACCCTGAACACATCGTTAGTATAAAAGTAAACTGAGAAAATAAGAGCCGAATCGGCATAATCTTCGAACCTTACAAAGGGTTCGGGAGTTTTAAGCACTAATTTATTATTTATTGCTACTTGTTTAAGCGTTGGCATTAATACATTTATGTTTGTCGAATAATCGACCCCAATAGTAACATTAAAGCGCGACGATACCTGATTGTGGTTCCAGTTAATTACTTTATTTCCGGTAAGTTCGGAGTTTGGCAGTATAACATAATTATCGTCGCGGCCAGTTACAACCGTTGTACGGAAATTAACAGCCTCAACTTTATAAATCATCGAGTTAACCTCGATAATATCGCCTACTTTTAATGTTCCGTCGAGCAGCAAAATTATACCCGAAATAAAATCGTTAAAAAGATTTTGAAGCCCAAAACCCAACCCCACTAAAACGGCAGCCGAACCTGCAAGTAAAACCGAAATATTAAAACCAAGTATATGTAGCGAAAATAAAAATGCAATTATAATTATAATGTAACGGGTAAGTTTTGATATCGAGAATTTTTTGGCAATATCGATTGAATGTGAGCGATAAATTAACCGTTTTATGACAGCTAAAAGAATAATAACTCCAAAAACAAAAATAATTAAACTAAATAAATTATATAGCTTTAGCGAATAGTTACCTATTTCGATAATATTTGTTTCAAGAAATTCTTTCATAAATTATACTATTATAATTTTAAAATTATGAACCTTGCGCAAATATAAACAAAGTATTTTTCTCAAATTTAACTGCTTGTACAATGTTTGACAATAAATTTTTATAATATTGGTGGTTAAAATAATTTATTACTTAAATTAAAACAACAAAAACCAGGCAATTAACATAATAATAATCAATCAGGTACCAATATCGACAACCGAAGATATTGAAGTTAATGTTTTAAACGTATCAGGTGCAAAACAAAACCCCGAGACTGGTGAAATAAAATGGGAATTTGATTGTGGAATAAAAAAATGTTTTACATTAAATGATTGAAACAAAACGCCTGATATTAAAACCATTAACGCACGGGCAGTTAATAAAATATGCAAAGTGCGATAACTCTTTAGAGTTAGAGCTGAAACTGAATAAAACATTGCGAACGGTTTCGCCAGAACTAAAAGAAGCATTAGAACAGACTATTATTCCGAACGTTGCTAATAAAAGTAATAACTATTTGTATTCAACAATTTGGACAGCTATTTTAAAAGCCGAAAACAGAATGGTTGCCGACCTTTGTATATATGGCGAGCCCAATGAAGATGGCCAAATTGAAATTGGTTACGGTACATATAATGATTTCAGAAACAAAGGGTTTATGACCGAAATTGTTAGTGGAATTGTTGAATGGGTTAAGAATAATAATAAAGCAAAAGCAATAATTGCCACGACAGACAAAACTAATACAGCATCGTACCGAGTACTCGAAAAAAACAACTTTATAAAAACCGGAGAAACAGATACTTTGCTTAACTGGAAATTAGAAATATAAGAAACTACAAAGGCATTGGTAAATAGAGACTTTGGGAGGTGATTTTAATAAATGCTAAAAAAACAACGCAATACAGACAAAAACAACACCCTATGTTTTATACGACTTAAATACTTATTATAAAAAAAGCTACACTTTTCATATATTTCAATTCCAGTATGGTGCTGCAAATTCCGGAGCAAAACGGACACCCATTCCGGGTGAAAGCGGACAATGATTCCGGAGCAAAACGGACACCCATTCCGATTTAAAACGGACACCCATTCCGGAGCAAAGCGGACAGGCATTCCGGAGCAAACCAGTGCGATTAAAAGTTTTTGCCATAAATAATGTATTTCTTCCTCATTGCTATTTCAATTCCAGTATGGTGCGATTAAAAGTAGGTATGTTATTCAGCCCGCTCATAATTGCACGAATTTCAATTCCAGTATGGTGCGATTAAAAGTATGAGTTTATTTCATGTAATGAGTTTAGCCATACTAATTTCAATTCCAGTATGGTGCGATTAAAAGTATTT
>CAZJCR010000370.1:0-1770 GCA_964544385.1 uncultured Bacteroidales bacterium
CTCGCACGCTCACTTTCAATGCAGGACTTGAACACAGTCTTAAAAATCAAACTATTTTCATCAGCATTCAGGCAAATAACCTCACCAATGCAAAAGTATTGTCCGAATTTAATCGCCCTTTACCAGGCTGAAAATACGCTATGTGTGGAAATAAAATCTGTAAATAATTTAAAATAAAAATAAATTCTTATAAAACATTCATTATAAAAGCTTTAACACAAAGGAGAATGATTATTAAAGAATACTCCACTTAACTTAAAAAAATACGAAATAACTATAAAAACGATGAGCAACAAATTTAAATGGACAAAGTCTTTGCTCTTTGTTCTTGGCTCTAGCATCTATTAAAAAATAAACAGATGAAACATATAATATTAATAAGTGTATTGACCTTTGCTATATCTATAGCGGAGGCTCAGTACATTTCAAAAATTATTGAATATACGCCAGCACCGGGACAGTTTATAAATATCAGCCCCGGACTGCCATGGAATGCCGAAAGTATAAAGGGTTCGCCCGAAAAAAACGGACGTATGGTGTCGCTCGGTTTTTGGGGCGGATATATTATTGCTGGATTTGATGAACCTATCGAGAATCACCCTGATAACCCTTACGGAGTTGATTTTACGGTTTTTGGAAACCCGTTTTTGGGTAGTTCCGAACCGGCAATTGTTCAGGTAATGAAAGATGAAAACGAAAATGGCTTGCCAGATGACACTTGGTACGAACTTATGGGTAGTGATCACCATCTTTCAACTACCAAATATAATTATGCAATAACATACACTAACCCAAATGGCAAATACGATGTTCCGTGGGTTGATAATGAAGGTAACGAAGGTATTGTTCGCTATATGAAAGAATTTCATACGCAGGAGCATTATCCTTCAGCCGATAGTTTCCCACATATCAATCAGGATAATTACACTTTATTTGGCACCCTTCTGAAGCATAAATCAACTCAAAGTGTTAAAGACGGTTTGTGGGTAAATCTTAATTTTGACTATGGCTATGCCGATAATCGGCCTATAGTTAATAACAGTAATGCTGTTGATTGGTTTTTTACTCCCGACAATCCTTATACTTTTGATGTTCAGGAGGGTTGTGGTGGCGATGCTTTCGATATACATTGGGCAATTGATGCAAATGGCAATCATGTCGATTTGGACAAAATTCATTGGATAAAAGTATATAATGGTGTAGCCCAAAATGCAGGTTGGCTTGGCGAAAATTCGCCCGAAATAACCGGTATTGCCGATGTTAAACCCGATGCCGACTTAAAAGGCCCTGTGCATGCAATTGTTGGTAACCAGCCACCGCATGGAGGTGGATTTCCGGTTGCCGATAACTTAATTTGGCACACGGGTGAAGGTTTTCAATTTGAATGTTACGTGGTAAATATGGGACGAAAATGCTACCCCGATATGCCTGCTAACCATAAAATTACATGGGAAAGCAGCGATATGTCAATTGCTACTATTAACGAAAGCGGGTTGCTATCGCCTCAAAATGTAGGAACAGTAACCATTACTGCTAAGTGGGAAGACCCGAACGACCCTTTATCGGGATTTAAACTTGATAGCATTATTGTTGATTCAATTGTTGGACGTACCGGTACAACATATATCTGGAAAACATTTTATACCGGTATTTATCGTCAGTATAAAATAAATATCGAAGCTGGTGGTGTTAATGCTATTGTTGCCAACAATATTATTAATGATATTGTCGGGAAACCGGGCGATAGCTTTACTTATGATTTAGATGGTT
>CAZJCR010000370.1:1780-2089 GCA_964544385.1 uncultured Bacteroidales bacterium
CCTGATGCTGAATTTATTTACATGATTTTTGGCGGTCATGATATTAGTATTGCCGATGCCGAAATATTTGACGGCAAAATAACATTCGAGCTAAAATCGGTTGGTGATATAGGAATTATTATAAAATGTCAGGCAAATGGTAAAATGGGACAAACTACCATTCCTGTTTCTGTTAAAGGTGATGAGACGACATTAATAGCAACCAGCAGTTATTCCGACAAAGAGTATGCAATTTACCCTAATCCGACAATCAATTTTATTAATATAAAAAATGCCGAAAGTGTTAACATCGAGGTATTTAATATTTCG
>CAZJCR010000371.1:0-2065 GCA_964544385.1 uncultured Bacteroidales bacterium
GCAAACCGAGAAACGTAACAGCTACGACTTTGCCATTTGGAAAAAAGCATCGCCCGAGCATATTATGCGCTGGCCGTCGGAATGGGGCGAAGGTTTCCCGGGTTGGCACATGGAGTGTTCGGCTATGAGTAAAAAATATCTTGGCGATAAATTCGATATTCACGGCGGTGGTATGGACCTTATTTTTCCTCACCACGAGGCCGAAATTGCCCAATCGGTTGCTGCACATGGCCACGATTCGGCGCAATACTGGATGCACAACAACATGATTACAATTAATGGCCAAAAAATGGGAAAATCGTTAAACAATTTTATTACACTTAACGAACTGTTTACTGGCAGTAACACTTTGCTCGAACAGGCTTACAGCCCAATGACAATCCGCTTTTTTATACTTATGGCTCACTACCGCGGTACGCTCGATTTTTCGAACACGGCTCTTAAAGCAGCCGAAAAAGGCCTTGCCAGGCTTATGAACGGGATTGAAACACTTAACAAAGTTAAACCCGCCAATAACTCATCGGCCGATATTGAACAAATTACCGAAAAATGCTATCAGGCTCTAAACGACGACCTTAACAGCCCTATACTTATATCGCACCTTTTTGACGCCGTTAAAACAATAAACAACGCTGTTACCGGTACCGAACAATTATCGGCCAACGATATTGACAAACTTAAAAACCTGTTTAACACATTTGTAACACAAATACTTGGCCTTGTACCCGATAACCAAAACAATAGCACAACCGACAAAACAGCCCAACTTGTTGACCTTTTGCTTAACCTGCGTATTGATGCTAAAACAAATAAAGACTGGGCAACTGCCGACAAAATTCGTAACCAGCTTACCCAAATGGGCTTTGTTATTAAAGATACCAAAGACGGTTTTGAATGGACAACAGCTTGATTTTGAGCGAATCGCTCAATTTAGGTTATAATTATATACGTGGTTGCTAATATTGTTATAATACTTTTAGGTTGGCTTTTTTGTGAACCGTCCTTAAAATGGTTGACTATTTTAAACACTATCTCTCCCCGTCCTCTCTTTTAAAAAAGAGAGGAGCTTTACGCAGCTTAGGTAAAAATAAAAGTATCTATAAAAAGTGTTGAAAAGGCTTTGCGTGTTTTATTTGTTGACAACTTATGCCAAACACCGCATTTGCTGTGTCTTTAAAGAACTGTAGTGTGTTTATTTCGAATCGATTATTTAATAAGGGCGTTTTCTGTTATCTTGTCTATTATCCCAGAATACCAACAATTCAATTTCCTTCTTTCTTGGGTTTATCCTGTAATACAAAGTATTATGTTCTGTAATAAATCCTTTTCTTACATTCTTGTATTTTAACGATACTTCGAACATATTAGGAGTTTCTTTTATCTTTGAAATTATACTTTCAACTTCTCTTTTAAATTTATTTACCACTGCGTTTCCCCATTCTTCTTTGAGATAGTCTGCTACATTAAAATATGATTTCAAAGCCATTTGTGTCCAAATTATTGTTATTTGCTATAAATCGTATCTATGTTGAATCTGTCTCATTGCTTCTTCATGCGAAATAGTATTTCCTTGATCGGCTTCTTCGATACTTGCCTCAAGTTCATCTTTTAATGAAACACTTATCGTTTCAGCCCAATCAATTTGTGTTCTGGATTCTTTGGCTAAAATAACCTTAACAGCTTGTAATATATTAATATCGCTGGCTTTATCAATCAAATTATGCAAATCTGTTTTTAGTTCAACTACGTTCATAATTTCCATGTTTTAAAATATGCTACAAATTTAACGATTAATATTCACTTTTACCCAAATTGAGCTATTCGCTCAATCGATTTAGAGTTTGTAAGTATTGCACTACACTTGGTTAGTGAAACACAACAAACTCTACATCGGGGTTATACCTAAGTAAAGCGTTTGTTCACATAGTTCCAACCGCTCAACTTAGGTTTTAGTTTCAATTCATTCCGACTGATGATATTTTCTATTCCGGCTTTTAACTCTTCGATTCCTGTGAACCGTCCTTAAAATGGTTGACTATTTTAAACACTATCTCTCCCCGTCCTC
>CAZJCR010000372.1:0-2012 GCA_964544385.1 uncultured Bacteroidales bacterium
CTATTAAAGCCAAAAACGAGGGTGTTGGACCACAAGACATTGTCGATAAATATCATCAAATAATAAAACAATCGTTTAGTGAACTTGGCATATCATTCGATATATACTCGCGAACAACATCGCAAATGCATCATAAAACTGCATCAAATTTTTTTAAAAAGCTGTATAACGACAATAAATTTATTGAAAAAACTACTGAACAGTTTTTTGATGCGCAGGCAAACCAGTTTTTAGCCGACAGGTATATTAAAGGAACATGCCCGCGTTGTGGAAACGACGATGCTTATGGCGACCAATGCGAAAAATGCGGCAGCTCGTTAAGCCCCGACGAACTTATTAACCCGCGCTCAATGTTAAGTGGTGGCAAGTTAGATAAACGCGAAACAAAACATTGGTATTTGCCTTTAGACACCTATGAACCATTTTTAAAACAATGGATTTTAGAACAACATAAAGAATGGAAACCTAACGTGTACGGGCAATGCAAATCGTGGATTGACTCGGGCCTTCAACCGCGCGCTGTTAGCCGCGACCTTGACTGGGGAGTTCCGGTACCTGTACAAAATGCCGACGGCAAAGTTCTTTATGTTTGGTTCGATGCGCCTATAGGGTATATATCGAACACCATTGAATGGGCCGAAGCGAATAACAAAAACTGGAAAGATTATTGGCAAAGCAACGACACCAGGTTAATACATTTTATTGGTAAAGACAATATTGTTTTTCATTGCATTATTTTTCCGGCTATGCTTAAAGCCCATGGTAGCTACATTTTACCCGACAATGTACCTGCCAACGAGTTTTTAAACCTCGAGGGCGATAAAATATCTACATCGCGCAACTGGGCTGTATGGTTACACGAGTACCTTATCGATTTTGCCGGCAAACAAGATGTTTTACGTTATGTGCTTTGTGCAAACATGCCCGAAACAAAAGACAACGATTTTACTTGGAAAGATTTTCAAACCCGCAACAATAGTGAACTTGTTGCAATATTGGGCAATTTTATAAACCGTACGGCTGTATTAACACATAAATATTACAACGGAAAAGTTCCGGCTGTTGAAAACCTTACAGGTTACGATAACGAAACTTTAACCGAAATGGCCGGTATTAAACAAAGAATTGAATTTGCTCTTGATAATTTCCGGTTTCGCGAAGCCTTAAAAGAGGCCATGAACCTTGCCCGAATTGGTAATAAATATTTAGCCGATACCGAGCCTTGGAAAACTTTTAAAACCGATAGTGCCCATGTTGCAACAATTATGAACATTTGCAGCCAGATAACAGCAAACCTTTCAATTGTTCTTGAACCTTTTATGCCTTTTACTGCAAAAAAAATAAAGCAACTTTTAAATATTGATATTGATTTTTGCTGGGATAGGCTTGGAATGGCCGACCTTATTAACCCAGGACATAAATGGGCCGAACCATTTTTATTGTTCGATAAAATTGAAGACAGTGAAATTGATTATCAAATGCAAAAGCTTGAGAAAGCACGCCAGGCACAAAAAACCGAAGTTAAGGCCGCACCTGTAAAACCCGAAATTCTGTTCGACGATTTTACAAAATTAGATATACGCACCGGTACTATACTCGAGGCCGAGCGAGTGCCTAAAACCGACAAGTTGCTTAAACTACTTGTCGATACAGGTATTGATAAACGTACCGTGGTTTCGGGAATTGCTGCATGGTATGACCCTGCAAAAATTATTGGTCAAAAAGTAAGCATATTATTAAACCTTGCACCACGAAAAATTAAAGGAATCGAATCGCACGGGATGATACTGATGGCCGAAAACCCAGATGGTGAACTGTCGTTTATTAATTGCGATAAAGATTTTTTGAACGGATCTGAAATTCGATAAAACCCAAATTGAGCGATTCGCTCAATCGATGTAGATTTTGTAAGTATTTCACTACACTTCGTTAGTGAAACACAACAAAATCTACATCGGGGTTATACCTAAGTAAAGCGTTTATTTGCTACGCTTTAACCGCTTAACTTAGGT
>CAZJCR010000373.1:0-1954 GCA_964544385.1 uncultured Bacteroidales bacterium
ACCAAGACATATCGACGGAACCTCGGGTATAGCACTTGTTACCCCCATGTTACGAGCCATGTTTATTACTGCTTTAGGTTTAAATTGGTTCATAAGCCAAACCGATATGTTGTTGAGCGAGTGCGCTAAACCAAAACGTAACGACAACATTTTGCGATCCCATTCGGTACGTCCGCCACCTTTAGGTGTCCATGTTTCGCCGGTTTCGAGTAAAACAGTTACTGGCACATTAGGTACCATATCGCAAGGCGAAAAGCCGTTTTGCATTGCCAATGTGTACAAAAAAGGTTTAAATGTTGATCCAATTTGTCGTTTTGCTTTTGTAACATGGTCGAACTGAAAATGTGAATAATTAATGCCGCCCACGTAAGCCCTTACATAACTTGAGCCTGGTTCCATGGCCATTAAGCCCGATTGTAAAAAATGTTTATAGTGCCTAATCGAATCCATCGGGGTCATAACAGTATCGCGGTCTCCGGCCCATGTAAATACTGTCATTTCGGTTTTTTGGTTAAATATCCGGGTTATCGAGTCCATTGGCATTTTGCTTTTGCGTAAAACCCTGAATCTTTCGCTGCGTTTCATTGCAAGTGTCATTAAGGTTTCAACCTCTTCGGGGGTTAAGTCTTCGCTAAAAGGAGCTGTTTTTTGTCTCGATTTTTCGATATCAAAAGCTACCTGTAAATTATTTTTAAGATGTTCTTTAACGGCCTCTTCGGCATGTATCTGAAGTTTCGAGTTTATTGTGGTGTATATACGCAACCCATCTTTATAAATATCGTAGTTTGAGCCGTCGGGTTTTAAGTTTTTGTTGCACCAACCATATAGTGGGTTGTTTGTCCATTTTATCGAATCTTCAACAAAACTTTCAAAACTGTAATAGTTTTCGCGTTTAGGCTCCTGGGCGTTTAGTGTTAATCGTAAAAACTCTCTAAAATAGGTTGCCGAGCCAAGTTTGTGGTCAACTTTTTGATAATTTAGTTTTAAGGGTATGCTTTTTAGCGAGTCAAATTCGTTGCGTGTTATCCGGTTGTTGTTTAACATTTGCCATAAAACAACATTGCGCCTTTGCATGGTTGTATCGGGCCTGCGTATGGGGTTAAATAGTGATGGGTTTTTTGCCATGCCAACAAGCATTGCGGCTTCTTCAATTTTTAACTCGTTAGGGTTACAGTTAAAATAAACTTTTGATGCCGATTTTATTCCAACAGCAAGGTTTAAAAAATCGAACTGGTTAAAATACATAGCAATAATTTGCTCTTTTGTATAACTCCGTTCAAGTTTAATGGCAATTACCCACTCTCTGAATTTACGGTTGGCAATTTGTATGGGGTTATCGAAACTCTCGCGTGGAAATAACATTTTTGCAAGCTGTTGCGATATTGTACTGCCACCACCCGAATTTTTGTCGCGGCTTATAATTGTTTTTATCAGTACCCTAAAAAGGCCTTTTAAATCAACTCCCGAATGACGGTAAAATCTCACATCTTCTGTCGATACTAAAGCGTCGACCAAATAAGGCGATAACTCAGGGTATTCGGTTCTTGCACGGTTTTCGGTAAAAAAGGTGCCTAAAATTTCACCATCTTCAGAATATACTTCGGTAGCTAAATTACTTTTTGGATTTTCAAGCTCTTCAAACGAGGGCATAAACCCTAAATTACCTACCGATATATTATAAAATAAAATAATCAGAAAAAAAAGTGGTAACGATATAATGCTCCAAATAACTATTTTCTTTTTCAAATTTAATTTATTCTCATCCATAGCTTTACTGTTGTTTTAAATTGGTGCTAAAAGTAATAAACATTAGTTTAATAATAAACCCGGCATTTGCCTTTATTATATAATCATTTTACAAAAGTCATTAAAAAAGCCGCTAACAAAATTTAAATAATACCTAACCTGGACAAGCCAGAACCAAAAAGGGAAATTTTGTACTTTTGTTAAATGA
>CAZJCR010000374.1:0-1941 GCA_964544385.1 uncultured Bacteroidales bacterium
TCTCTCCGCCGCGAAAAGCTTACCTGTTTAGGTAAGCTTTTTTTTTGCCCAAAACACAAATTTATCATATAAGAGGGATGAGAACCCCGGGGTTCGAACTTAGCGAAGCGGTCTCATGAGACACGATAGTGTCGAATAATCCCTCTCTCTCCGCCGCGAAAAGCTTACCTGTTTAGGTAAGCTTTTTTTTTGCCCAAAACTGTAAGTATTTCACCAACGAAGTGCAGTGAAATACTTACAAAATCTAAATCGATTGAGCGAATCGCTCAATTTGGGTTTAGCTCATTTAAAACAGTGATGTTTTCTCTGTGAACTCTGTTTTCTCTGTGGTTAGAAAAATATACTTGCGTATTTTAGGTAATAGATAAACGCTGAGTAATGCAAATGTTTATGTTGTTAAAAGCTTATATGATTAGGTAAGCTTATTTTTAATTATTTTAAAAAAAGCAGGTTAGTTTACAAATACTTTAGTATTACTACAAATAGTATTATTCTGACTTATTAAAAGGTGAGAGGTTATTTTATTGGTTGGTGTTTTTTTCGTCAACTAAACAATTGGTATAAACAGGGTTGTAAGGGATCGAAAAAAAGAAAGTGCTGCCAATGCCGGGTTCCGAGTTTACCCAAACTTTACCTTGTAAAGCATTAACGTAGCCTTTAACTATCGACAAACCTAAGCCTGAACCTTCCTGCATTTGAACAGCCTGGGTGTCAACTTGTACAAAGCGTTCAAAAATTGATTCGATACGGTTTGCAGGTATACCAATTCCTGTATCTTTAACATAAAAAATAATCCAATTATTTTCAACATAAGTACCAATATTAACTGAACCATTATGTGTATATTTAATGGCGTTGTTAATAAGGTTAGTTAATATGTTATCAATAATATTTTTATCGCTGTTTATTATGGCATTTTTAGTAGTTATTTTTTCCGATATTTTAATTTGTAAACCTTTGTTTTGGGCAATAGGTTTAAAAAAGTTGAGATGGTAGTTTAAAATATCGTTTAAATTAATTTCTGATTGATGAATCGTTATTTGGTTCGATTCTATTTTCGATATTTCGATAATATCGTTAATAGTATTTAAAAGGCGGTAACCACTTGTTTCAATAATGTCAATATATTTTGCTTTTTCGTTGGTATTTAGGTTTTTAATTTTGAGTAGTTCAATAAAGCCCAAAATACCGTTCATTGGGGTGCGTATTTCGTGCGAAATATTTGCTAAAAAAGCATCTTTAAGTTTGTTCGATTGTTCAACAATTTCGAGCGCGGCAACAATCTCGGCCGATTTAGCTTCGACAGTTGCGAGTAGTTTTTTTTCTTTTTTTAAGCTTTGTTTTACTTTTTTTACTTGTAACCATAGTGTAATTATTAAAACGAGCATAATTATTAGTACTATAGTTAAATATATAAAGAATATTTTATTGTTACGTATAAAGCTAAATGGTTGGTTTATTATTGTTGAGTTATTAGGTAATTTAAACTTACTTATGTTATGTTTTTTAAGTATCTTATAATCGAACGATAATTGGGTTGGCCCTTTTTTAACGGGTATTTGCGATATATTTGTGCCGTTTAAGATTTGTTTAGCCATGTTACTAACCATAACGCCATGTGTATATGCCCCGGTAATATTACCGCCAACAATACCTTTTCCAAAGTAAAAATCCCAAGTACCATAAACCGGAACCGAAATGTAAGGGTTTAGTATATCTAAAATAACATCGTATGAGTATGTATTGTTAAGCCTGTCGAAATTAAAAAGTAACATAAAAACTACATCATTTTTGTTTAGTGTGGTAAGTTTTAGTTTAAGTTCGTCGAGTGTGTAGTCTGTTAAATATTCGTATCGTAAATTATTAAAATGTTTATCAATAATTGTGTTAAACTCTTTTGTAATGCTTGCGCCTGTTATCGATTTATCGTTAATAATATAT
>CAZJCR010000375.1:0-1938 GCA_964544385.1 uncultured Bacteroidales bacterium
GATATTGCTGTACTGTTCAATACGGCCGGTGTTGCTGCGCAATACAAATAGCCCGTAATCGGTACCAAACCAAATGTTCGAGTGTTGGTCTTCGGTAATGTCCATTACAAAGCTACTGTTAATTGAGTTTATTGTATTGCCACTGTAATGCACAAAAATTTCTTTACGTGGGTCAAAAAGGTCGACACCACCGCTTAACATGCCAATCCAAAAGTTGCCGCGCGAGTCTTCAAAAATGTCCCAAACTTTATTGTCGGCTATCGACGATGGCTGTTTAGGGTTGTGCATGTATGTTTTTATATTTTTACCGTCGTAAACGCTTAACCCGCCGTGGTATGTACCAATCCAAAGCTGGTTTTTGTTGTCAAAATGCAGAGCTACAATAACATCGCTGGCAAGCTTTTGGCCGGCGGGTTTTATTTTATCGAACGGAATAAATTGGTCGTTGGCACGGTCGAAATAAATAAGCCCGTATCCATTGGTGCCAATCCAAAGGTTGCCTTTTTTGTCTTCGGCAAAACAGTTAACATCGTTGTATGGCAGGCTTAACGGGTTTAGCCCCTGGTTGCGGTAATGATAAAAGGTAAAATAATTTTTATGATAATAATTTACACCTTGTTTAAAAGTTCCAATCCATATAATGTCTTGGTTGTCTTTATATAAAGTTGTAATAACATTTTGGCTAATGCTGTTTTCGTTTTCGGGTTCGTTTTGCAGGGCAATTGCTGTAGTAAGCTTTGGGTTTAAAATTGTAATTCCACCGTGGTCGGTACCTATCCAGTAGGCACTGTCGGCGTCTTGTATTATCGATGTTACTATATTTGCCGACAAAGCGGGTTTACTTGTTGTAGTAAACTGGCGTAATGTATTGTTTTTTATGTTTATGTAGTATAAACCCTCGAGCGAGTTGTTTGGTGTTATCCAAAGGTTTTTAGAATAATCGATATAGCAACGGTAACTATTGTTTAAAGTGTTGGTAATGTTGGCAAGCAGGCTAATTTTTTTTGTTACTTTGTTAGTTTTTAAGTTCAAAATATCAATAAAACCGTTGGCAAAAACCAAATATGCAAAATTACCGGTAATGGCAAAATCAACAACATGGTTTTGGCTAATTGTGTTTGTGTCGTTTGCAGTTGCCGATATAAGCTTGTTGTTGTTAGTGTAAATATTATGTAAAATTACCCCCATTCCCTGTACCGATAAAACCATTATACTGTCGCCGTATGGTAAGGCTTTTGACACTGTCGATACATTAATGTTTACATTATTGATAACTATTTTGGTTTTATATTCAACTTTTTCGGTAATGGTATTAAAAACACTCATGTGCGATGGCGTTAGTGTCCAAAGCCTGCCAAGCTGGTCTTTAATAATTGTTTGCACAAGGTTGTCGGGCAGCGATGTTGAGTCGTTTTGTATGTTTTTATAAGCTTTTATGTTATAGCCATCGTAGCGGTTTAGGCCGTTTGTACTGCCAAACCACATAAGCCCGTTTGGGCCTTTTTCGATGCATAGTACATGGTTACTTGTAAGCCCGTTGGTGTAATTTATATGCCCAAAGTTATAGCGGTTACTTTGCCCAAAAAGGTTTATTGTAAGCGTTGTTATAATGTATATAAATGCAGCAATTTTTTTTGTCATGTTTTTATCATCAACTTTTTACAAAACCACTAAAGTTGCATATTTTTTTTAAACTAAAAAAGTGTGTTGGTTATATTGTTTTTAATTTTAACCAAAATTGAGTTATTCGCTCAATCGGTTTAGACCCAAATTGAGCTAATGGCTCAATCGGTTTAGACTCAAATTGAGCAATTCGTTCAAACGATGTAGATGTTGTAAGTATTTCACTACACTTGGTTAGTGAAACACAACAAACTCTACATCGGAGCTAATTGCAATAAGCAAATAGCCCAGATTTTGTGGTATATTATTTTGTTA
>CAZJCR010000376.1:0-1928 GCA_964544385.1 uncultured Bacteroidales bacterium
GAACTTTTAAACCAAATAATACCCCAGCTTAGTGAAGCTGCAATGCAAATACCTATTGAAGAGTCGTCAATAATTGCTGTTGACTGGATGAACGGACGCCGCACCCCCGATGCAAACCAAGAGGTTAAAGGCGCAATAGCTGGTTTAACATTAGGCTCGTCGGCACCAAGAGTTTTTAGAGCTTTGGTTGAAGCCACCGCTTTTGGCTCTAAAGCCATTGTTGAACGTTTTGCCCGCGAAGGTGTTGCAATTAACGAAATAATAGGCTTAGGCGGCGTTGCAAAAAAATCGCCTTTTGTTATGCAAACCCTTGCCGACGTTTTAAATATGCCAATAAAGGTTGCAACCACCGAACAAACCTGTGCCTTTGGGGCAGCTATGTTTGCAGCTACTGTTGGCGGTGTGTACACAAATGTTGAGCAAGCCCAAAAAGCAATGGGCAAAGGTTTCGAAAAAACTTATTTTCCAAATGCCGAAAACGCAAAAAAATACGAAACAATTTATAACCAATACAAGGCTTTAGGCTCGTTTATCGAAAAAATGTAAACTTAATTTATAACCTAAGTTGAGCGGTTAAAGTAAACAGGTGCTTTACTTAGTTATAACTCCGATTTAGATTTTGTAAGTTTTTTAAAAACACAGCAGTTAACAAAAAAATACTGCTGTGTTTTTTTTAACCATAGTGTGTCTTTTATTTTTGATAACTCAACGTTATAACGTTTAACTAATTTTTTGTTTCTTTATATCAATATTTCAAAAAAATATGATTAACAAAACATTATACCTGCTTATAACTTTTTTTTGTTTAATATGTAATATAAAAGCTAACAACAATTTTATATTTAAACACTACACGGTTAGCCACGGTTTGTCGAACAGTAATATAAACGATATTGCACAAGACAGCTTAGGTTTTATTTGGATAGCCACCGATAATGGCCTTAACAAATTCGACGGCTACACCTTTACATCGTTTTACAGCTCAGACGACAACTCGGAACTAAAAAACGACGAGATACGCGACTTATACGTTGATAAAGACGGTATTATTTGGATAGGCTCGTTCAGGGGTTTATTTACCTATAACCCATACAGCGGGCAGTTTACAAAAATTGATGTTATATTAAATAATGAAGATTTGGTAAATAAACCCATTTTTTCGCTTGTTGAAGATGCTGATGGAGTAATTTGGATAGGTACATCGGGCAACGGTTTAATTTGCTACAACAAAAAAAATGGTAAAATTAACAGCTATACAACCCACAGCCCTGGTAATACAAAGCTTTGCAACGACTTTATACTTTATCTTTATATCGATAAAAAAGGTATATTGTGGATAGGCACCGAACATGGCGGATTTGACTTATACAACAAAAACACTAACACTTTTACCAACGTTAACCCGCTAAAACAATATCCAAACCATGTTGGCAGCAACTCGGTAATAAGTTTTTGCGAAACAAATAATGGCAATATTTTAGTAGGTACCCGTGGCGAAGGACTTTTTGAATTCGACACAAAAGACAATTCATTAAACATTATCAAACTTAAAAACAATGGCAGTATATTACCTGCACCAAAAGAAATTTATTGCCTTACCAACGACAAAAAAGGGAGAACATGGTTTTCGTCGAGCGGAAACGGAGTTTATTATTTTTCGGGCACAACTAATACAGTTACCCGTTTACACCACTCGGGAAATAACGACAATTCGATAATAAACGATAACATACGTACAATTTTTGAAGACCGACAATCGAACATTTGGATAGTATCGTACCAAGGCGGCATTAATGTAATACCAAATACACATACCCCTTTTAAAACATACGATTTTTATAACCCTAACGCCCTTAACTTTAACAACAGCGTGTCGGCAATTATACAAGATAATAATGAGAATTTATGGGTAGGATTTGATGGCGATG
>CAZJCR010000377.1:0-1921 GCA_964544385.1 uncultured Bacteroidales bacterium
GTTGCCTATTTTGGAACCAGTTGCACAAAGTGGCCGGCCAATGTTAATTATTTCGGAAGATGTTGATGGCGAAGCCCTTGCAACATTAATTGTTAACCGCATACGCGGTGCTTTAAAAGTTGCCGCAGTTAAAGCCCCTGGCTTTGGCGACCGTCGTAAAGAGATGCTTGAAGATATTGCTACATTAACCGGTGGTACTGTTATTACCGAAGAAAAAGGCATGAAACTTGACGCCGCTACAATGGAACTTTTAGGTACTTGCGAAAAAGTTACCATTAATAAAGAAAACACTACCATTGTTAACGGACATGGCGAAAAAGCTGCTATTGATGCACGCGTTGCACAAATTAAAGCTCAAATTAAAACAACAACATCAGACTACGACCGCGAAAAATTACAAGAACGCCTTGCTAAATTAGCTGGTGGCGTGGCTGTATTATATGTTGGTGCAGCTTCGGAAGTTGAAATGAAAGAGAAAAAAGACCGCGTTGACGACGCTTTAAGCGCAACACGCGCTGCTGTTGAAGAAGGTATTATACCCGGTGGCGGCGTTGCTTATATTAGAGCTATCGAAACTTTAAATGGCCTTAAAGGCGATAACGAAGACGAAACATATGGTATTAACATTGTACGCAGGGCTATTGAAGAACCTTTGCGCCAAATTGTTGCAAATGCCGGTGGCGAGGGTTCAGTTGTTGTACAAAAAGTTAGCGAAGGAAAAGCCGACTTTGGATATAACGCCCGCACTAATGTTTACGAAAACCTTTTTGCTGCAGGAGTTATCGACCCTACTAAAGTAGGCCGCGTAGCGTTAGAGAACGCCGCCTCGATTGCAGGAATGTTTTTAACTACCGAATGTGTATTAGTTGATATTAAAGAAGAAACTCCTGCAGGAGCCCCCGGTATGGGCGGCGGAATGCCAGGCATGATGTAATATTGACATAATATAAACTTATAAGCTGCCTGCAAAAACAGGCAGCTTTTTTTGTATTCAGCAATTGGTAAAAACTATTTTATTACAGGGGTTTTTATTGTAAAAATTTAACTTTGACATTTAATTATAAAACTATGGAAAATAACGCTAACATATTCGACAATATAGTAAGGGAACGCCGCTCGGTGCGTACATTTGACAGTAATTACGCGTATAACCCCGAAATAGTAAAACGTAGCTTAGAACGTGCTATTTTATCGCCAAACAGCAGCAATATGCAACTTTGGGAGTTTTACCGTTTATTGACTGACGATGTGCGCCAAACAGCAGCCGAATATTGCATGGGACAAATGCCCGCAAAAACTGCAAACGAACTTGTTGTGTTTGTTGCAAGGCCCGATTTGTACAAACGGTCGATTAAACTTAATCTTGAGCTTATAAACAATCCCGACAGTTTTGAGCGGGAATCGTCGCGCCAAAAACGACGAAACTATTTTACCCGAATGATGCCTCTGTTTTATATGAACGATTTTTTGCTATTAGTATCGGTAATAAAAAAATTATGGGTATCGGTTACAGGTATTACTAAACCATCGATACGCGAGGTATCGGCTGTCGATAAAAAAGTTACTATACATAAAAGCATTGCTTTGGCAGCGCAAACTTTTATGCTTAGTGTTAAGTCCGAAGGTTACGATACATGCCCAATGGAGGGTTTCGACTCGAAAAGGCTTAAACGCCTGCTCAAACTGCCGTGCCGCGCTCAGATAAATATGGTAATAGCTGTAGGCAAAGCTGCGCCTGATGGTATTTGGTATCCACAGGTGCGTTTTGGTTATAATACTGTTGTTAAAGAGCTATAACCAAAACCCAACTTGAGCTAATGGCTCAATCGATTTAGATTTTGTAATTATTTTACTGCACTTGGTTAATGAAATACAACAAATAGTAAATAAGGATTTTAACAATGTAAATCACTTGTTTGCT
>CAZJCR010000378.1:0-1916 GCA_964544385.1 uncultured Bacteroidales bacterium
TCCAAGTTCATTTTGTTCCTTATCTTTAAAATCCGTTTCTGTGTATGCTGTAAAACTGGCTGTTGTGGTAATTGGGCGATACGGGGGATCAATATATACAAATGTGTTTTTATCGATAAAACATCGTCGATATAATTTGAGGCATATAAATTACTTGTACTTTTTAAAACCTCCAGGTTGTTTATTTTAGCAACAGCTACAGTGTAATTGTACATAAAACGGCTGTCGGTTTTTAAATGCACAATGCCATTGTCGATAAGTAGTTTTTGGTAATTCGATAAAAACACCGAGCCTGTAAGCCGTACTTTATATTTTTTATGTTTAGGTTGTGGGTCAGGAAAAGTAACCCAAATTTCGGCAACCTCGTTGGGTGCAAAGTACGAGTTAATAAGCTCGATACGCGTTCGTAAAAAAGCAATATTTTTCATTCCTTTTTCGTGGCTTGTTTTTGCGCCCAGCCAAAGCCTGGCACCTTTAATGTCGACACCGATAAAGTTTTTATCGGTGAATTTTTGGGCCAGGTTAACCGAGTACTCGCCTTTACCGCATCCTAATTCAAGCACTATAGGGTTGTTGTTTTTAAAAAACAACGAGTGCCAATTGCCTTTTAACTCGTGGTCAACGGCAACAAATTCTTTAACGTGCGGTTCAATAACATGGTCGAACTTAGCGTTATCGCTAAATTTTTTTAATTTATTTTTTCCCACTTTGTATTATTTTGCTCTTTCAATTGTAATTCCGGCATCGAGCACAAATGGCAGTTCGTCGCTGCGCATGGCTTGTTCTAAGGTAAACATGTAATTGCCGGGGTGTTGAAACCTGATATTTTTTTTGTAAGGTATTTTGTTAGCCCACACGCTGCCAAAACCTTTACCTAACCATTTGCCGTCGGGGCTGGCTAAAATACACTCGAGCGTGTCGTTAATAATTTGGCCGTTAGGCATTTGAGCGTGTATAAATAAAAACATGTTGCTGTACATGTATTGTCCGGTTGTACGGCAGTTAATATAAAAATTGTAAATCGCCAAAGTATCGGTAATATTAACATTAAAAACCGCAAGGCTGTCTTTATGCCATGTTTCGTTGGTAAAATCGTGGTTGTTTTGGTAAACAACATTATTGTTGCAGGCAACAAAAAACAAAACTACTGCCGGTATTAAAACCGATATTTTTAAATGTTGTTTTTTAAAAACCGGGTTCATTTTATATTATTGATTTTGATTGTTGTTAGTATTATTGTTTTGTTGTTGATTAAATGGTTTGCGGGGTTTACGTTTTTTGTTTTTTTTGGGGTTTTTCGATTTGTCGAAACGTGTAAGGCTCTCTTGTCCAACAACATTGGCGTAGTCAATCGAGTCGGGTTTTGGTGCTGCGGCTTGTTTCTGTAAGTTTATTTCCCAGTTTTTACCTGCTTTATTTAGTTCAATTATATTGTTAACCTGGTCGACTTGCAAGGCTAATAAATTGTTTATCGATACTCCTTCAACAATATACCACATCATTTGCCGGTACACGTCGGTTTTAATATGTATAGCTTTGCCGGCCGATGTAAGCAACGGAAGGTCGGTAGGTGGAAAATTGCGGCGGGCGTCCATGTAACTGTCAATTTCGTAATTAAGGCAGCATTTTAGTTTGCCGCATTGGCCTGCAAGTTTTTGCGGGTTAAGCGATAGTTCCTGATAGCGGGCCGAGTTGGTTGTAACCGAAACAAAATTGCCTATCCAAGTGGCGCAGCAAAGTTCGCGCCCGCACGAGCCAATTCCGCCTATACGGCCGGCCTCCTGGCGCGCACCAATTTGGCGCATCTCAACCCTGATTTTAAACCTTTCGGCCAATACTTTTATAAGTTGTCTAAAGTCAACACGTTCATCGGCGATGTAATAAAAAATGGCTTTTGTTTTGTCGCCCTGGTATTC
>CAZJCR010000379.1:0-1906 GCA_964544385.1 uncultured Bacteroidales bacterium
TCAATGTGACAATAACATAGTACACAGTCAAAAAATTACTTTTGACTGACACCCAACTTCTAAAAAAAACAAGTGTTGGGAGTTCGTCCAATAATTCAATTTTTGGATTGAATTTTTATTAAAAGGTTTTGCTCTTAGAATGAGATTTGTGGAGTTTCAGGAGTTAGTTTACACTTGAAATTTCACTTTATTACTTTTTATAGAATTTTTAGATTATTTAATGTTTGATTTTAATTAATTAATGGCTTGTTTATTTTATGTTTGTTGTTTGGATGTGTGTTTTTATTTATTTGTTTTTTTGTTTAAATGAGTGTTGCGTTTAGTTTTTCGTGTATTTTTTGTATGTTATGTGCTATTGAGTGTATTGTTAGTTCTTTTTCTGCATTTTTCATGCCTGTTCTGTTTAATTTTTTGAAATTACGTACGTTTCTGAGTAGTCCAAAATGTGCTTCGTTTAGATTTGCTCTTTTTTTGTAGTAGATTTTTCCTTCCGGAGATTTGATATCTGCTTTCATTTTCCATCTTAAATCATTGACAGGTTCGAAAATTTCTTTTACTCGGCTTTTTGTGCATTGATTTTTTACTGGGAAAGTTTTACATTTGTTTGTTGAGTATACTCGCATCCAGTCTCCGTTTAATTTTCTATCGTTTTTGTAAAGTAATTGTTCGCCTATTGGGCAGATGAATGAGTCTGTTTTCCAGTCATATGTGAAATTTGGTTTAGTGAAGGGTTTTTCTTTATTTTTAGGTTTGGATTTGCTGCTTTCTGCTCGATCTGGAATTAATAATCTTATATTGTTTTCATAAGCATATTTTATTGCATTATCGTTCATATATCCGTTATCTGCAACTAATACCTGTGGATTGATTCCCATTTGTATTTTTATTTCATGTAACATTTCAAATAATTCGTTAGCGTCAGTAACATTCTGTGTTAGGTATTGACCTACAACCATTCCATTTTTACTGTCAACAGCAACTTGATAATTGTAATTTAAACCTATATTTCCTTTTTTATCCACCATCCATCTTGATTCAGGGTCTGTTAAACTAATTGTATGTTTTCCATCATAATTTGCTTTTAAAACATCTAAAAAATCAAGAATATAATATAAATTATCCATGCTAATCAAAGCAGTTTTAAGAAGAATTAGAGCATTTTTATTCAAATTATCACTTATTTCACTTATTAAACTATTTATTTCATCATGTTTTTTATTTTCATTGAAATATTGGTGTATTTTATACCAAATACTATTTTTACTCCAGTTTTCACCATAATCTAAAATCAAATTTTGCAAAAATTCAATTTCTTCAATTTTGATCAAACGAAAATTATTAGCATGGGCTTTTACAATGCTGCCATCAACTGCAACACACTCTCCATCAATTAAACCCAAATTAATCCCCAAAATTACAGTGTAATGGAAAAATGCATTGATTAACAATGTATTTTTCTGTAAAAACAAATGAATAATGGATTTTTTAGGCTCCTTATCATTCAAGATAAAATTAACAGATTCATCATTATTATTTATCCAATTAGCCAATTTTCTACAACTAAAACGATTATTATAAACACCATAAATAACAAAACCCAATAATTCATCTAAATAATATTCTTTTGGCCTTCCATGAGTCTTAAAATCACCGTTAAATAATAATGGAAAATCACGTTTAAAATTACTTACTAACTTTTTAACTGTAAAAACAATATTATCATTATTTAAATTCTGTCCAGAAAAGGCATAAGTAAAAATAGCCTGTTCACAAGTAGTATTATCATAAACTAAAGTCATAAATATCAAAACACCTAATCATTTTCACAAAACCAAAACATTTAAGTGTCACAAAATACATGAAAATAAATTGTGGGAAGTGTTTTAGTTTTGTAGCTCTAAATAAC
>CAZJCR010000380.1:0-280 GCA_964544385.1 uncultured Bacteroidales bacterium
TATTTGATTTATTCCAGATTTGTGTTTTGATAGAAATATTTTGCACCATTTTATGTGCAAAAATCTCCAGAAAATGTGCACATAAACAAATGCCTCAAATGGCATAGTAAGTTTGTTTAAGTATGGAATATTATCTATTAGACGGTATTTTAATTTTATGGCTGGTTTACCCTTATTAGGTAATAGGTTGGCAACCAAACTATTACCAATATGTAGGATTACAACCTGATACATGTTAGGTTTTGGTTAAGCTGAAAAAATGACACAAGAACTCATGAGA
>CAZJCR010000380.1:290-1899 GCA_964544385.1 uncultured Bacteroidales bacterium
GTACAAGCCGGCCAGTCAATGAAATTGGAGAAAATACAGCGCATAACAATCTCAAAGATAAAGCAAATATGTGGAACCCATATAATTTTTATAATTTACAGAAAACCCGAAAAATTGAAATTCAAATGATTAGCTCTCTTGAAACTGAACCACGAGCCTATAGTAGCGTGCCACAAGAGAAGACATTGTTAAGTGATGAAGAGCAGAAGATAATATTAAAAGAATTAAATAAAGATATCGAATCTAATGATGATTTTTGCCTCTGCGATGGTTCTGGAAACATAATATTCACATTGAACGATGGTTCAACAATCGAATTTCGCGTTAAACACTGTGGAAGCATTCTAGAGTCAATCTTTGTCGATGATACAAGAAACTTTCAGTTGTCTCAAATTATTGAAAATATTCTCAGAAAATATTACTCAGAAGCCGGTAGGTATCACTGTGAAATAGAAGACCGATTAAAAAGCGGTCAAATTACAGAAGAGCAATTGTCAAAAGAATATGACGAATACGATAAACTTTATCATCACGCTATGTGGGTATTTACGAATGATGACCTATCAATAAAGGATTCATATTATAAAGAAACAATAATTGGCCCATGGGAAATCGAGACAGAATATAATGGCGAAACATTTTATGCCATGGATGCATTTTCAGTGGATGGGGAATTATGGCACAGGGGTGACATTAAAACAGCAAGTGAGATAATACCAGGTGTTGAAATGAAATGTAGTTGGGAAATTAAAGATGGAATTCTAAAAATTAAACCAAAAGCAATTCGTTTTCAAAAAACACCCCCAAAAGATATAGTAATAAAATATAAAATTTATTATATGAGTGACAGATTCATTCAATTACGTGATGAAAATGACAATATGCTCACATATAAAAAACTACAGTAAAAGTATTTCTAAACCATTAGCCGGAAACATCCGGGCAATAATAAACTTGGTCGGTTTTTTAAACCAACCATTAATTCAACGTGACGTGCTTACTATCTTGCCAAATCGGCCATTAAAGGTTTTCATTGTCCAATGTTCTAAGAGCCTTTATTGGTGGGCATCGCACGCTCGTTAATTCTAGGTTTGTGTGATATGAACATACGAATAACCGTTGTAATGAGGGTATAAATGAGGGTTGATAGAAACGGAAGAGAGATTGGTTCAAATGATTTCAATTGGAGGGAGAAATATGTATGGTTCATGTTGTGTTTTGTGATGATAAAGAGAAAGTTCTGGAAAAAATAATGGCTGGACAACGGACAATGGTGATTCGGGGAGCCGCTGGCAGAAAGATTCCTCATAGCAGGGTGTTTGAAGGTGAGACCTTGTATTTTATGAAAAAAGGGACAGGGCGTGTAACCGCCATGGCAACCGTGAAAGCCGTACAAAACTATGTCAAACTTGCAGATCAGGAAATAAGAACAGTCCTTGAAGAGCACCAGAACAAGCTCTGCTTGACGGATAAGGAAAAGACACGGTGGCATAAAAAATGTCTGTGTATCGTAGAATTCGAGAACATCAAAGAGATGTCATCACCATTGGCGTTCGATCATCAGGGGAATATGGATGATTGGTTAATCATTGAGAAGATCGAAGATGTC
>CAZJCR010000381.1:0-1888 GCA_964544385.1 uncultured Bacteroidales bacterium
AAATGAGAAATAACATTAGAAAATTTATTACTCAATTCTGTAAACGTTTGAATATTTTCAAAATAAACAAACGCATCATCAAGTTTATTGGAAATAAGCACTGAATAATGCATTTTGCCTTTATTGGCAGCTTCGTTTTTAATTGCGACTACAATTTCTTGAGGAAGATAGGCCGTAATTTTTTTTGATTTTAAAGTCACAAAATACCTTTGTTTATTAGTGGTATACCAATAATATAATAATTCGGTTTTACAGGAAACAACATAATAATGGTATGCCATTAAATATGTAACAATCTATAATGCTATTTCAAAAAGAAATTTAAAGATCGGTTGATTTTCATTAAAGCACAATAATATTACATATAATGAACAACTTTTTAATGAACCTATATAAATAATGGCATACCATTAAAAATTGTTGAGAGCAGCGATAAGCGCATTAATCTATGTTTTAATGCTATAACATGCGAGGCAAGAGTTTATGAAAAACGTCATGCATGAGAGTAGTACTAAGAAGATCTTGTGCTTCTCAAACTAACCTGCCACACATTCAAATAATCCTGCCGTATATCTTTCAGTACCCAATAATAAGAAATTTACCAACATATAATAAAATAATGGTATACCATTATAATTAACGAAAAACAGGTGAGTTTATAAAACGGTTGATCTACAGAGGATTTGGTTGATTTAAAAAACATTATTTCACATAAAATAATGGCATAAAATATGCTTATCAAGTGATATATTTCACATATAATATTTTAAATTAATTGAAAATATATGAAAATGAGTCTTATTAATATATTTAACTATACATGTTGCACCAAAGATAAATAATAAGTTCTATTAAATCACATATAATTAACGTTCGTTTCTGTGTAATTGGCAAATAATGGTATACCATTATTTGTTGTCCAGAGTAAAGGTGGTGGCATCATAGCAAATGAAAATGATGTTTCTGAATGTTTGGCTGTAACGCACATTAAGGATTAAAAAGTGTTTTAGATCGGTTAATCTTTTTTATGGTTGTTTTTAATCAAAATGCAGAATGATATCGCATAATTCGTAATTGTTTATCGTTGACTTGTTCCAGATCTTTCTATCTTTATCAGAAAGAGCAGGGTAAATTGTTGACTTGATATAATCACCATACTGCTCATACGGAAGAGTCTTGAGATGCGAAATCCACTCTTTTCGGAAAGAAATCTCGCAATTGACGCTGATTTCGAGTAACAAATCAGTACCTTTTAGAATCAACTTCATCAAGAACTCAAATCAAACTGGCATCAAGTCTTGTTATATACCTTATTCACTGTATTATATGCAAAATAATAATCATTTCCAAGAATGATTACTCGTTATTTATCCAAACCAGTTCTCTTGGTTTATGCTATTATTGTATAATAAGTTTGAAATGATCAAATCTATTCACTTTTATTACATTGCTTAGGAGAAGCAAATGCAAAATGATGAATTGGAATATGTGGGATTTTGGCCTCGCGTTGGTGCTTCCCTGATCGACTGCGTTCTGCTGGTGGCAATAACCGGACCAATCCTAACAATATTTTATGGTGATTCATATTGGAAAGATGAAGCGTTTATTAAAGGCCCAATGGATTTCTTGCTGTCATGGTTATGTCCTTTGGTTGGAACTATACTGTTTTGGGTATTTAAGCAAGCAACGCCAGGGAAAATGGCTGTCGCTGCAAAAATTGTTGATGCGAAGACCGGTAATCCAGCAAACGTAGGACAGTTGATTGGTCGTTATTTTGCATACTTTTTGGCAGGTTTGCCGTTGGGTTTTGGGATTATTTGGATTGCCTTCGATGAACGTAAGCAAGGCTGGCATGATAAAATTGCTGGTACAGTCGTTATTCGGAAGA
>CAZJCR010000382.1:0-1874 GCA_964544385.1 uncultured Bacteroidales bacterium
AATAACTGGCATCAACGTAAGCAGGCGGGTATTCTTTCAATACAATATTAACTGCCCCACCAACAGCAGAACCGCCGAACTTTGCAGGAACTATACCTTTGTAAATTTCAACCCTGTCAATAAGGTCGATTGGAATATCGTTTAAATCAAGGAAATCTGAATTATCGCTTAAAGGTGTCTCGTCAATAAAAAAACCAATCCGTTTTCCTTCTAATCCACGCACCGATATTCTGGCCGAACTGCCTTCTCCGCCCGAAGTACGGATTTGAACCCCTGTTGTTTTAGAAAGCACATCGCTTATATCACTCACCGTACCTTGCAGTTCGTTCATGGTAATTACGGCAATCGGCATAGCTTGTTCACGTAATTCACGTGCTTCCGATTTCCCGGTAACAACCACTTCGTTAAGGGTTTTATCAGAACTTTTTAGAGCAACATTGAGTTCGATGGTTTGTCCTATAAGTTTAATTTCTCTTGTTTCGGTTTCAAACCCGATAAATGAAAAACAAACCGAATGTGAACCTTTGGGTAAATTCAGGGCGTAGTTCCCATCTTTATCGGTTGTTGTTCCCTTGTGAATGTTTTTTACATAAACTGTAACACCTGGCAATGGTTTTCCATCGGGCAGTTCAGTAACGATTCCGGATAAGGTGGTTTGGGCAAAAACCCCAAGTCCGGTAACAAAAAAAAAGCCCCATATAAAGGCTTTTATCACTACTTTTATAACAATAAACAAAATGCACGAAAATTGTACTGGTTTCATATATTAGTAAATAATAATTGGTTGGTTTTAATATTCGAAATAATTATTGGTATTACTGAACAACACTCAGTATTTTTGGCAAATACAAGCATCGATACAGCTTTATTGCTGTTTTCTAAAAACTTAACGAGTGTATGGTTCATTTTTTTTGTGTATATTCTGATTCTTTATTTTCATTAGTGAACATTGTTTGTTTACCGATGTAAAGAAAACAGTTATACATAAATAATTATATCCCAAGTAATTGCCATATTTTTAACAATAGTTACATAGTATAATTGCAATAAAATTGTTGTTTGCAATAACTTGAATTAACTATATTACATTAATTTACAATGCTTTAGATGCATTAATAATGTAGTTATTTTTTATGGGCTCAAAAAAAACAATAATAACTAATACTGATACTAAATTGAGCCCTTAGCTCAATTTGGGTATTAGTAATTATTTAAGCTACATTTGCACCCTGAAATATTTTTTTTGTAAAGCGTGTATAAACCAAAATATAAAAAGTTATTAAACTTATTTAACAAATTTAATATAACCAATATTTAAATATGAAACATAACAAACTATTTTTGTACACAGGGTTAACTTTACTTTTGCTGTCGTTAATACTTAAATATTTTGGGGCAATAACTGTAATTTACGTACCCATTTTTATTGCTGCCATTGTATTAAAGCTTATTTTTTTGATAAATATTTTTAAACAAAAAAACAGTTTAAACAAAACAGGTTTATACATAATATTAAGTGGCGTAGTATTAATAATAATATCGTTAATATTTAAAAAAGCAATACCTATGCCTGTTGTTAATAAAATATTATTTTACATGGCAATAACATTAAAAATTAGCGGCGTTTTGCATATTATTACTAATAGAAAAACTAATTTAGCTAAAAACAAATTATAATTAAACATGCAGTTATATGGAAAACAAACCTGGTTGTAGTACATGCCCAATGCGGGCAAAATACGATGTTAAACCTAAATCGTTTGCCGGGCGTTTTTGGCGATGGCACATAAAATGGTGTCCGGGCTGGAAACAATATATAAAAACACTGCCCGAACCTGATAAAAAGGAGATATTTGAAAAATATAACCTTAAAA
>CAZJCR010000383.1:0-1871 GCA_964544385.1 uncultured Bacteroidales bacterium
GGTAGTGTACATTGTGTCGTTGTAATAATTAAGGTCGGCGCGTTTTTTTGTAAACATTTTAATATTGAATAAACCGGGCATTGTTATTTGTGGCTGGGTATTAAATACATAACCGGTATAAATATCGTCTGTTCCCATATCGGTAACAGGGTGAACATACTCAATATGCTCGGGCAGGTTGTTTATTTGGTAGCCTACTGCAATACTGTCGGTAGTTAAAATAATATCGTCGGCGGCAAAGTTTTTAATATCGACAGTAAGGTTTGGTGTAAAAGCATTGACACAGGAGCTGTCGATACCAGTAAAAGCAACAACACCACGGTCGTAAACCGATTTTATTACCGTTATGCTATCGTTGGCCATGCAACAGTCGGAGTTTGTAATGGTAACAAAAAACATCATTTCGTCGATACCTGTACCATATTCGGGAACTTCGTAAACTTGCAGAGTTGAAGCATCGCCCCAAAGGTAGGAATATGATGAGGGGTTATCTAAATTTTTGCCCGCATCAATATCAACAGTGTCGGGTTGCAGGGTTCCTATATCGGGACCAAGGTCGAAAGCGGGCTCGCCTTTAACAATAATAGTATCGCGTAAAGTATCGTTGTAAACGCCGGCAATATAGTATGCCGAGTCGGCCTCGACAGAGGTATATGTTAAAATTGGGTAGCTTTTTTTATCGACAAAATTATAAAAGCCGCTAAATGTGTAGTTAAACGATGAGTTAACAGCAATATTGTTGGGTGGAATAACAGTGTCGGTAACCATAAGCGAGTCGCACACGTGTATTGATGCAAAAATAGTATCGGTAGCTTTAAAAGGCCTGATGCCAAAATTTTTAATTTGTACAGTAATTTGCTCGGCATTTGTAAGGTAACAACCTGTAAGTGGCGATACTAAAGCCGAAACACCTGCATCGACAGGAGCGTTATAAATTTTCACATCGTCGATAGCAAAACCTGGACTTGTAATTGAATCGTTTGAGGCAAACACGAATTTGAATTTTACAACCGGCTGGTTTGCTGTTTGCGATGGTAAAATTTGGCGCATTTTAACCCAACCGGTTTCAAGCGAGTCCCAACCCTGATGGCCTAACGCGCTAATGTTGCCGGCATTGTACCAGTTCCAGGCAAATTCGCCATTTGTTGGCACAATGTTCCAGGTTGCCCCCTCGTTTAAAGTGTAGTAAAGCGCGAGGCCGTCGGTAAGAGCTTCGGCATCGGACCATAGCATACATTCAAAAACAGGCTTATCGATATCGGAAAAATTAAAGCAAGGGCTCACGAGCCACGAACTGTCGTTGTTTTTGTAATTACCGGCAAGGTTTGTTGCCCAGCATTTTGTACCCGAGTAAGCATGTGTAATAATTGTATCGGCCGGGGTACCGTGTTCAAAAGCTAAACTGTCGCCAAAACTGCGCCAAAACCCGTTATTGGCCTCAAAATTTTCGAAATATGGCGGCGTAACAAAAGGTGAAATAAAAAAGGTAGTATCAATTTGGTCGTTGCGGGTATCTTCGTCGTTTGGTAAAAATGTTTTAATTAATATGCGCTGATAACCGGGTGTAGTAATATCAATAAGCTGGTTAAATGTAAAATCGTGAATTTGTTCGCTTTCGAGTTGCATAAACAGGGTATCCATTTGCCACGATGCTCCGTTATCGGTTGAAAAACCTAACGGAATAGTATCGTTGGTGGCTGCGAACCCAAAGTTTTTAACAGTAACCGTAACAGGTTCGGGGGTTAAGTGCCCGCATGTGTTGTTTGGCAAAATAAGCGATGTAAGCCCGGCATCGGCTTCGACAAAGGTGCCGGTAAGGGCCAGGTTGTCGATATTCCAGCCTGAGTAATAAAACACGTTGCTGGTAGGCC
>CAZJCR010000384.1:0-1863 GCA_964544385.1 uncultured Bacteroidales bacterium
ATTTGTTTTAAGCAAAAAATTGTGCGACAGGTTAAGGTATTTAAAAAACGTATCGAGTTTTATGCCCGAATACCCTGTAAAGTCGGCTAATAATTGTTTTGAGTACTTAGTTTCGATAATTTGCTGTTCACTGTCGTGCTGCAAAAGTTGCTGAAGTTTTTTTACGCTTTTTACCTCTTTGCTAAATTTATTATAAAAAAACGATATTGGGCTTCCGCCTAAAACTGGCGTATAAGGTATAAATTTCTCGTCTTCGCGTATCCATTGGTATTTATCTTTTGTAACTCCGGGTATAATAATTTGGTTTTTCCACTCATTAGGGTCGGGCGGCAGGTTAATAAAATCGTACCTAAACTGGCTTTGGCGGGTAAGTGCAAAAACATTAATCACATCAATTTGGTAATCGCCTGGCGACATAACAATATTTAAAAATTCGTTTGCAATATTAATGGTATCGGTAATAATGTAGGTTTTATGGCTAAAGCCCATGCATTTAAAAATAAGGGTGTCGCCTGGAGCTACGGTAATTTTAAAAAAACCGGTCGAATCGGCCACCGAGCCTTTACCTGTTTTTAAATTAATTACATGTACATAAGGCGCGGTTTGTAAGGTGTCGGACGAGATAACCCTGCCACTTATTTTAATACTATTAAAACCGGTTTGAGCTGCAATGGTTATGTTAAGTAAAATAATAATTACTAAAATAAATAGTTTTGCCACAAAATTTTTTTTAGGTAAAGAAACTTATTTATATAATGCAACGTATTTGCGTTAACTATACTTTAACTATTTTAACATTTGCGGATGTAAAACATATGCAACAAACGTTAAATTGTGTTAATTTTTATATGTTATTATTAAATAAATTAGTTGCGATGTAATGGTAGTTTATAAAATAATGAGTAATTTAAGCGGTTTAAGCAAAGCTGGCAAGTGCTTTACTTAAGTATAAAGCGGGTTTTGAGTTTGTTGTGTTTCAATAACCAAGTTAAGTGAAATATTTACAAAGTAGAAACCGATTAAGCGAATAGCTCAATTTGGGTAACAGATTGTTTTGCATTATTTTATATTTAGTGTAAATTGCACACCAAACTAAACAAATAAGGTAATATTATGAAAAGGATTTTGTTTTTAGTGTGTTTTTATTTCGCAGCATTAAATTATGTTTATAGTGAAACATTAGTAGAATGGACAACTATTGATGTTACCAGTGAAACTACAACAAACTTATTGGCTGCTTCAAATTCAAAATCGTTGACAATTCAAGGCACTGCTGTAGAATATACTATAAATGGTGATTTAGATTTGTCGAACATAACTAATGATTTTAGTATTTCAATAAATAGTGGCTGTAAACTTATTATAAAAGGAGATATAAATTCGACTAACACTACCAATAAAATTAGTATTACTATAAATGGTGGTGGAAGTTTAAGTGTTAATTCAATAAATGTAAGCAGCTCAATTAGTTTTATGAATAATGGTACTACAACCATTACAGGAGATGTAATTGCTGCTGGTTCAGGTACTTCGATAACTGTAAATGGAAGTAGTAATTTACAAGTTGAGGGTAGCTTAACATTAGGAACTAATACAACTATTAACGTTGATGGTATTTTAACTGTTTTGCATGATGTAACAGGTGGTGACGGAAGTGTAATAAACTCGAATGGGACTACAAATATTTTTGGAGACCTTACAGGTTTTACGTTAGGTAATGGGGCTGCAAATATTCACACAAAACTACCCATCGAGCTCGACTACTTTACTGCTTATCAAAATAAAAATAGTATTGTTTTTAGCTGGGCAACATTTTCCGAATTAAATAATCATTATTTTACTATCGAGGCATCGGCAAATGGT
>CAZJCR010000385.1:0-1863 GCA_964544385.1 uncultured Bacteroidales bacterium
ATTGTGGATTTACAGTTTTAAAATTTTTATTATTTTTTTTATTGGTAGTACTATTTATATTATTTGGGTTTTTCTTTTTTTGAATAAGCGTAGAATGCTTGATTATAAATTGTTTGAAATTAAGGCTATAGAGCAAAGTAAAACCTACCAATTAATACAAGGCATGCAGGAGATTAAATTGCAAAATGCTGAAAAACGTAAACGTTGGGAGTGGGAAGATATTCAGGCCGATTTGTTTAAATTAAATGTTAAGTCGCTTAAGTTAACGCAGAAACAAGAGGCGGGCAATATATTTATTAATGAAACTAAAAATATAGTTATTACATTTATAGCAGCTCTATCAGTTATTAATCAAGAGATGTCATTAGGGATGATGCTTGCTACTCAGTATATTATTGGGCAATTGACTCTTCCAATTGAACAAACAGCTCAACTTGTTCACGATTATCAGGATACTAAAATAAGTTTAGAACGGATAAATGAAATTCATAAAAAAGAAGATGAAAATACAAACAAAAATGTTTATAATCTAAATACAAAAAACAATACTATTACAATTTCAAATCTTGTGTTTCAATATGAAGGACCTCAATCAATAAAAGTATTAAATAATCTTAACATAACAATACCTGAGGGTAAAGTTACAGCTATTGTTGGTGCTAGTGGAAGTGGTAAAACAACTTTAATTAAATTGTTATTGCAATATTATTCACCGGTAAGTGGTATTATCAGTATTGGTGGTAATAATTTAAGTACTTTTAATACAACAGCATGGCGTAATAAATGTGGTGCGGTAATGCAAGATGGTTTTATTTTTTCCGAAAGTATAGCACATAATATTGCTGCAAGCGAAAACTATATTGATAGTAATAAATTGGCATATGCAGCTAATATTGCGAATATTCATGAATTTATAATGCAACTCCCTTTAAAATATAACACTATAGTTGGGCAGGAGGGTCAAAATTTAAGTCAAGGCCAACGTCAAAGATTATTAATAGCAAGGGCGATATACAAAAATCCAACTTTTTTATTTTTGGATGAAGCAACCAATGCTCTTGATGCAAATAACGAGAGAGTAATAGTTGAAAATTTACATAAATTCTATAAAGGGAAAACTGTAATAATTGTGGCACATCGTCTAAGCACAGTAAAAAATGCTGATCAAATTATAGTACTAAATCGTGGTGTAATTACCGAAACTGGAACACATGAAACGTTATCAAAATTAAAAGGAGAATACTATAATTTAGTAAAAAACCAATTAGAATTAGGAAATTAATATCTATAGGAATGGATAACGTAAACATTGAATTGCGCTCAGAAAAAGTTCGCAACATAATTGGCCAAATACCCCCTCGCATTATTAGGGTTGGCGCAACCTTATTCTTTATCTTTTTCGTGCTTTTAAGTTGTGTTGTTTATGGTTATCGCTTTCAGTATAAAATAAAAGTACAAGCTCAACTTTGGCAAACTAACAATAAAATTAACTACACTTTATTTGTACCATCAAATTCATTAAAACTTGTAAAAGATAATGATATAATTGTATTTAACTTGCCCAATGGTAATCAATTTGCCAGTTTTTCAAGTAAGGTTACTCTTAATAATTCGTCAATCATTGTAAATAAATCGGGATTTTTTAATAAGGTATCGGGTAATATGGTTTCACCTCCTATTCAAATAATTGATACATTAAATATTGAAGCCTTTATAATTGGTGATAGTGTAAATTTTATAAACTGGATAATGATGAAATAAAACAACTCAAACAGATAAGTACAAGTATAAAGTATTGTAAATTATGCGAATTGGTTGACTGATAAATGTATACGACTTGAAAAATAGAAACCGGGACGAAAG
>CAZJCR010000386.1:0-1860 GCA_964544385.1 uncultured Bacteroidales bacterium
ACAAAAATATTGGCATTAGGATATATGCCTGCCATTATTGGTGGCGTTTACATGTCATTTACCGACAAAAAACTAAAAGGGGCAGCAGTTATTGGCTTGTTCTTAAGTTTCCAAATATTAACAAACCACATTCAAATTGTTTATTATACATTTTTAACAATACTAATTTTTGGTATTTTTTGGCTTTATCAGGCTATAAAAAACAACCAAATTACCAATTTTTTTAAATCGGTCGGTTTTGCAGCATTAGGGGTTATATTAGCTATTGGGGTTAATATTACTATACTTTACTTAACTTACGATTATGGTAAAGACTCGTTAAGAGGAAAATCGGAACTTACACACGATATCGACAACCAAACAACTGGTTTAGACAAAGACTATGCAACAGCATGGAGCTATGGTATAGGCGAAACTTTTACCTTGCTAATCCCTAATTTTAAAGGTGGGGCATCGGGGGGCGCGTTGTCCGAAAAATCGGAAACATATAAACTTTATGCAAATGCACAAGGTAAAGCCGCCGCTAAACGCGCAATAAAACAGCAACCCACTTACTGGGGAACACAACCATTTACATCGGGGCCGGTGTACATTGGCGCAATTATTTGCTTTTTATTTGTTTTGGGGCTTATACTTGTTAAAGGCCCAATAAAATGGTGGATTGTTGCTGCCACGCTTCTTAGCATTTTGCTGGCATGGGGCCACAATTTTATGTGGTTTACAAACCTTTTTCTCGACTATTTCCCTGGTTACAACAAGTTCCGTACAGTATCGATGATATTGGTTATTGCAGGTTTTACAATGCCTTTGTTAGCTATTTTAGGTATATCAAAAATATTTAACGGCGAAACAGGGCCAAAACAATTTAAAAAAGCAATAGCATGGTCGGTAGCAATAACAGCCGGGCTAAGCCTGATTTTTGCCCTGTTCCCCGGCATGTTCTCGTACACTGCCCCGTCAGACGAACGTTACCTTGCTCAAGGTTACGACATTATTGTTGATGCCCTGAAAATTGACCGTCAAACACTTTTACGTAACGATGCCTTTAGGTCGTTTATATTTATTATTATTGCTGCCGCATTACTAATTGCATCGCAAACAAAAAAAATAAGCCGCAACATTTTTTTCCCCGCTTTAATTTTACTAATACTTATCGATATGTGGCCGGTTAACCGCCGCTACCTTAACTCCGATAATTTTACATCGAAAAAACAGGTTGAACAAACTTTTGACCCCACCAATGCCGATAAATTTATACTTAAAGATACCGACCCCGATTACCGCGTTTTAAACTTAACTACAAGCACTTTTAACGACGGGCAAACATCGTATTTCCACAAATCGATTGGTGGTTACCATGGCGCAAAAATGCGCCGCTACCAGGAACTTATCGATTTTCATATATCAAATGAGATACAATCGGTAATATCGGTACTACAAAACCCCGAAAGCCAAAACAACATTTACAATGTACTGGCAAACCAAAAGGTACTTAACATGTTAAATACTAAATATATAATTTACAACCCCGAGTCGTACCCATTAGTTAATATTAGTGCAAATGGCCATGCCTGGTTTGTAAATAACATAACTTTTGTAAACAATGCCGATGCCGAAATTGCCGAACTAAAAAATATCGATACTAAAACCACAGCCGTTGTTGACAACCGTTTTGCCAATTTAGTTACAAACACTAAACCACAACCCGATTCAACAGCACAAATAAAACTCGATGTATATAAACCCAACTACCTTAAATACTCAACAAAAACATCAACAAACCAGGTAGCCGTTTTTTCCGAAATTTATTACAACAAAGGCTGGCAAGTTACTATCGACGGTTTAAAAGCCGACCATTTC
>CAZJCR010000387.1:0-1856 GCA_964544385.1 uncultured Bacteroidales bacterium
AAATCGCTGTTTAGTTTCATTAAAATTATCGACGACTCGTAACCATAAACCATTATTGGTGAAACTTTTTTTGTGCCACCAAAATATATATTATCGCTATTTATCGAAAAGCTACTGTTATACGCACCATATTCGTCGCCATCAAAATTATAAATATAATAATCGTTAATCGATAAATTACGGTTATAGGTGGCAGCGGTAAGACTATTAGCGGTTAAACCTCCAACAAGTAGTTTATTATTATACCAATATGCAGCTAATGGCCTTCGTAACAAAGCTGGATTTTGATTTTCTAATAAAAAATTTTTCGGCAGCGTATCAATAATCTGCAGGTTATTATTTATAATGTAAACACAGTTTACAAAAAATACAAATGCACTATCATTTCCCGGAAACAGAGTAATATCCTCAACTACTGTTTCAAAATTATCAGGTTCAGTAAAAAAGGCGGTGTCGATTGTTTCAAGTCCGGTGTCGGTTTTTAATAAATAATGACAGCGTAAAATATTACTATTCATTGAAAACATACTTACCGACTGATATATATAATTGGCACTATCGTAAAACATTTTCGACGTAATGTTATAAATAGTTGTATCATGACATAAGCCCAACGGCAAGTATTTTTGTTTTATTACCTGTAAATCAAGGTTTAGTAGTTGGTAAAACGCCATTATCGAATCGTGTTGTTCATTAATTTGTTTTGTTGTTGTGCCAAATAATAAAAATACAGTGTCGTTTAATACTTTTAAATTATGAATAACTATATCATTATCAGTATATTGTATTTCGTTTGTTAAATTACCGTTAAAGTCAATGCTTATGAGCTTCGACAGATTTTTATCATCGTCGGTCCCACTTTGTCCGTTAATACTGATTAAGTATCCTTGTTTTGTTTCGGCCAAGCACGATGTGTTTTGCAATGTATTACTTGTAATTATTCTTTCGAAAGTTTGCGATACCCCAACAAAAGGTAAAAAAAAGAAAATAATAAGTTTTAAGTTCATTGTTTTATGGTTATTTGGTTTTTAGAAAAAAATCGGGCATAAAAAATTATACCCGGGTAATATATTACATCTCGGTTAGTTCATAAATTGCGGTTGGTAAACCTCTATAAATTTTTCGGCCAAATTTAATAACATGGATATTTGATTTGATATAGTAATTATATCTGGTACTTACAAGATAAGAATTGTACAAACCTACATCAACAAATTGTTTATCGCTACTAATATTCAGTAATTGATATAGTTCATTAATTCGTTGGACTGTTGTATTATAATATTGGTTCATAATTTCAGGTGGAAGGCATGCATTGTTCATACCGTCATATCCAGCACAAAGATTTGTACCTATCGGAAAATTGCTACCTGAATACGATTCAACATCTACAAAATAGCATAGTCTCATATCCCCTCTTAAAATTCGGCGGCAGGCTTTTTCTATTTCGTTTTTAGCATCACTTTCGCATTTAAGCTGGCCTTGGTAATCGCCACATTTACCCTGCATATATTCAGGTTTGTAATTAGACATAATATAGCCTGCATACCAATAATCGGTTGGGCCAAATGGTTCAGAGTTGCTATCATAACATATATAGCCTGCTTTTTTATATATGTTTTGGGCAATGTTCATAATAACGAGTATTTCATATCCATCGTCTGTGGCTTGTGTTTGAAAATCGAATAATACTACTGCTTTGTTTTTAATCACAGAAAGATTATATGTAACTGCAAGTTTATTGTTTATTTGTTTATAAAGTTGCTTTATTTCATCGACCTTAACAATATCAAAATTGTTATAATTGGTTTTAAAATAAATACGGTGCGTGTGGTCTTTGACTGTCTGAAGGCTTA
>CAZJCR010000388.1:0-1818 GCA_964544385.1 uncultured Bacteroidales bacterium
TTTGCATACTGGCATCGGCAATGTTTTCGGCTCCGCTCATAATGTTTTCAATTACCTCGCGTAATTTATCGGTCATAGCGGTAAGTGCCATGGCCAATTGGCCAACTTCGTCTTTTTGGTTAACATCGAGCTTAGCTGTTAAATCGCCGTTGGCAAGGTTATTGGCAAAATTTACTCCTTTAATTAATGGTTTTGTAATACTTTGGGCAATAATAATTCCCAAAATAATTGCAAATAAAACGGAAATAATAACAAGTGCCAAAGTAAAGCTACGTATCGAGCCTGCTAAAGCTATGTTATCGTTTGCAGTTTTTTGCGCAAGGTTTACTTTAAGCTCTTTCATTTTGTCGAGATATTGCTGTACCGGGTCGCCTGCCTTGCGCCAATCGCCTTTCATTAAAGCAATTGCTCCGTCAATATCGTTTGCGGCTACTAAAGCCTCGGCTGGTGCAAAAAAGCTTGTATATTGGTTAAACGATTTTACAAGTTCGTTATAAACAGCCATTCCCTCGTCGGTAAATATTGTTGATTTATAACTTTCGGCAATTTTTAAAAACTGCTCGCTAAAGTCGTGCATATTTTTATTAAACATGCGGCGGTTGTCGTCGTTTTTCGCGTAAATAAAATCGCGGCCATTAATACGTATGCGTTGGTACAAAACAGCCATATCGCCAGTTTCGCTAAGCGGAACGGTCATATCGCGGTAAAGGGCGGTGTCGGCATTGCCAATACGTGTTAGCCCGTTAATACCTAATAACCCAACTACACCGGTTATTAATGCAAGTAATATATAACTTGCTATAAGTTTTGTGCCTATTTTTATATCTTTTAGTTTCATAATTGTACTATTTAAGTTTTGTAATATTTTGAGTTTTTATTTTTATCGCATTATTGATTTATTCGGCAATGGCATTTTCAACAGCCAAAACATCGTCGGCCGAAAAAACGCGGTCCATATTAAGAATAATAATAAACTTATCGCCGGTTTGAGCCATGCCGTCAATAAACTCGGCCCTGTATTTTGTACCAATTGCAGGCGACTCTTGAATTTGATCGGCCGACAGTTCAATAACTTCGTCAACCGAATCGACAATTGCGCCCAACTTTACCGATATGTCGTTTACAACCACGTCGAGAACCAAAATACCTGTGTTATTTGTAATTTGCACGGGATCCATTCCAAATTTTACGCGTGTATCGATAACCGGTAAAACCTGGCCACGAAGGTTTATAACCCCTTTCATGTAAGCAGGAGCCTGCGGTATTTTTGTTATTGGTTGCATCTCTAAAATATTCAACACTTTGCCAACCCCCGATGCAAAACGCTCGTTGCCAAGCTTAAAGGTTAAAAAAGTTTCGGCTTTTTGTAACTTGTGTACGTCCATAGTTTGACCCTCCATTTATTTATGTTAACTTAGTATCACTAAAATTTATAATATCGGCCGGAAAATAATAATGTCCTGCCGCCACAGTTTCAATTGCAGTTTGTATGTTTGAATAAACATCTGATTTGTTTACAAAACCCCTGAACCCCGATTTTACAAGCTGTACTAAAAGGTTTTGATGGCTGTGCATGGTAATGGCAATTATCTTAATTTTCGAAAATTGTTGCTGAGCTAAAGTTGTTGTAGCAAAACCATCGAGTTTGTCCATGTTTATATCCATTAAAATAATATCGGCATGGGGTATTATTTGGCCTAATTTGAGAAACTCCTCACCACTGTCGACATTAACAATTACCTGGTGATTAAGTTCATACTCTAAATAAAATTTGAGCATGTTACGGAAAGCACTGTTATCGTCGACTATTATAAGCTT
>CAZJCR010000389.1:0-1808 GCA_964544385.1 uncultured Bacteroidales bacterium
ATTAGTTAAAAACCTGTCGCGTAATCAACTTGCCGATATCCGTAACAAAAAAATTGGTTTTATATTTCAGTCGTATAACCTTTTGGCACGCACGTCGGCTATCGAGAATGTTGAGTTGCCATTATTGTACAATAAAAAAGTTAGCAATAGCGAACGACGGCAAAAAGCATTACAGGCATTGCAAATGGTTGGGCTCGACAATCGCATGCACCATACACCCGGCCAATTGTCGGGCGGGCAGCAGCAGCGAGTGGCAATTGCACGCTCGTTGGTAAATAACCCAGTTGTAATTTTGGCCGACGAGGCAACAGGTAACCTCGATACCCGCACATCGTACGAAATTATGGCACTTTTTCAGCAGCTTAACAGCCAGGGTAAAACTATTATTTTTGTTACCCACGAACCCGATATTGCAGCTTTTAGTAACCGTACAATTGTTTTACGCGACGGGCATATTATTAAAGATACTATTGTAAGTAAGCCTGCCAATGCCGCGAATGCACTTGCAGCTTTACCTGTCGAAGATTAATTTTTTTGCCACTTAGCCAATTTTTTAACACGTAACACAATAACAAATAGTATTAAACAAATACAAGCCTCGATTGCAAAAATTAAAAGGCCGAATAATTAACTTAACTATATCAAAGTGAAAATATCAAATATATTATTAGTAGCTATCCGCGCTTTAAGGTTAAACAAAATGCGTAGTTTCCTTACAATGCTGGGTATAATAATTGGTGTTGCATCGGTAATTACAATGCTTGCCATTGGCGAGGGTTCGAAACAGAGTATTCGCTCACAAATTTCGGGTATGGGCACCAACATGTTAACAATAAGGCCCGGAACCGATATGCGTGGCGGAGTACGTATGGACATGGGGGCAATGCAAAGCCTTACACTTGCCGACTTTGATTATTTATCGAAAAACTGTGTTTTTGCCAATAATATTTCGCCGCAGGTGAATGGCAACGGGCAGGTTATTTTTGGCGCAAACAATTGGCCAACATCAATTTACGGGGTTTCGCCGCAATATATTAATGTAAGGGTTTTAAGTATTGTAAAAGGCAGTATGTTTACCCAGGCCGATGTTGATAAAGCATCAAAAGTTGCTGTTATTGGGCAAACTGTTGTCGAAAATATTTTTAAAAATGGCGAAAATCCGGTTGGCAAAATTATACGTTACAACAAGATACCTTTTTTAGTTATTGGTGTATTGGCCGAAAAAGGCGAGAATACTTTTGGACAGGACCAAGACGATATAATTTTGGCACCATATAGTACTGTGCAAAAGCGCATTTTGGCACAAACTCATTTACAATCGATAGTTGCATCGGCAGTTAGCGAAGATAAAGCCCCAATGGCCGTTGACGAAATTACACGTTTGTTGCGCGCAAACCATAAGATTGGTAATTATGCCGACGACGATTTTAATGTTTTTTCGCAGCAGGAACTTATTTCAACTTTTACATCGACAAGCCAAATGCTTACCGTTTTACTTGTTGCAATAGCCAGTATATCGTTACTTGTAGGCGGTATTGGTATTATGAATATAATGTACGTGTCGGTAAAAGAGCGTACACGCGAAATAGTTGAGGCCATAATTATTAGCCTGGCCGGCGGTATACTTGGCGTAACACTTGGTATTGGTTCCACTTATTTTATTAAAACATTTTTAAATTGGCCCGTTAGTATAACTTTGTATTCAATAGTAATATCGTTTTTTGTTTGTGCTGTTACCGGTATATTTTTTGGCTGGTACCCGGCTCGCAAAGCCGCAGCCTTAGACCCAATTAATGCTTTACGTTATG
>CAZJCR010000390.1:0-1802 GCA_964544385.1 uncultured Bacteroidales bacterium
AAAGGAATGTTTATACCTTCATTTATTGGTGTAATATTTCCTGCCCGATTATGTATTTTTGGTAATTCAATTACTGAGCAATCAAATACTGTCGATTTTATCATATAATCATAGTTTTAAATTCATTATAATCATAGATATAATCATCTTTTTTGTATACTTCGGAGGCTAAAATTAAAGCTAATGAATTGGTCGAAAAATTTTCCATCTGACGCCATATCATTTTGGGAACATATAACCCGTAATAGGAGCGGTTTAACGAATATATCTTCTTCTGTTTGCCATCGTCTAATATAACATCAAAACTGCCCGACAGGGCTATAATAAGTTCGTTAAGTTCTTTATAAGCATGCCCTCCACGAACCTCGCCACCAGGAACATCATAAATCCAATAGGTTCGCTTTATTTCAAAGGGTATATGGTTTCCGCTCTCGATAAACGAAAGATTCCCTCGTTTATCGAGTATTTTGGGTAGTTCAATTATTTTTGGTTGCGAACTCATTATTTATTTTATTTTAACTTAAACCCACATTTGAATTTACATTAGCACTTTTTACTACCTCCCCACCCCAAAATATTTGAAACCTATTTTTTCAAGTTTTGCTTTATCTAAAATATTTCGCCCATCAAAAATAAACGCGGGTTTCATCATGTTATCGTGTATTTTTTGCCAGTCGTAGGTTGTAAATTCGTCCCACTCGGTTAAAATTGCTATTGCATGTGCATCTTTACATGCATCGTATGGATTGGCTACAGCTTTAAGGTGATGCCGGTTTTCTTCATCGGCACGGCTTCCTATGTAATCAATATCGGTATACATTTGCTGTATGGTAACTTTGGGGTCGTAAACAGCTATGTTTGCACGGTCGTCGATTAAAATATCGGCTACATACATTGCAGCGGTTTCGCGGGTATCATTGGTATCTTTTTTAAATGCCCATCCTAAAAAGGCTATTTTTTTGTCCGATACTGTATTAAATAATGTTGTAATAATTTTGTCGGCAAAGCGGCGTTTTTGATAATCGTTCATTATTATTACCTGCTCCCAGTAGTCGGCAACCTGTGTTAAACCTAAAGTACGACAAATATAAACCAGGTTTAAGATATCTTTTTGGAAACACGAACCGCCAAAGCCTACCGATGCTTTTAAAAATTTATTGCCTATGCGGCTGTCGGCTCCAATTGCACGTGCAACTTCTTCGATATTGGCCTCGGTTTTTTCGCATAATGCCGATAATGAGTTTATTGACGATACCCTTTGCGCCAAAAAAGCGTTAGCTGTAAGTTTCGATAACTCCGACGACCACACGTTTGTTTTCAGGATACGTTCTTTAGGCAGCCAGTGCGCGTAAATATCGGCTAAAGCGTTAATTGCTTCAATACCTTCGGGGGTTTGCATTCCTCCAATTAACACGCGGTCGGCGTTGTGAAGGTCTTGTATTGCTGTACCCTCGGCTAAAAACTCGGGGTTCGACAGTATTTGAAATTTGACGCCATTACCGGTATTATCTAAAATTGAGCGTAATGCTTCAGCAGTTCGCACCGGTAAAGTCGATTTTTCGACAATTATTTTATCAGATTTTGATACACGTGCAATTTGGCGTGCGCAAAGCTCGATATATTTTAAATCGGCTGCCATACCTTTACCTTTACCGTATGTTTTTGTTGGCGTGTTAACCGATATAAAAATCATATCGGCAGCATCGATAGCCTGATCAACATTGGTCGAAAAAAACAGGTTACGCCCCCGGCTTTGATTAACTACATCGGCCAACCCAGGTTCATAAACCGGTAGGTTATCA
>CAZJCR010000391.1:0-1769 GCA_964544385.1 uncultured Bacteroidales bacterium
AGCGGTTGAAGATACTTGGTATGGAAGATTTAGGTATAATCACGGATAATCATAAAAACAAAATTATTAACGATAATAATGCCATTAAAAGGTACGGAACAGCTATTACCTTTAACGATATTCGGTATTTTTTTAAACCATCGGATTTTGGCACCGGCATTGTTAAAAAAATTGCGCCCATTGCCAAACATACTATTGATAATATTAGTGTAGTTACAAAATGTAAACTTAGCTCCATTAATATTTTTATGTTAGTAATAACCATTGTAAAATAAGCAAAGTTTAAAATGTATGCTAACATTTGTTTTCATTTTTTACAAACTTTATATAGTTGTATATCATATATTTAACTTGCTTTTTTGTTGTGTTTATATCGCTTTTTTTTTTACTATGTTAAAAAAATAACGCTAAAAATTATCGGTTTAAAATTCATATTTGTACGATTTGACAAACCGTAACTGCCTTAAATGTCCTTATTTAGTTCTCATATTTTTCAACACTAATTAAACACTTTGGTTATGCTTAAAATAGTTAATATTATTTGCGGCTTAGTTATTATTTCGGGTTTTGGCAATTTAAAAGCACAAGTTATTATAGCCGAAAATTATAACGCTTTTTTGGCCGATAAAAAAACACCTTTGTTTGTCGAAAACTTTACCGACAACAAAAACAACTGGTACCTGGGTATAAAAGAAAACGTTTGGTTCGAGAACCTGCAAGACTCAACTTTGTTTTTCCAATCGTACGAAAACAATGCTAAAGAAGACTTTAAAGAGGTTTTTATTGACCAGCTCAATGATTTTGAAATTGAAATAAAAATGCGCATCGATAAAGGAGTGCAAAATAAGTTTAATGGACTACAGTGGGGCAAAAATACCAATGGTGCCGGGCAGTTCAACTTTTTTTTTAATGGACAGGGGCAATTTACTATCGACAAATTTGACAAAACTTTTACCGATTTTGTACCTGTTACTGCAAGTAGTTTAATTAATAATTATACTTATAACACCCTTACTGTTCGAAAAGTAAACCAAACATATTACTTTTTTATTAACCAACAATTGGTGCACAAAATGCCTTTCGAACCTTTTTTTGGCAATGGCATTGGTTTTCAGGTTGGCGAGTTGTCGTCGGTACAAATTGATTATCTGCATGTTTACCAACTCGAAACTAACGGTCCGGCAAGCTTACCAATGGTTTCAATATCAGAACCGGTGTTGTCATCGCTGTCGGGCAAATTAAGCCCGGGCGAAACCATAAACATGAAATTTATCATAAAAAATACATCAACAGCCGATGCCCTTAACCTGAAACTTATTTATACTATCCCCAATAATATTATGCTGCTCGAAAGCCAGGTTAATGTACCGCTTAAAGCCGGCAGCCAAAAAGAGGTTGAGATGGTTTTTTATATCAATAAAAATATTAACAGTAAACAACTAACAATTGGCATAAAACCCGAAGGAGCCAATTTTATTGATACCAATAACCAGTTGTTAACATTTACCATTGAACAAAACATTACGCAGGCTACGCAACAACAAGAGCAATTAATTACCGGGTTCCGCAGCAGCAACGACCCACTTAAGGGTTTAGGCGCGGCAAAAGCCATGCAACAGGTAACCGTGGGCAAGTATTATGCTCTTATTATTGGTATCGACAGCTATACTGGCGACTGGAAACCACTGCGCAACGCCGTAAACGATGCTAAAGCCGTTGAAAAACAACTGCGTAACAATTACGAGTTTCAGTCGGTACGAACTTTGTAC
>CAZJCR010000392.1:0-1769 GCA_964544385.1 uncultured Bacteroidales bacterium
TTTGTTATTTTAAAATCGGCGATTAGGGCTGTTTTTACTAAAAAGCTAAGTAGTTTTCCTTTGTTCCAGTTTGATACCCCTTGGTTATTACTTTTGTTATCTAAAATTTTGTCGCTAATTTTTGCGAGTAACCTTGGTAATAATAATGATGTAAAAAAATAATTGCATTTTGTTACTTCGAACCCTGCTTTTTTACAATTATTAATTAATTGTTTGCGGTTATACCGCCTGTAGTGGCCTAAAAAAGTATCGTGTTGCGAAAACAACTTGTTAAATGCAGGTACTGTAATTACAAATTTAACATTGTTACCAAATTTATTTTTCAATTGTTTTAAAAAATCGATATCGTGTTCAATATGTTCAATTACGTCGAGCAATAAAACAGCTTGTGTATTATTAGAACTATTTAAAAATGTATCAAGGTTATTATCGATATGCAAATTAGGTAAATTAATATTTGCTGTTTTTAAATTGTTAATTTGTTGTTGCGTAAAATTTATGTCGTTGGCCAAAATGTTAGTATCGGTATATTTTTTGCAAAGTTCGGAGGCTACAAAAACATCGCCGCAACCAATATCAATAATGTTACTGTTTTGGTTGTTTTGTATGCCTGCTTTTTTTAGTATTGTTTTAATTACATTAATACGTGCAAGCTCCCATGGGTGCCGTTGTGTATTATGGTTTTTTTCGTACTCGGTTAAATCCATATTTTGGGTTATTTAATTAAAAAAGCTAATTAAGTTTTTTGTTAAGTTTAAAAATTGCAATCTCGTTGTTTTTAAAAGTAACCGAATAGTTTGAAACGGTGTCGCCTGTTTTTAAGGTTTCGAACTGCATTTGCTCAATCCATTTTTTGTTAAAAAAATATTTAGTGGCTGCAACATAATCTTCGTTACAGTTGTATGCAAATGTCATAAAATTTTCAAAAGTGTCGGGTTCGTCTGTTTTTTTTGCCCAGTAATACGATAAAAACGAGTGTATCTTATAGTTTTCGATACCACCAAAAACTAAGTTGCTATGCGAAAGTATGCTCGAGCTGGGTGGAATTTGTGATAATATTTGACTGTTAACCTGTTTTAAATTGTACCTTTTGTTAAATATTTGGACAATAAATACCGATTGTGTTGTAAAATAAAACAATATAAAAAACGCAAGCGCGTACTTTTTAATATTGTTAAGTTTATTTACGTTGGCTAATGCTAAAACAATTATTGTAATTATAAAAGGCATGTAAACCATTAAATATTTTGGGGTTTTGCCCGACGATAATGAACCTAAAAACACTATCAACAATAATAAATATGTAAAAATTAATTTTTGTTGTTTAATAAACCCTTTTTTGCTAAATATTACCGAAAAAACTAAAAGTATGGTTGTCGATATTTCGACCGGGCTATGTAAAAAACGTTGCTGTTCGTTAATTAATTTAATAAATGGTAAATAAAAAGTAAAATTATTGCTTTTAACATCGGGCGAGTTAAATAAATCGTGTTTTAGCGATTCAATAATATTGGTATCGAGCATATCGGCAAAATAAAGCAGTGTTGTAAAAAAGCCGGCAATAGTAAACCAACCCAAAGCTTTATAATTTTTATAAATAAGTAATAAAAAAAAGCCGGCAAGCAGGTATGATATCCCGTTAAGGTGGGCTAAAAATGCCATACCGGCAAAAAAGCCGGCCAGCGCAGCTAATTTAGGTTTATTGTTGTTGGTACAATTTTTTAATACAAAAAAACTCGAAAAACCAAAAAACGACAAAACAATCTCGG
>CAZJCR010000393.1:0-1762 GCA_964544385.1 uncultured Bacteroidales bacterium
GAGCAAGGTTGTCGATATTCCAGCCCGAATAATAGAACACGTTACTGGTAGGCCCCATTGAAAACCTAAGTTTTACCTGCTCGCAACGGTCGGCAATATTGCCTAAGCTAATTTGCTGAAAAGTCCATGTAAAATCGGTAACAGTACCACTGTTTGTCCAAATGTTTCTATAAGTTAAACCACCATCGGTACTAACATCAATTTGCGCCGAGTCGGTAAAATAAACATTAAGCCACCGGTAAAACTCGAGTTTAAGGTCTTTATAATATTTGGCGTTAATAATAGTATCGGCCTGGGCAATGTAACCCCGTGGTGGCACGTTTTTTTCGTAATCGCCTTTGTTAACACCAAGCCCGGTAAGGTCGACCCCTAAAACATTGTAACCGCTACGCGCATAGGTAGGGTCGGGCTGTCCAAAAACACCGCCCTTACCAACTGGTTTGCCAATTTGAAACTCGTCCGATAATGTCCAGTTTAACCCGTTTTCAAAATCGTCGTAATACATTGACTCGCTAATTAACCTTTGTCCAACAGGGTTAAACGCGGTTTCGGGATAAAAACTATTGTTTACCTTAATACTATTTTGCTCAAACATTGCATCAATAGCTTTACCTTTAAACTGATGGTTGTTATCGACATCAATATCGTAACAAACCCAAATATACGAATCGCCAATAGGCAGGCTGTGGTTAAGTGAAGTGAACGATGCCGTGTTGTCAATAATTGGGTTACCTGTTGTTATAGGTGTGGTGTCGTTAAAGCGTTGCGATATAGTGCTAAAAAGTTTTACCCCGTTGCTTGTAACAACCTCGGACGAATTAAGCAAAGTAGTAACATTTAGTTGATTAAGTACTAAGCTGCCGTCGTTACCACCAACCGAAAATTTAAGGCGTAAAACCGGGTTGTTTACCGAACCGGTAGGCACAAGGTCGGTTGAAGCCTGCGATGCCGAAACCGATTTTATAAATTTTGGAATTACCCCGGTTTCGATAACTTTAATATCGTCGAGACATACCCCGTGATGGTTTTCGGTTTCCATGCGCCCTTCAAAAGCAATTTGTACATCGGCAAAGTGCGCTGTGTCGGGTATCAAAACAACCCCTTCGGTCCAATCACTAACAGGTTCGTCAAAATCGCGCAATTTTACCCAGCCAGTGCTATTTAAAACCGAGCGGTAATAAACGCTAAGCCTTGCATTACCTAAACCAAACTCGTCATCATAATAAAACTGTGCATAATAAAAATGTAACTCGGGCTTAACAGCATCGCGCACATCGAAAGCCGGCGTTATAAGCATTGTTTTAAGACCCGATAATGTATTAGTATAAAATGCCGCGTTATAATTACCATTGTGTGGAAATTCAGGAGGGTTTTCGCCAGTACCAACGCCGGTTTTGCACTTCCAAGGCTCGGTGCCCGAAACATAAAACTGGCTCCATGCATCGGGTATTTTGTTACCCTCGAAACCCTCTAAGGGCAAGTAATAAACAGTTTCCGATTTTATGTTTACCGAATAAAACATAATAACCAACAAAATTATAATAGCATTTTTCATAACCGGGTATGTTTTTATTTATGAACATTTTTTTATTGGAACAAATTTATGTTTTATAAAAAACTAAAACAAGCGATAGCAAATTTACGAAATGTGGGGGCTTAATGGGCTATCAATAATTGATTTTTGACAAACACCGGAATTATATACATTATTCCAAACAATATCTCTCCCCCGCCTCTCTTTTAAAAAAGAGAGGGGCTGTAC
>CAZJCR010000394.1:0-1743 GCA_964544385.1 uncultured Bacteroidales bacterium
ATTTCACTACACTTGGTTAGTGAAACACAACAAACTCTATATCGGGGTTATACCTGAGTAAAGCGCTTGTTCACTTGGTTCCAACCCATCAACTTAAATAATAAGCTTGCAAAAACAACATTACTGAAAAAAATTAATTGCTTTTAAGTGCCCTGAATATTAAGGTTGTATCGCCATTGTTTTGAGCCGGTTTAACATTTAGCAACCGGCAAATTAAATTATAAATATCAACATTTTGTATTTGCCCAACATTTTGTCCCTGTTTAAAATTGGGGCCAATAGCATAAAAAATCCCATGCATTTGAGGGTTGGTATTATCGTAACCATGTGTGCCACCTGTAAACTTTAAAGTATCGATACCAAAAGTAAAGCTATACCCTGCATTAGCTAAAAGCACAATATCGGTAACATTATTATTTTGTTTATAATAAAACCTGTCGGGCAGGCTGCTTTTTTTATAAACCGTTATTCCATCTACATTTTTAAGTGAATTAAAAACCGAATCGGTACAGTTTTTTGCAGGGCAAACCAGTGCAAAAGGGCTACTATTATATACAGTGTCGACCCAGTTTTTATTTAAGTGCCCCGACAGTTTAACAACTTTGTTGGGGCTAATTGCAGCCATTCCATGGTCCGATACAAAAATAAAGTTAACTGAGTCGGCTAAAGGTAATTTATTAACCTTTGAAATAAAATGTTTAATTAAGCTGTCGGCGGCAATTGTAAAACTGTCAATTTGTGGGCTTTCGGGGCCATAGTTATGACCAATTCCGTCGGGTTCGTCAATATACCATGTTATAAGCTTTGGCCGTTTGCTGTAAGGTAAATTTAGCCATGCAATTATTGTGTCGATACGCTGGGTGTAAGGCAAATAATGGTTGTATGGTTTCCAGTATGTAGGCCTAAAGCCTTTTATTTTTGCCTCGCTGCCAACCCAGTATAACGATGCCGCTGTAACTTTTTGCGATTCGGCCGTAACCCAAATTGGCTCGCCTTTATAAAAAGCTCCGTTACCTACAGCACTCTTGTTATTTGTACTGTAAAACAAGTTTAATTTTTTATTGTAAAAACTATTGGCAATAATACCATGATTACCCGGGTGCAAGCCTGTGGCAATAGTGTAATGGTTTGGAAAAGTAACACTCGGGAATGCAGGTTGCATGCTTTGAGCATATGAACCATACGTTTTAATTGAATCGAATGTTGGTGTGTTAACCCTTGTAACATAGTCGTGCCTAAATCCATCGAGCGAAAGCATTATTACATAATTTGTTGGTTGTACCTGCTTATTTGCCTTTTTTGTTTGCAAAAAATCTTGTACAATTATTGCAATAACTAATATCGATAGTATAATAATTATTGGTCGTTTCACAAGAATATATTTTAATTAAACATTTTAATATCTGTAACTTAACAATTGTTTTTTTAAAAAGTCCTTTTGTTTTTGTACTTCACTTGTAAAAATAAGGGTTTCATCTGTTTATTTTTATATTATAGTCAAGATTGCTTGCCATGGTTTATCGGGGTTCGTTTGATAAATTTTATTATATAGCATGTTTTACCAAAATACTTTGTTTTTTAATACAATGTAAAACCCGTTTTGCTTACAAGTTAACTGTATGTGGCAATGTATGTTAAATTTATTTAATTAGCGTGGTTGCAATTTTTTTTTAGTATTAAATTAATATTATCGAGTATTTTTTTGCAACGCGGTTTTAAAAAAAATCAGTCGTAAAATGTCCA
>CAZJCR010000395.1:0-1716 GCA_964544385.1 uncultured Bacteroidales bacterium
AATAATAACCGGGCCAATGCCAAAAATTTCGATACTTTTTTTTACCGGGTCGGTGGTTGTACCTGCAACGTCGGAAACTATGGCAATATCTTGCCCGGTAAGGGCATTAATAATTGAGCTTTTGCCATTGTTACGCCGGCCAAAAAGCCCAATATGTGGTTTGGTGTCTTTTGTTTTCAATGTAGTAGTATTTAGTAGTAGTATTGGTAATATTAGCTTTTGGGCATTTTATTTAGTGCATCAACAATTTGTTGCGGAATGCCAAGTTTGCCATTAATAAGGTTAACGGTTGTAACTTGTGCCTGAATGCAAAGTTTTTGGTCGGGCAGGCGGTAAATGTCCTGGTTAAATATAAACTTAACGCCTTGTTGTTCAACCCAAAGTTTCGATACAAATGTGTCGCCGCTTTTTAGCGAATTTTTATACCTAATGTCGACACGTGCAACAACAGCGGCAATTCCCTGGTTAAATAAACCGGCAAAGCTTATGCCTATCGATAGTAAAAACTCGTGCCGGGTGTGCTCAAGGTAGTTTTGGTAAACCGAGTTGTTAACAATTCCCTGCAAATCGCACTCGTAGTCGCGTACTTTAAACTGTAACTGGTATTGGTAATTTTTTGTCATAATATTTTTTAGCCAATCTAATAATCGTGTTTTTTATGTTTGTAAAAGTTTATCATAATTATTTATAGGTGTTGTAAAAAAATAATAGTATTACCGATAAACCTTTTTTTAGGCAAGTTAATTGGTTATAGTTTTTCGAATGGATTTGGCATACCGGGGTATTTTACAACAAATTGGTTCATACCGCAAAATTCGAAACTGTGGTTCATGTGGTCGCGTTCGTCGAGGCTTATACGCCTAAAAACATCGGCCCAGTTGTTTACGTTTGCATATTGTTTTACAAATTTGTTAGTAAGCGGTTGGTTTTCCCATTGCGGGTTTTTTTCAACTAAAGTGGCATAAATATGTTCGGCATGGTTTTCGAACTCGGCATTGAACAAAAATGCCCGTTTTTGGCTAACGAATGCTAAAGTACGCGATAAAAAAATGTAAAACAGTACCACAATAATAACCACAAACGGGTGTAAGTACCATTTGTCTTTAATACCGTCTTCGTTCATTTTTTGGTCAATAACCAGCAGGTGCATGTATTCGTTGTCTTGAGCATGTCGGCCCCAGTTAATTATGTTATTGTATTTGTTAACGTTGTTGTTTTTTTTGTAGTGGCGTGTAAGTTTTAAATAGTGCCTAATTTCCCAAACGCGGTATGGTATACTTGCAAGTATCTCGAGCAGTTTTGCTTTAGGCAGGTCGTCGGTTTTGCCGGCTACAAGGTTCATGGCAGCAAAAAACACTTTTGCCATAAAACTGTAATTGTAGCGAGGTGTGTTAAGCGTGTTTAGTTGTTCTTGTTTAAGGTTAGGTATTGTAGTAGTCATAAATCAGAGTTTTAAAATATGGTTACTAAATTAAATATTTTTAGCTGTATTGTACCTGTTTTGTTAAAACAACAAGTTATGTTTTGCCATTATGTTATTGAATGTGGGTTGTTAGCTTGTTAATTATTGCTTTTTAAAACATATATTATTGTTAAAATAAAAGCCATTAACGCTTTTTAAATTTATGGCATTAATGGCTTTTACCCAAATTGAGTTATTAGCTCAATCGATTTAGATTTTGTAAGTATTTCACTACACTTTGTTGGTGAAACACA
>CAZJCR010000396.1:0-1694 GCA_964544385.1 uncultured Bacteroidales bacterium
GTTTGGGATACCGACGGCAAACAATATTTCGATTTTCTGTCGGCATACTCCGCAGTTAACCAAGGGCATTGCCATCCTAAAATTATCGATGCCTTAATAAAACAGGCTCAAACACTTGCATTAACATCGAGAGCTTTTTACAACAGTTCGTTGGGCGAGTTCGAAGAGTTTGTTACATCGTACTTTGGATACCAAAAAGTTTTACCAATGAATACCGGTGCCGAAGCCGACGAAACTGCCATTAAGCTTTGCCGAAAATGGGGTTACATGAAAAAAGGCATACCCGAAAATAAAGCAAAAATTATTTGTTGCGAAAATAACTTTCATGGCCGCACTATTACAATTGTATCGATGAGCACCGACCCCGACTCGTATGGCGGTTTTGGGCCATTTACCCCGGGGTTTGTAAAAATTCCTTATAATAATATCGACGCGCTCGAAAATGCTTTACGCGACCCCGATGTGGCCGGTTTTTTGGTTGAACCTATTCAGGGCGAGGCTGGCGTTTTTGTCCCCGACGCGGGGTACATTAAAAAAGCATACAACTTATGTAAAAAACATAACGTTCTTTTTATGGCCGACGAGGTGCAAACCGGTATTGGACGCACCGGTAAAATGCTTGCCTGCGGCCACGACGATGTGCGCCCCGATATTTTAATTTTAGGTAAAGCAGTGTCGGGCGGGGTATACCCGGTTTCGTGCGTTTTAGCCGATAACGATATTATGCTTTGTATTAAACCCGGCGAGCATGGCTCAACTTATGGTGGAAACCCTATTGCGGCTAAAGTAGCTATTGCTGCTTTAAATGTTATTACCGACGAAAAATTACCCGAAAACGCCGCCAAACTTGGCGATATTTTCCGCAACGAACTTAATAATATTAAATCGGATATGATTGAGCTTGTTAGGGGCAAAGGGCTACTTAATGCGGTTGTTATTAAACCTAAAAACGGCAAAACCGCCTGGGATGTTTGTGTTGCTATGAAAGAGAACGGTTTGCTTGCCAAACCTACGCATGGAAATATTATTAGGTTTGCACCACCTTTAGTTATTAACCAACAACAATTATTACAGGCTATTGATATTATTAAACAAACTTTCAGAATTTTTGAATAATTACAGTTAACAAAAATTAAGGCTGCCCGTTTTTACTGGCAGCCTTTTTTTATCACGAATAAAGCATTTATTAAGCGAATTGCTCAAATGGGGTTTTATTTTGTTATTACCATTTTTTGCGATGTTATTGTTTGTCCGTTTTGCCTAACGGTTACAAGGTATATGCCTGTTTTTAATTGAGTATGTCCAATGTTGTAAATGTAGTTTGGCTCATCAATAATATTGTTTATAACGGCTTGCCCTATGTTATTGTAAACAGTAATACGCGCACCCGTTGCACCTTTAACATTTATAACCGATTGTTGTGTTACCGGGTTTGGCATTATTACAAGCTCGAGGTTATTTATACCCAAATTGAGCGATTCGCTCAATTTGGGTATAAATAAACTTTTGCGACGAACCACTATCAGAAAAGAAAAAATAAATACTGGAAACATTGTATTACAAATAATTAAATGTCGGGTTGTAATGTGAAAGTGAATATGAAATGTTGAAAATTAGATTTATAAATTAACAAAATATTATGTGTTTTTAGAAAGAAATATAAAAAATAATTTACAAAACATTTACCAATGACA
>CAZJCR010000397.1:0-1669 GCA_964544385.1 uncultured Bacteroidales bacterium
ATGTTCCATATAAACTAATGGATTATTGTACACTTCTATTATTTCAGAATCTGTACCACTGCTCTGTGCGAGAGATTTAGTAATAGATAGGTCATCAGGCCAAACCACATACCAACGTACAATCCAACCTTTTCTTTTCGCTTTCTTAGCAATTTTGATAAATTCCCCTTCAATAGACTTTTCAGAACCCCAATGTTTCTTAGACGATTGCCCGACATTCAATCCAATAATCTTATTTTTCCAAGTTCTTTCATCAGAGATTTGATTATCTGCTAATGAAATTACCGGGTCACCGATGACCTCAGCCTCAAAACCGAAATCCCATAAAATTTCTTGTGATCGCGGCCCCCTCACTCCTACATAATAACAACGATTCAACAGTTTTTTCCACTCTTTACTTGTATCCAGCCATCCCGGCCTTCTCTTCCAGAACAGAGGATCTGCCACACCACTCCCAAAAATGATTCCATTTTTACAAAAGTCGATGCATTCATTTAATAAGTTCACATGTTTCATGTCACGGTTAACCAAAGTTCCTCCTGCAAGTAGTGCAACTTTGGCGGGTTGAAACAAAGAAAAAATTGTTTTAAAAACTCGACTATTATCTGGGTACATTAAAAAGTCAAATTTTTGGAACAATTTTTCGTAAGCAACCAGTAATGCCTCATCTCCCAAATTGTCTTTGCCTAACCATCCACCAGAATAGATTATTCGAGGAGGGGATGTAAAATAAAGATCGTGACTAAATAATTTAATTTTTTGATTCAATTTAATAATTTTATTTTTCATTCTCAAGTAAACTTTATAATAGTTGTCCTTATGTTTTTGAATCTTATCGGTATCAATGCTACAATGGTTTTTCGATCATCTCTTGAAAAGAAAAACCACATAGAAATAATACCAATTGATCCGATAACGGTTATTACAAAAAATAATTGTAACCATGAGTTTGGATAAAAGAATTTAGTAATAAAATGCCCGATCATATAGAGAAAACCGAAATAAAACATCCCTTTTATATTTGTTTTTAGGAAATGATACCATTTCAATTTTAATATTACTGCAGCATAAACTGGTGTAAATAAAGCATTTTTGAACGTCAATACAAGAGCACTTGCGACAGCTACGCCATACAAGCCCCAACCACAATATTTAGTTAACACTATTGCAAGTAAGAAATTAGCAGCACCCATTATGATCGTAATAATAGCAGGCCATTTTACCTTATTTAATGCAGTCTGTATATTAAACAAAGGAAGTACACTTAAGTTTATTACCAGATGAACCACTAATACAACCATCAAGGGAGATAATGAAATATAAGAAGGGCCTAACCACAAATTCACAAATGGTTTACTGAATGCACACAGTATACTTATTGGAATTGCAAAGAAAAAGGAGAATATTTTAACCGACAGACAATTCAATTTAATCATATTTTTTATTTCTGAACGTGCATAATATATCATAATCATGGGCCCTATTACACCAGCAAGAAGCTGGGCACCCTGTCGTAAATAATTAGACCAAGAAAGAAGAGCTGCATATTCTCCAGCAGCTTCTGCACTGATAAATTTATTACAAATCCAAACATCTATTCTCATGAATAGTAAAAATCCTATGTAATTAATAATAAGCCATCCACCCATTGTTGTTAATTGTCGTATCT
>CAZJCR010000398.1:0-1639 GCA_964544385.1 uncultured Bacteroidales bacterium
TGGGGCGATATAGGTTTTAATGGTAACCAGGTTATTGAAACACCTAACATTGATAACCTTGCAAAAAACGCTGCTGTTTTTAACAGGTTTTATGTTTCGCCATCGGGACCAGTTACCCGCGCCGGCATTTTAACAGGCAAATATTATTTTGATGTATACAGTAAAAGCTTAAATATTAATGAAACTATAATTGACAGTTCCGATATTTTAATATCGGAATTGCTAAAACAAAATAACTATAACACAGCTTATTTTGGAAAGTGGGAGAATGGTACAAATACAATAGATAGCCCACTAAACAATGGATTCGATTATTTTTTAGGGTTTACATCAAAACAACCATATAGTTTTTTTAACCCTAAACTAATACATAATAATAACCAAATAAACGCCCAAGGCTATATTGCCGATATTATTACCGACTCGCTAAAAAGTTTTATAACAAAACAAAACAAGTCATTTTTAGCTGTTTTATCGTTTAACAGTGCCCACGATACAACCCAAATACCTTATGCTTATTACAGTAAGTACACAAAAAAAGGACTCGACACAAAAACATCGGTAGCCTACGGATTGTTCAACAATATTGATTACAACGTTGGTAGAATTGTTAACACATTAAAACAGGTAAATAAATTAAATAATACCATAATTATATATACCAGCGATAACGGAACAAACTACGTACGCTATAATGGCGGGTTAAAAGGCCGTAAAGGAATGGTTGACGAAGGCGGCGTTAGGGTACCATGTTTTTTTGCTTATAAAAACTGTAAATGGGACAATAACCAAAACAATTTTATAACAAATATCGATTTGTACAAAACAATTTGCCAGGCATGTAATGTTAATGCCAGTATGGTTAAAACCGATGGTATTGGTTTTTATAATGTGTTAACAGGCAAACAAATCAATATTGAACCAAACCAATATTTTACAAATCACATTATCGATACTAATGGCAATCAAGCCGGTTCAGTAAGGTATTTAAGCTATATATTAACAATTAACATTGGCGATACCTGCCTCTACAATATTGTTGATGACCCGTTTCAAAAAAATAACATTATTGATAAAGAAAGCAATCTGACAAAAAAATTAATAACCGATTATCACTATTGGCTTACTAACACTAAAAATTATCAAGTACAATAATTTTTTGAATATTAATAAAAGGAAAAACAATTAGAAAAACAGATGATTAATTTTAATAAACGTTTAACTAAACTTAACCGCGAATACAACAGGTTAATTACAGCACCCAACAAAAAGGTTAAAGACGGGTATAATGGTATTTATTACCGTTATAAAAACCCGGTTTTAACCGGATCCCATGCACCTTTAACCTGGCGTTACGACTTAAGCCCTAAAACAAATCCTTACTTAATGGAGCGCATAGGCATAAACGCGGCCTTTAATGCAGGAGCTATTAAATTTAACGGCAAATATATTGTAATAGCAAGGGTTGAGGGAAACGACCGTAAATCGTTTTTTGCTGTGGCCGAAAGCCCAAATGGAATTGATAATTTTAAGTTTTGGGACTACCCGATTGAAATGCCCGAAACAAACGAACCCGATACCAATGTTTATGATATGCGGGTTGTTAAACACGAAGACGGTTGGATTTACGGACTTTTTT
>CAZJCR010000399.1:0-1626 GCA_964544385.1 uncultured Bacteroidales bacterium
TACAAGGTCTTCGTAGTCGTTTCGTACAATTGGTTTATTTGTTGGAATAACAACAACATCGAGTTTATAAATGTCCCAAAATTCACCTGCTTCGGTTTCAGCAGTACCTGTCATACCGGCAAGTTTATGGTACATTCTAAAATAGTTTTGTAGTGTTATGGTAGCAAAAGTTTGAGTTGCAGCCTCAACTTTAACATTTTCTTTAGCCTCGATAGCCTGGTGCAAACCGTCGGAGTAGCGGCGGCCTTCCATTATACGGCCGGTTTGTTCGTCAACAATTTTAACTTTGTTTTCAACCACAACATATTCAACGTCAATTTCGAACATTGCATATGCTTTAAGCAGTTGGTTAATAGTATGTACACGTTCCGATTTTATGGCGTAATCTTGTAAAAGTTTGTCTTTGCTCTCGAGTTTAACCATTGGCTCGAGTTGTGAGCGTTCAATTTCGGCAATTTCGGCACCTACGTCGGGTAAAATAAAAAAGTTGTGGTCTTCGGCGTCGGTCGAAATAAGGTCGATACCTTTATCGGTAAGTTCAACCGAGTTAAGTTTTTCGTCGATAACAAAAAACAGGTCGTCGGTAACAACGTGCATGTTTTTGCTATTCTCCTGCATATATTGGTTTTCGGTTTTTTGCATCATTACCTTTATACCAGGTTCGCTAAGGTATTTAATTATAGCTTTATTTTTAGGAAGCCCTTTGTGTGCACGATAAAGTAAAAGGCTGCCTTCGTCTTCTTTGCCTTCGGTAATAAGTTTTTTTGCATCGCTTAAAAGCGAAGTAACAAGGTTACGTTGCGCGGTATAAAGTTTTTGAACTTTTGGTTTTAGAATATCGAATAACTGGTTCTCGCCTTTAGGCACAGGCCCCGATATAATTAAAGGTGTACGGGCATCGTCAATAAGTACGGAGTCAACCTCGTCGACAATTGCAAAGTTATGGCGGCGTTGTACTAAGTCGTCGGGGCTAATTGCCATGTTGTCGCGAAGGTAATCGAACCCGAATTCGTTATTTGTGCCAAATGTAATGTCGGCCTGGTATGCTTTACGGCGTTCGGGTGAGTTTGGCTGGTGTTTATCGATGCAATCGACAGTAAGCCCGTGGAACTCGTAAATAGTTCCCATCCACTCGGCGTCGCGGCGGGCAAGGTAATCGTTAACGGTAACAAGGTGTACTCCTCGATGGGTAAGTGCGTTAAGAAAAACCGGTAAAGTTGCCACTAATGTTTTACCCTCGCCGGTAGCCATCTCGGCAATTTTGCCTTTATGTAATGCTACGCCGCCAATAAGTTGTACATCGTAGTGTACCATGTCCCAGGCAATTTCGGTTCCGCCTGCTATCCAGCTATTTTCCCAACGGGCTTTGTCGCCAACAATTGTAACGCTGTTGCGTGATGCTGCAATGTCGCGATCCATTTGTGTTGCAGTAACTTCAAGGTATTGGTTTTCTTTAAACCTGCGGGCTGTTTCTTTAATAATTGCAAAGGCCTCGGGTAAAATTTCGTCGAGTACTTTCTCTATTTTATCGTCTATGGTTTTTTCAATTTCGTCAATTTGTTTGTAGTAGACAAGAGCGTTGTCCATGTCATCTAATGCACGCCTGATGAAATGGATCTGCCAGAA
>CAZJCR010000400.1:0-1600 GCA_964544385.1 uncultured Bacteroidales bacterium
CTAATATTTTATCGCAACAGCTTAGAAAAAATACACTCCGACGAAAAAATACGTTATACGCACTTCACTAACTTTAATTACTGCTTCAATCGAAGAGCTTGGCAAAGAGCCGAGTTTATCGGAGTTGGGCAGTTACTATTTACAACTTGCGGGCAAACAGGTAAAACAAATGTCGGCAATAGCCACACAATTGTTAGATTTTCAGAAAGCCGATATCGAAAAAGAAAGAACAAATCTGCAAATGGTTGATATTGTTGAGTTTATTGGCGACCAGGTACAAATATTCGAACCTTATGCATCGACAAAAAACATTACCGTAAATTTTTGCAGTACAATTAATAAGTTTGAAACAGCTATCGATATTTTTATGGCCGGAAAAATTGTTACCAACCTGTTATCGAACGCTGTAAAATACTCCGAAACAAATAGTACAATTATTGTTAGTTTAAAATTCGCAAAAAACACTTGGGAACTTCAGGTAAAAGACCATGGAATTGGTATCGATAAAAAAGCTTTACGAAAGCTTTTTCGTGAGTTTTACCGTGCCGAGAACGCCATTAATGCAAAAATTTCGGGTTCGGGCATAGGGCTATTATTAGTTAAAAATAATGTAAAAATGCATGGCGGCAAAATTACTTGTCAAAGTGCCATAAATACCGGCACAACATTTACTATTACTGTTCCGGTAAAAACTATAACAGGCGTTAGTGGCGATAAAGGCCATAAAAATGATACAAATATATATGAAACTGCGTTGTCGGGGCCCGATGATATAACCGAAAGTAAAGAACTTAAAATACTTATTGTTGAAGATAACGACGATTTGCGTAATTTTATGAAATATCCTTTAAAGGATTTTTTTACAGTTTACACTGCCGTTGATGGTTCAAAAGCTTGGGAATTAATAAATAACGAAATGCCCGACCTTATTGTTTCCGATATTATGATGCCAAATATTGACGGCTTTGAGCTTTGTAAGCTTGTAAAATCGACTTACGAAACATCGCACATACCGGTAATTTTATTAACTGCATTGTCGGAAAAAACCGACCAACTACATGGCTTAGGCTTAGGTGCCGACGATTATTTGGTTAAACCTTTTGACATGACATTGTTGGCTCAAAAAATAAAAACAATTATACATAATCGCGAAATTATACGCGAAAAAGCTTTAAAACTTATTAAGCGCAGCACCCACGAACCAATTTTATCGAACGAGCTTAACGATAAATTTTTAAAAGATGCACTCGATGTGGTTATGGTGCATATTATGGAACCAAAATTTGGTAAAGACGAGTTTGCATCTGAACTAAATGTTAGCCCATCGTTATTGTTTAAAAAACTTAAAACCCTGACAAACCAATCGCCTACCGATTTTATAAAAACTATACGCTTAAACAAAGCTGTTGAACTAATTGAAACAGGTAAATACAATATTACCGAGGTTAGTGAGCTGTGCGGGTTCTCTAACATTTGTTATTTTAGTACGGTATTTAAAAAACATTTTGGAAAGTCGCCCACCGATATTAACTGCTAATAATTTTATTATTACCCAAATTGAGCTAATGGCTCAATCGATTTAGATTTTGTAAGTATTTCA
>CAZJCR010000401.1:0-1589 GCA_964544385.1 uncultured Bacteroidales bacterium
AAAAAGCGGCATGGGCTTAATTCGTTATTTTGAAAACTGGAACGAGCCCAACAGGCATTGGGGAAACCCGGCCGGACATTTTACGCCCTATCAGTTTGCCGCTTTTTGCAGTGCATCTTTCGATGGACACATGAATGAAATGGGCGAAGGCTTTGGCGTAAAAAATGCCGACCCCGAAATAAAATTTGTTCACGGCGGCCTGGCATTTCTCTCCATCGATTATCTGAAAGCCATGAAACTTTGGTCCGATCATTATCGTAAGGGCTCGTTCCCTGCCGATGTCATAAACGTTCACCATTATTGCAATACACGCAATACGCAACACCCCGATGGCTATGCACACGGCATTAGCCCCGAAGAGGATATGCTAAAAGAAAAACTCACTACACTGGTTGAATGGAGAAACAAACACCTGCCCGGTAAGGAGTTATGGTTGAGTGAGTTCGGCTGGGATACCGATGAAAACACCTACCAATCGGCAGCATTTGGGCATGATTTGTACCCTCATGGCATTACCAAAGAAGAAATACAAGCCCAGTGGTTGACCCGCGCCTTTTTGATTGGCGCAGCTGCCGGTCTCGACCGCATGCAAATGTTCCTGGCCAACGATTTAAAAAACTACCCGCACGGCGTTTACGGTACTTGTGGATTCATAACGGTTGACGAAGAATATAAACCATCGTGGTATTATGTGAAAACATTGAAGGATGCACTTGCCGGCATGGTATTTCTCGATGAGTACCCGTCGGGTAATGAGAATGTTTGGATTTACAGGTTTAAAAACCCGGAAACAAACAAAGGTGCTTATGTGCTTTGGTGCCCCACTGCCAATGGCACAAGTGTAAGTAATTATGAACTCAACATTGATGAAAGCCCAATCGGAAATGCATGGCTAATTGAAATGGAACACAATTACGAAACTGGCATAAAAACAGAACTAACTATAAAAGAGCAAAAAGCAAACCTTTATGTAAGCGAGAGGCCGGTTATAGTTTTAATTGATAGGATGTAATTAGCATTAACTTAATAGAAAAATTTACGCGTGAAATATGTACTTAAAATAATCCAAGTATGAACAAAGCTTTTAAAAATTTTGATGTTAGGTTGATAACAATAATGCTATTGCTTATGGCCTTGTTTGCCTGTCGCGACAATTGTTCGACTCAGCTTGATGAACAGCAACTTTTTATTGGTGACGATATTGCCATTGCGCAAACCCAATACGGTAAAGTGCAAGGCTTTGTTTTGCGTGGCATTCACCAATTTAGAGGGATTCCTTATGGCGACAATACCGCCGGTAAAAATCGGTTTATGCCACCTCGGCCGCCACAGCCATGGGACGATGTTCGCCCTGCTGTATGGTGGGGAAACACAGCGCCACAAATTATGGAAGGCCGTTTTGCCAACCAGTGGTCTTCGTTTGTCGATCATTGGAACTACGATGAGTTGAGCGAAGATTGCCTGCGATTGAATATTTGGACACCCGCTCTGGCCGATGGTAAAAAACGCCCCGTGCTGGTTTGGCTGCACGGAGGTGGTTATACCAATGGAAATGGTATAGAGCAGGATGGTTACGATGGCGAAAACCT
>CAZJCR010000402.1:0-1580 GCA_964544385.1 uncultured Bacteroidales bacterium
ATCCACCTTTGTCGGAGCATAAAAAAGCCACAAGGTTTGCGCAATCGGCAGGCATCCCTACACGGTATAATAAGGTTCTGTTTTTTACAATAGTCTTCAGCTCGTCGTTCATCCAACCTGTATCAGTTGCACCCGGATTAATAACATTTGCAGTAATACCTTTACTTTTAAACTCGTGTGCTGCAGCCAAAACAATACGGTCCATTGCACCTTTGCTTGCACCGTATGGTAAATTAAACGCTGTATGGTCGCTGGTTATTGATATAATACGGCCAGTACCCGGAGTGTTTTTAAACCTTGTGGCAAACTGTTGTATAAGCAACCAAGTTGCGCGGGCATTAATTGCAAAATGTTTGTCAAAAGCCTCAACTGTGGTAGTTAAAATGTCGCTGTCGATACTGTAGCAATGGTTTATTATTAAAGCGGTTACCGGGCCAAGCTGGTTTTCAACATTATCGAATATTTTGCCGGGGCTTTGGGTATCACACAAGTCGGACTCAATAGCAATAACTTTTGCCCCATTTTTGGTAACCTGTTCAATAATTGTATCAATATCGGCAGGGTTACTTCCCCACTCCATAAGTTTATCGTAAGGTTGCCAATAAGTTATGGCAATATTATATCCAATGGCGGCCAATTGGGCAGCAATTTCGGCACCAATGCCAATTTTACGACTAACCCCGGTTATTAAGGCTACAGGTTTTTTTGCTAAATTATTTTGTTCCATTATAATAGTTATGGTTAAATAAATGTATATTATTGATTTTACAATAGTTTATTTGTAACAGTAAAACTAATTAACTAAAGTTATTAAACCCTGCTTATAAGTTTTATATTTTGGTTGCCAGCCTAATTCGGTTTTTATATGTTGGTTGTTAAGTTTAGTATTTATTGTTAAAGTTTTATAAATATGTTTACCCATAACAAAACGCAAAATTAGTTTTGGTATTTTTATTACCCTTTTAACATTATACACTTTAGCTAATTGTAACATAAATTGCTTTACAGTAACATTTTTGTCGTCGCAAACAATAAACCGTTTGCCAACCGGTAGTTTTTCGATAGCCAAAACATAAGCATCGGCACAATCGGATACATGTACACGAGGTAAATAGTTTTTTCCGTTGCCAAGTATTACAATTTTACCAGTTTTTGCCATGTTTAAAATTTTGCTAAACATGCCACCATCTCCATAAATTTGGGCTGGCAACATTTCGATAAGCTGAACTTTGTTGTTTTTAATGTAGTATGGAGCCATGGTGTCGTAACTTTTACCAACTGCAGCCATGCCAACGCGGGCAATTGGCCATTGCTCGTTTGCTATTTGGTTGCCGGTTGTGTTATAACTTGCGCCAAGGGTAATTATTAACGGACATTCAAGCTTTTTTGCCAATTCGAAAGTGTTTTTAAAATATTGATAAGTAATGTTCTCAATTATTTTAAACTTTTTATTTGATATTCGCCATCTATTGAATGATTGTCAATACTCATTACAAGTTTAAGACGTTGTTTTAGTATTTCTGCTATTTGAGTGCTGATAATGTATTTTAATTCATGTCTATATTTACTCATGTTATTCA
>CAZJCR010000403.1:0-1570 GCA_964544385.1 uncultured Bacteroidales bacterium
ACGTATTTAACGGTGTTATTGAATACCGTAACGATGGTGGTGACCAAGAAGCAGTTCCCGGTACAGCCGGTCAGGTTATTACATTAACATTCGACAACAATACTGGTACTATCCAATAATTTTTTTTCATTGCTATTAAAAGGGTAAGCTTGTGCTTACCCTTTTTTATCAACTATGGCTTATTGCAAATTATTTTATTTGCCCAATTAATTCAATTTATAAAACAACCCAATTATTTTTATTATGCGGTTAATTTTACTTTTTTTTATCATTGTTTCATCAATTGTTGCAAGTGCACAACTTGTTTACACCGAACCAGCTTTCCCTTACGCCAACCAGCCTGTTACTGTTTATTTTAACGCATCGCTTGGCAACAAAGGGCTCGAAAACTATACAGCCGATGTATACGCCCATACCGGAGTTATTACCGACAAAAGCACATCGGACAGCGACTGGAAACACGTTAAAACCAACTGGGGGGTTAATACCCCTGAAACTAAGCTTACCCGCATTGAACCTAACCTTTATAAACTCGAAATTACCGAATCGATAAACCAATATTATGGCGTGCCCGATACCGATAAAGTACTGAAAATGGCTTTCGTTTTCCGATCGGCCGACAGTAAAAAAGAAGCTAAAACTGCCGAAGGAACCGATATTTTTACACAAGTATACGAACAAACAATTAGCGTATCAATAATTTTACCAACATCGGATATTTTGGTTGAGCAAAACAGCCAGATAACTATTAAAGCCGCATCAAACCTTGCCGACAGCCTTATCATCTTTGTCGATAACCAACGAGTTACCGCCACTAAACAAGCTGCTATCGAACTTAATTATACAATAAACCACGCATCGGGCAAACATTACATAAAAGCCTTGGCAAAAAACCAAACCACAACAGTTGCCGACTCGGTTTACTTTTTTATACACAACAACCCAACCATTGCCGAACTACCAGCTAACTTAAAAAAAGGCGCAAACTACATTAACGACAGCACTGTAACCCTTGTGTTACACGCACCTCAAAAAAACTTTGTTTACCTTTTAGGCGATTTTAACAACTGGGACATTTCGCAACAACCACAACAAGCAACAAGCTCGTGGCAGATGTACAAAACAGCCGATGGCTCACACTTTTGGCAAACAATTACCAGCCTAAAACCTAAAACCGAATACGCTTACCAATATTTTATTGACGGCCAGCTACTTATAGCCGACCCATACACCGAAAAAATTCTCGACCCCTGGAACGATAAATACATTACAAGCCAAACATATCAAAACCTAAAACAATACCCTACCGATAAAACAACCGAAATTGTGTCGGTTTTTGAAACCGCGCAACCACAATATAACTGGCAAATAACAAGTTTTACCCCTCCAGAACCTAAAAATATGGTTATATACGAAATGCTGATACGCGATTTTGTTGAAACGCACTCGTACAAAACCATTGCCGATACACTTAACTACATTCAAAACTTAGGGGTAAACGTGCTCGAACTTATGCCGGTAAACGAGTTCGAGGGAAACTCGAGCTGGGGTTACAACCCGTCGTTTTATT
>CAZJCR010000404.1:0-1565 GCA_964544385.1 uncultured Bacteroidales bacterium
TTCATTAATAAACATTTATGTGGAGATGTGTTATTAAATGTTTGAATCTGGCGATGTCACTTCAAAGACCATGGACGATTTATTGAACTACCATGACTTATAGAAGTCATGGATTCCTAACATCGAGTTGAAAGGCAATCCCCGTCGTTCCAACGGTTTAAAATATTAATTCCGGCATTAATATCCCTATCAAGGATATTGCCGCAATTTGGACATGTCCATTGCCTAACAGAAGGTCGTAATTCATTTACAACATGTTGACAATGGTGGCATGTTTTGCTTGTTCCTTTTGGGTTTACAGTTACAAGACCTTCGCAGTCTGGTTTATACCAATTAAACTTATAATTAAGCATGTTTTTAAATTTCATTAATGGAAAAATCATATTTTGTTCTCCACCGATGAGAATTTTAATATTGGTCCAGTTATCTTCTAATACGATTGTGTCATTTTCTTTGACTAATTTTGTGCTTAATTTTTGTATGAAGTCGTTTAGTTTGTTTGTTCTTTTGCCATACCATTTTTGTAGTCTTTTTTGAATCTTTTTAAAGGCTCTGCTACCTTTTTGTTTTGTGCTGAGTGAAATGTTTAATTTTTTAATCATTTGGTTTTCATGAGCAATGTTGAATTGATATTTTTCACCCGTATTGCTTACAAGAAAGTGATTTCTGTTGGAATTTAAGTCGTAACCCTTTGCTTGATTTGTATTATCCCATTTTTCTATTGGTGCTTCAATATTTAAGATAGCGTAATATTTACCATTATCGCATGTAATGGTGATATTGTTGATTTTAATATTGGAGTTAAGTAATTGATAATATTCTTTACTTGTTCTGTAACGGATTAAACCATATTTTCGAAGTTTTAAATGTTTATTTTGAACTGGATAATTGGCTATTGTTTGTCTGAAACTTAATCTGGTATTTTTTTTACTGTGGAATTTTGGGAAATTGGTTTTTGGATTTTTAAAGAAATTTTGATAACTTTTATATAAATCTCTGCTGGACTGTTGTAAACTTGTACTTTCAATTTCTTCTAACCATGGATGTTCCTGTTTTAATTGTTTTAAAAAGGTATTTATGAGAGTTATATTTAATTTGTATTGATTAGGATATGTATTATAGAGTTTATTTAATCTATCAAGAATGTTATTATATACAAACCTACTTGCTCCAAAATTTATATGGAATAGTTCCTCTTGTTTTTTGTTTGGATAGATTCTAACTTTAACTCCTTTATTAACGGTCTTAAAAAACAATCAAACACACCTACATTTTTTTTTCATTTGAATAATATAATATTATTATACATATAATATTTAAAAAAAGAGGTAGAGCATTTGACAACAAATACTACATTATATTTCTTACACGCCCCCCAAAGTGCAATTCATCCATGACCTATAGAGGTTCATGGTATTCTTGCACACAATTTGATAAAGAGTGTTCCGAATAATTCAAATTTTGATGAAAAAGTAATACTAATATAAAATATTTATAAATAAAGATAAAATAATAAATAATTATATCATAAAAATTAACAAAAATAAGGATATATTCAATAAACT
>CAZJCR010000405.1:0-1561 GCA_964544385.1 uncultured Bacteroidales bacterium
AACATTTTCCGAATTAAATAATCATTATTTTACTATCGAGGCATCGGCAAATGGTTACAATTTTACGCCTGTTATTACCCAACCCGGTGCAGGCAATAGTAATGTTTATTTAACATATTCTACAAGTATTGCAGTTACCAATGTAAAAAATATTTATTACCGGCTTAAACAAACCGACTATAACGGCCAGTTTGCATACTCCGACATTGTTTGTGTTAACCTGAAAAAAACTACTGAAAATAGTTGGATTGCCAATGTTTTAAACAACAATATAAACGTAAAATTTAACCAACCGGTAAGCAATACCAAAGTTGAGCTTGTTTGCGTTAATGGTACTGTTTTAAAACAACATACTGTGGTAAATAATGCCAATGTTATATTGTTAAATACCCGTAATTTAGCAAATGGTATTTACGTTGTGCGGGTTACAAACCAACAAGGTTTTGTTAGCGTGCAAAAAGTAGCTTTTTAACTGCCAAAAACAATTATAAGTACCCCGGCAAAAATTCCTGCCAAAGCTATTGCTTTCCGTTTCAGGTTTGTTTCGTTAAATAAAATTGCACCTACAGTAAACGATATTAAAACGCTTGTGCGGCGCAATACCGACAAAATGGTGATTAAAGCACCGTCGTAAGTTAGCGAGTAAAAATAAGCAAAGTCGGCTATTGTCAATAAAATACCAATAAGTGGTATTGTTGGCCGCCAATTAAACGGCGTTATTTTTTTGCGGCGCGGGTACCAAAGTATGGCTAAAAAAGGTAAAAAAACAGGTATCATGTAAACCGAGAACCAAGCCTGCACGGCCATACGGTCGTAATTGTTTATTAAAAATTTGTCGTACAATGTGCTTATCGAGCCTAATAATGTTGCAATAGTAATAAAGGCAATCCATTTGTTGTTTTTAAAGTTTATGCCTTCGCGTTTACCGGCCAACGAAAAAAAGTAAAAACAAACCATAACAGTAGCTATTCCAATCCATTGCCATAAGTTATATGTTTCGCCAAAAATTATTAATGCTCCTATTAAAGTCCAAACAGGGCCTGTGGCACGTATAGGTGTTACAATTGTAATTGGCAGGTTTTTTAGGGCAAAATATGCAAATATCCACGACGAGCCCACTAACATCGATTTCAAAAATACCAGCCCGTGTAAGGTCGGGGTGGTTTTAGGAACAAAAAATATACTCGATTGGTCAATAAAATTGTAATGCGATAATAATATAATTGGTGCAAAAATTAGCGCGCTAGTTGCCGACGCAAAAAATAGAACCGGTATTACTGCATTGTTTTTTAGCGATGTTTTTTTAGCTATATCGTAAAAGCCTAAAAAAAGGCACGATAATAATCCTAAAGCTATCCACATGTTTATAAATGTTTGTTTGGGTCCCAAAATACCAACCCAAAGTCAATAATTTTATCATCTTTAATTTTAACACCTTCGCTTTCGAGCAATTCTTTCATGGTGTTTTGTCCACCAAAAAACTTTTTGCCTGTTAGCAAGCCGTTACGGTTTACCACGCGATGTGCCGGTACAAAAGGGCTAATGCCGATGCTTGAGTTTA
>CAZJCR010000406.1:0-1524 GCA_964544385.1 uncultured Bacteroidales bacterium
TCTTTTTCTCTTCCTTTGTTACATTTTTATTTTTAATCTTTGGTCTGTTTTTCCTTTCTTTAGCAGGATTAGTTGCTTTAAATGAATTGTTAAACAACCAATATATCGGATTTCTGATTGTAGGTGCTCTTTACATCATTTTTGCTTTTTTAATATTTAGGTTTCGTAAACATCTATTTAAAAGATTTGTTGCTAAAAACTTAAAGAAAACATTTGACTTTAGTAGTATTGCTGAAGATGAATTAAAAGATGAATAAGCATTTAACCGCTCTTAATACATAAAATTACGTAACATTATTTTATATTTATTATTTAAACTGATTCAATTAAATGAAATTACAGCGAATAGCTTTTTCCCTAGTTCTTGTTCTTATCAGTGGATTTCTGCTGATTTACCTTGGAACAATTCTTAAACCAATTGCATTCGCTGTTTTATTGTCTTTATTGTTAACACCTCTCTGTAGTTTTTTTGAAAAACGTTTACATAGAATAATATCTATCTTACTTTCACTCTTTTTAGTAATCAGTGTTATAGGTGGGGTGTTGTTTTTTTTCGGTCATCATATATATACGGAAATGAACGGAATTTCACACCTGCTTAACTCAATAGAAAAACTAATAACGAATGTGTTATTAAATATCAATCAACTATTCTCCGAATACAACTTGCCAATTATCGAAAAAGCCATCCATCAAGAAGGGAACAACTCCGAGTTGTTTAATATTTCCAGTTTTATCAATAATACAATTTCTTCTTCTTTTACTGTTATTTCCGGAATCTTTATGGTAATTGTTTATTCGTTTCTGTTTTTATTGTATCGAGATTCATTCAAAAAATTCTTTCTATTAAATTTAAACGAAGAGAAAAAAGAAAAAACCACTGAAACAATAAAAAAGATTCAAAAGGTTATTAAAAGCTATTTTATCGGTTTATTTTTTATTATTTTAATAGTGGGGACTTTAAACAGTTTAGGATTATGGTTGATAGGGTTAGAATATCCTGTATTATTTGGATTTTTAGGAGCATTTCTTTCTATTATTCCTTATATCGGAACAGCAATTGGAGGATTAATTCCTGTATCGTATGCTATTATTGTGCAAGAGAAACCTCTGTTGGGACTCCTAATTATAGGTTGGTATTTAATCGTTCAATTTTTGGAAGGTAATTTTTTAACACCAAAAATTGTTGGTTCGCAAGTAAGTATAAATCCTTTATTTGCAATATTATCTATTATTTTGGGAAGTATTATCTGGGGGATTGCAGGCGCGATATTGTTTTTACCATTTACGGCAGTACTTAAAGTAATATTTGATCATATACCAAGCACAGAACGTTATGGCTTATTGCTTAGTAGTGATTTTGGAAATAAAAAATCAATTTTTTTGAGAAACTTTATCAAAAAGAAACGTTCTTAAACGTTAATGAGTTTTTAATAATTATTTTATAAAATGAGTGCTATAAGAATAGAAAAGTATTGTTATGGTCAAGAAGAAATGGTCTATAAGCTGATTAAAAAGGTGTAC
>CAZJCR010000407.1:0-1522 GCA_964544385.1 uncultured Bacteroidales bacterium
TAACCATTTTTAACAAAAATATTCTGATTATTTGTTTCGTAATAGTTTTCTAAAAATTCAATACCGCTAAACGACAATTGTTTTTCGGGAAAATCAACCGTTACAATGTCGTTAATAATTATAGTATCAATATTTTTAAGGTCGTAATTATCGGTAATAATAAGTTTAAAATTATAAATGCCCTGGTTAATTGCAATTCGCTGCAAATCAATAAACGACGGAAAAACAGTAGTAGAGTCGGGCAGGGGCGGGCTTACAAAATTGTATTTTCTGAACTCTTTAATATTGTTGGCATTTTTAAATAGCATAGTAACATTTATCGATGCTTGTAACATACTGTCGGGGTTCATTATGTAATGTACCGAGTTGCCTGCAATTGCAATGTATGTTTCAACATATGGGCCTGTACCCGGGGCAAAGTATGGCGCATGGTAATAATATGCATCGAGCAATTGGGCATTACTGTTTACTGATGCAATAACCAGACAAATTGCTGTTAACGTATTTTTTATGGTCATAAAAATTATTTTTTGTTAAATTTATTTAAGTAACAAAATAGCGGTTTTACAAGCTACATGGTTATAGTATTTTCGATATTTATTATCAGTAAATTAACAATTTAAAAATAATTTACATAATGCTTTTAACAATTTTTAATACATCGGTATAAACGGCTGGTGTACCAGCAATTATTTCGGTACTAAAAATACAGTTTGGGTTGTCGCTATAATCGCTAACAAGTCCGCCGGCTTTTTTAACTAAATAATATCCGGCGGCAATGTCCCAGGGGTTCAGTCCAAGTTCAAAATAACAATCGAACCTGCCGGCAGCAACATATGCCAAGTCGGTTGCCGCCGAACCGTGCCTGCGTATTCCATGCGATTGTGTTACTACCTGTTCGATAACTAACATGTGTTTTTTTAACCGGTTAAACTGGTTAATTGGAAAACCCGTTGCAATTAAACCCTGTGTAACTCCGCTGGCACTCGATACCGATATTGGTTGCTGGTTGCAATATGCACCAATTCCCTGCCACGAGTAAAACATTTCGTCCATTGCAATTTCGTAAACAATGCCCAGTACAATTTCGGTTTTATGCATTAAAGCCACGCTAATTGCATGTGGGGCTACATTGTGGATAAAATTAGTTGTACCATCTAAAGGGTCAATAATCCATATGTACTCTTCGGTTGTGTAACCGGCAGTTTGCTCTTCGGCAATAAACCCCGACTGTGGTAAAATTACTTTTAGCCCTTTTACTAACATCGATTCGGCTGTTTTGTCAACATACGATACAAAATCGTTAGTACCTTTTTTTTCAATTTTATCTTTTGTAAACAATGCACGTTGTTGTCTAATAAATTTGCCTGTTTGGTTAATTAAGTCAATAGTTTTTTTACCTAAATCATTATAATCAATCATAATATTACTTTACCATTTATATTGTTATTATCAGCTATATCAATTAATTCAACATCAATAATTTTATTAATATAATTTTTATCATAGGGTACTTGTACAT
>CAZJCR010000408.1:0-1507 GCA_964544385.1 uncultured Bacteroidales bacterium
ACTCCGTTAGTGAAACACTACAAACTCTACATCGGGATTATACCTAAGTAAAGCGTTTATTCGCATAGCTCCAACCACTCAACTTAGTTAAAAATTATTTTTACCATAGTTTTTTTTGTAGTCCTTAATCATTTTGCCAAAACTTTTATCGCGTTGTCGTTTTTGTACAATAGTCGAATCAAAATATGTTTTTTCTTTCTCTAATTTCAAAAAATTAAGGTAAGTTTTATTGTCGATTTTGCCGTTTATAACAGCCTCAATAACAGCGCAACCTTTTTCGGTTGTGTGGGTACAGTCGCGATATTTACAATTGTTGGCCAACTCAAAAATACTTTCGAAAGTTGCTTTTACACCATCGGTATTATCAATAATACCAACCTGGCGCATGCCCGGGTTATCGATAAAAATACCACCGTTGGGCAAAACAATAAGCTGCCTGTGGGTTGTAACATGCCTGCCCTTGTTTGTGCTTTGGCTTATTGCTCCGGTTGTTAGCTGGTTTTTGCCAAGTAAATTGTTTATTAGCGATGTTTTTCCAACCCCCGACGAACCTAACATGCAATAAGTTTTATAGGGTTCGATAGTTTTATTAACAATATCAATACCATCTGATGTTAAATTACTAACACTTAACACTTTAACGTTTTGTATGCGCAAATTAACGTATTCAATCATCTCGGTTTTCGATATTTCGTTAATTAAATCGGTTTTGGTTAAAACAATAATTGGCTCAACTTTAGCGGCATTACAAATAGCAAGGTAACGTTGAAGCCGGTTAATATTAAAATCGCGGTCGACAGCCTGTACCAAAAAAGCGTAATTTACATTGGCGGCAATTACCTGTACCTGACCAACCTGGCCAACAGCCTGACGTGTAATTACACTATGGCGGGGCAAAACTTTATTTATTATTGCCAAACCCTGCCCGTAAATTGTAATTAAAACCCAGTCGCCAACAGCCGGAAACTCGTCGCGGTTTTGTGCCGAGTACCTTAAATTCCCTGTAATCTCGCACTCGTAATTACCCATTTGCGCTTCAACTACATAACGTTCTTTGTGCTCAACAACAACACGGCCAACAACTAAATTGTGCGGGTTATTTTCGTTAACTATTTTATTTATTGTTTGATTATATCCTAAATATTCAAGTTCCATAAATTTTATTTTTATTTATTGTTAATACAATAATGTTAAATAGTTGCAAACTAAATACAGCTTAAGCTCAAATTGAGCTATCTGTTTTATAACTGTAGTTAAAAAGCTTACAATTACCTTTACAGTATTTATAACACCTTAATTACAGCCAGTAACTATAATAACACTAATATTTTTTTTGGGGCACTATGGCCAAATAATAAAAACCGGCAACCAAAAAATAATGGCTGCCTTTTTATGCAATTCCCCAAAATTGAAGACAAATATTTATAAACATAAAATTTAGGACAATTTTGATACAAAAATAACAATATTTTTTAATATGATTTTACTTGATTTTAGAACAAATAAA